>NZ_JASNRB020000016.1:0-185335 GCF_030411975.2 Massilia orientalis | reverse complement strand
CGGGGTGAGAGGATTCGAACCTCCGGCCTCTACGTCCCGAACGTAGCGCTCTACCGGGCTAAGCTACACCCCGACTGTTTGAGACTTCGTCACCGAAATCTCGGGAAGGCATTACTATAGTTGCCTCAGTGGTTTCTGTCAACAGCGAAGCTGCATAACTGCAGGAGGCTGTCCTTGTATTCGCTCGGCGGCAGGTCGGCGATCGCGGCGGCGGCGCGGCGTGCCGCGGTCTCCGCTTCGCGGCGCGTGAAGTCCAGCGCGCCGCTGCTCGTGACGGCCGCCAGCACGGCGTCGAAATGGGTTTCGTCGCCCTGCTCGATGCAGGTGCGGATCAGCTCGCGCTGCTCGGCCGTGCCGTTTTCCATCACGTAGATGAGCGGCAAGGTCGGCTTGCCTTCGCGCAGGTCGTCGCCCACGTTCTTGCCGATTTCGGCGGCGTCGCCCGCGTAGTCGAGCACGTCGTCGATCAGCTGGAACGCGGTGCCCAGCGAGCGGCCGTATTCGCCGGCCGCTTCGATCTGGGCGTCGTTCGCGCCGGCGACGAGGGCGCCCAGTTGCGCGGCCGCCTCGAACAGTTTCGCCGTTTTCGAGCGGATCACGCGCAGATAGCTTTCCTGCGTGACGTCCGGATCGTGCATGTTCAACAGCTGCAGCACTTCGCCTTCCGCGATGACGGTCGTGGCGCGCGACAGGATCTGCATGACGCGCATGTTGTCCAGGCTCGTCATCATCTCGAACGCGCGCGAGTACAGGTAGTCGCCGACCAGCACCGACGCGGCGTTGCCGAACATGGCGTTCGCGGTCTGGCGGCCGCGGCGCATCGAGGATTCGTCGACGACGTCGTCGTGCAGCAGGGTGGCGGTGTGGATGAATTCCACGACGGCCGCCAGCTCATGGTGGCCGGCGCCCTTGTAGCCGTAGGCGTTCGCCAGCAGCAGCACCAGCACGGGGCGGATCCGCTTGCCGCCGGCACTGATGATGTACTCGGCGATCTGGTTCACCAGCGCGACTTCGGACTGCAACCGCGCGCGGATCACCGTGTTGACGGCCTCCATGTCTGCTGCGATCGTGCGGGTGATGGGGTTCTGTTGTGCGGTTTGGGTGGCGGCGGACAAGGCGGACCTGCTGACGTTGGATGCGGATAGGTTTTGTTGAGTCGCGATTATACGACATGCAAGGAAAAGACGCCCTCTTTCCCAGTGGCGCCCGAGGGGCTGCCGCGGCACCACAACCATTTTGACGCTGCGCACCATTCCATGTATAATCCTCTGTTCCCCGAATCCCCGGCTGTTTACCTCGCCAAGACGAGGGGAATATTTCTTAACAATCAATGAGGTTTCAAATCATGTACGCGGTCATAAAAACCGGTGGCAAGCAATACAAAGTTGTCGCTGGCGAAAAACTCAAAGTAGAACAGATACCGGCAGACATTGGTTCCGAACTCACTATCGATCAGGTTCTCGCCGTCGGCGAGGGCGAGAGCATCAAGTTTGGTGCTCCGCTGGTGGAAGGTGCTTCGGTTCGCGTGACTGTTGTTTCGCATGGTCGTCACGACAAAGTGCGTATCTTCAAGATGCGTCGTCGTAAGCACTACCAGAAGCGTCAGGGCCACCGCCAGAACTACACCGAAATCCAAGTGGTTGCGATCAACGGCTAATCGCCGCGCGTACCTTCTTCAGCTAATCAAGGAGCATTTGAAATGGCACACAAAAAAGGCGGCGGCACTACGCGAAACGGCCGTGACTCAGAAAGCAAACGCCTCGGCGTGAAAGTCTACGGCGGCCAGGCGATCAACGCCGGCGGCATCATCGTGCGTCAGCGCGGTACCCAGGTTCGTCCGGGCACCAACGTTGGCCTGGGCAAGGATCACACCCTGTTCGCCCTGGTCGATGGCACGGTCAAGTTCGTCAAGCAAGGCGTCGGTTCGAAGCAGTTCGTGACCGTCGTTGCTGCTGAGGCAGTCGCTGCTTAATTGCGGCGCAGCGGGGCAGGCTGAGTCAAAGCGTGCCCCGCCCGGTAAGGCGTCAAGCCTTGCAATCGATAGGCTCTGCCCTCCGGTAGGGCCTTTTTAATTTTCGGCGTTGTCACCGTTAAGTGCGGAACGTTCCGCGGCCGTTCGTCTATCATGGACGCCTGGTCCGCTTTTAACAGTGACACAGCCTTTCGTTTTGGTGGTCTCATCATGAAGTTTATCGACGAAGCACGCATCGAAGTCATCGCCGGCGACGGCGGCAACGGCTGCGCCTCGTTCCGCCGCGAGAAGTTCCGCCCGTTCGGCGGTCCGGACGGCGGCGACGGCGGCCGCGGCGGCTCGATCTGGGCGGTCGCCGACCGCAACGTCAACACGCTGGTCGACTTCCGCTTTTCCAAGGTCCACACGGCGCGCAACGGCGAGCCGGGCCGCGGTTCCGATTGCTACGGCAAGGGCGCCGAGGACGTCTACCTGCGCATGCCGGTCGGCACGCTGATCATCGACGACGTCACCGGCGAGATCATCGCCGACCTGACGGAGCACGAACAGACCGAGCTGCTGGCCAAGGGCGGCGAGGGCGGCTGGGGCAACATCCACTTCAAGACGTCGACCAACCGCGCGCCACGCCAGAAGACGGACGGCAAGGACGGCGAGCGCCGCGAGCTGCGCCTCGAATTGAAGGTGCTGGCCGACGTGGGCCTGCTCGGCATGCCGAACGCGGGCAAATCGACGTTCATCACGGCCGTGTCGAACGCGCGCCCGAAGATCGCGGACTACCCGTTCACCACGCTGCATCCGAACCTCGGCGTCGTGCGCGTGTCGCATGCGAAGAGCTTCGTCATCGCCGACATCCCGGGCCTGATCGAAGGCGCGGCGGAAGGCGCCGGCCTCGGTCACCAGTTCCTGCGTCACCTGAGCCGCACGGGCCTGCTGCTGCACATCGTCGACGTCGCCCCGATGGACGGCAAGACCGATCCGGTCAAGGAAGCCAAGGCGCTCGTGAAGGAACTCGAGAAGTACGACGAGGAACTGGTCAACAAGCCGCGCTGGCTCGTGCTGAACAAGCTGGATGTCGTGCCGGAAGAAGAGCGCAAGAAGGTCGTCAAGGACTTCGTCAAGCGCATGGGGTTCAAGGGCCCCGTGTTCGAGATCTCGGCGCTGAACCGCGAAGGCTGCGAAGACCTCGTGCACGCGATCTACAAGTATCTCGAAGAGACGCGCCACAGCGCGCAGCGCTCGGAAGAGACGCAGATGACCGAGGAAGCGCGCGGCATCTCGTCGATCGATCCGGACGATCCCCGCTTCAAGATCCTCGAAGATTAAGTCGTTGGCAGTCACCTTCGCCCCGACCGCAAGCAGCACCTGGCGCGCGCGCCTGCGCGGCCAGCTGCTGTCGGTCGCGGCGTCCGCCCATTCGCTGGCCGCGCTCGCGGCCCTGCTGGATCCGGACCGCGTGGCGGATGCGATGGGACTGTTCCCCGTGGGCGTGAACGGCTACAGCCAGTTCTTCGCCCTCTACGTCGGAGTGCGCCTCGCCACCGCGGGGCTGGCTCTGCTGGCGGCCAGGCAGGGCGACCAGCCCATCCTCGGCGACCTCGCAGCATTGTTCATCCTGGCGCAGCCGCTCGGCCGTCTCGTCGCGGCCTTCGCGATCGGCCTGCCCCAGGGCTTATTGTTCGTCGTCAGCGGGATCGAGCTGGCGGTCGGCCTGGCGCTGATCGGCCTGCGCCCGCAAGGACGCTTCCTGTCAATCCGACCGTCGCCATGAAATCCGTCCTCCAGTCTTCCAGCCGCATCATCGTCAAAGTCGGTTCCTCGCTCGTCACCAACGAAGGCCGCGGCCTCGATCACGAAGCCATCGCCCGCTGGGCCGCGCAGATCTCGTCGCTCCGTTCGCTCGGCAAGGAAGTCGTGCTCGTGTCCTCGGGCGCCATCGCCGAAGGCATGCTGCGCCTGGGCTTCACGTCGCGCCCGACCGACATCCACGAACTGCAGGCCTGCGCCGCGTGCGGCCAGATGGGCCTCGCGCAAATCTACGAGACGAGCTTCCGCAGCCACGGCGTGAAGACGGCGCAGGTGCTGCTCACGCACGCCGACCTCGCGGACCGCGAACGCTACCTGAACGCACGCTCCACGTTGACCACCCTGTTGGGCCTGGGCGTCGTCCCGATCATCAACGAGAACGACACCGTCGTCACGGACGAGATCAAGTTCGGCGACAACGACACGCTGGGCGCGCTCGTCGCCAACCTGATCGAGGCGGATGCCCTCGTGATCCTGACCGACCAGAAGGGCCTGTACTCGGCCGATCCGCGCAAGGATCCGTCCGCACGCCTGATCGAGGAAGCGCAGGCCGGCGATGTCACGCTGGAGGCCATGGCCGGCGGCGCCGGCAGCAGCATCGGCCGCGGCGGCATGCTGACGAAGGTGCTGGCCGCCAAGCGCGCCGCGCGCTCCGGTGCGCATACGGTGATCGCGTGGGGCCGCGAAGACAACGTCCTGACGCGCCTCGCGCACGGCGAAGCGATCGGCACGCAGCTGACCGCGCCGACCGCGCGCCTGACCGCGCGCCGCCAGTGGATGATCGACCACCTGCACACGGCCGGCCAGCTCGTGCTGGACGCCGGCGCGGTGCAGAAGCTGGTGAAAGAGGGGAAATCGCTGCTGCCGATCGGCGTGACGGCCGTGCGCGGCGAATTCGGCCGCGGCGCCCTCGTGGGCTGCGTGGACGACGCGGGCACCGAGATCGCGCGCGGCCTCACCAACTACACGAGCGGCGAAATCAAGCGCATCATGCGTCACGCGTCCAGCGAGATCGAGGGCATCCTCGGCTACGTCGAGGCGCCCGAACTGGTTCACCGCGACAACCTGGTCCTGATCTGATTCACCGCGCCTGGCTGGCCAGCAGCATGCGCACGCCCGCATACGCGAACACGCCGGCCAGCACGGCATTCACCCAGCGCTCGCCCGCCCGGTAGGCGCGGCGCGCGGCGTCGGTGGAAAACGCCAGTGCATAGCAGCAGAAGATCGATGCGCTGATCGCCGCGCACTTTGCGCGCGGCCTGCCAGGCCATCCACAGCAGGTACACGCCGCCGATCGCCTTCACGACGGCCAGTGCGCCGGACCAGCGTTCCATCAGCGCGGCGAGACCGAACGCCGCGCACAAGCCCCAGCACAGCGACCCGCAGACGACGCCGGACGCCAGCGCGAGCGCCCGCGCGCGGCCCTGCGCCATCGCGGTACCCATGACGGCGAGGACGCTCGGTCCGGGACTCGCGACGCCGATCGCGAAGGCGGTATAAGCGAGGAGCATCATGTCAGTGCCTGTTCAGGCCGGGTCGTGGCACACCACGCACAGCTTGTTGCCGTCGGGGTCGCGCACGTAGGCGCCGTAATAATGCTCGTGATAGTGGGGGCGCAGGCCCGGCGCGCCGTCGCCGCGGCCGCAGTGCGCCAGCGCGATCTCGTACGCCGCATCGACGGCCGCGCGGTCGGGCGCGAGCAGGGCCGTCATCTGGCCATTGCCGGGGGCGTGCGGCTGGCCGTCGTAAGGCGCGCCGATGAGGAACAGCGGGCGCGCCCGGCCAGGTTGCTGCCAGCCGGCCCACGGGCGCGACCGGTCGCAGAAGCGCGCCTCCAGTCCCAGCGCTGCCAGCAGCGGTTGGTAAAACGCGAGCGCCCGGTCGAAATCGCGGACACCAATGAAGACATGGGAAAACATCGTCGCCTCGTCGGGAAAACCATCCATCATACTGAACTTCTTGTCATCAAGCGCCGTCATGCTTATCGCATACTTGATTGCCATGAGATGGCAATTTTCATTGCGATGAAAGTGTAATTTAATGATCAAACACGGAATCATGTGTGTTAAATTGGCGCATGATCCGTTGTTTCCATTGAAAGGAAGACGATGTCCCGATTGCGCCGCCTCGGCCTGTATGGCCTGCTGTTGACTGCCTTCCCGGCCCATGCGCAGGGCCTGAACATCGCTTCCGAGCTGCTGCATGGCGGCATGGGCATCGTCGCGATCGGCGCGTTGTCCGTGCTGGCGCTGGCCGTGACGTTCGAGCGGCTCGCCAACTTCCGCCTAGTGAAAGTGGCGCCGCCGGACCTGGCCGCGGAGGCGGAGATGCTGTGGCGCGCGGGACGCTTCGACCAGTTGCGCGAACGGGTGGCGGACGGCGACAGCAGCCTCGCGCGCATCCTCGGCTGGATGGTCGAACAGCGCCACCTGCCGGCCGAAAAACTGGCGGCGCGCGTGGCGGAGATGGCGGGCGTCGAACTGCGCCTGCAGCAGCAGAAGGCGTACGCGCTGAACGTCGTCGCGACGGTCGCACCGATCGTCGGCCTGCTGGGCACCGTCATCGGCATGATCGAATCCTTCCACGTCATCGCGTTCAACGGCATGGGCGATCCGACCCTGCTGGCGGGCGGCATCTCCAAGGCGCTCGTCAACACGGCGGCCGGCCTGTCGGTGGCGCTGCCGTCGCTGGCCATGCACCACGTCTTCCGCAACCGCATGGTCGGCATCGGCGTCGCGCTGGAACGCCAGCTGAACCGCGTGCTGGACGGCATGCCGGCGCGCACGCTGGAGGTCGTCCATGCGCATTGATCTCGGCGACGACGAACAGCCCGAGATCGGCCTGATCGCGCTGATCGACTGCATCTTCTTCCTGCTGATGTACTTCATGGTCGCGACGTCGTTCCGGCACCCCGACGGCGAAAAGCCGGAAAAGGACATGCCCATCGTGCTGCCGACGTCGCAGGTCAGCCTCGATCGCGCCACGGCGGCGCCGGCGCCGCTGGTCATCGGCGTCGATGCCGGAGGCGGCCTGTATATCGACCGCAAGGAGGTGTCGACGCAAGCCCTGCACGACCTGCTCAAGCGCGAGGCGGCGCGCGATCCGGCGCGGCCGGTCCGCATCGACGGCGACCAGTCCACGCGCTACCAGGACATCGTGCACGTGCTCGAACTGTGCCAGTTCGAGGGGCTCACCCACGTGTCGATGCACACGCGCTGACCATGTTCGCCGACGATACTGCGCGGCCCGCTCCGGCGTTCGGGCCCATACGGCGGCATCCCTTCATCTTCCTGTCGCTCGTGCTGCATGCGGTGCCGCTCGTCGCGCTGTACCACCTGGGCAGCCAGCGCATCGAGATCGCCCAGCGCGCGCGCCAGCAGCGGCAGGTCGAATCGGGCGCCCGGCTGACGGCGCAGGCGCGCCTCGAAAAGCGCGTGCACGACATGGAGCGGATCCAGTCCCTGCTCGCACAAAGCGCGGGCAAGCAACCTGCCGGGAACAAGGAAGACGAGGTGCAGTTCAGCGCGCAGCCGAAGGCGCCGGACGAATTGCTGAAGCAGGCGAAGGATCTGGCGCGCAAGATCGACGAGATCGAGCGCGACACCAAGGCGGAGCGGCTGGCGCAGCTGCTCGACATCCCGAAGGAAAAGGCGTTGGAACAGGTCGCGGAGAAGGCCAGGGCGGAGGAGCCGCCCGCCGCCGAACCGCAGACGCCGGCCGAAGCGGCGGCCCAGATCGAGCAGCTCGAAGCGAAGGCGCGCGACGCATTGGAACAGCGCCGCCAGCAGCTGGAGCAGCAGCAGAACGGCGTGCAGGTCGCGGCCGACGCAGGTGCGGCGCAGCGCGGCGCCGGCAAAGGCAACGGCAAGGCCGATGGCAAGGGCGACGGCGAAGGCAAGGGTGACGGCCAGGGAAACGGCCAGAGCGGACGAGGCCTCGGGAACGGAAGCGCCGGCGGCGTGGGCCGCCAGATGCTGGACCGGATCGCCGCGTTCACGAATCCCGACCTGCCGGATCGCATGACGAAGGCTTACCTCGGGGGCGCGGGCACCATGTTCGGCGGCGGCGTCGCGCACATGCCCACCGTCGATGCGGCTACCATGGTCAAGGGCGCGGGCAGGATGATCGGCGCGGGCGGCACGTACGCGAACCGCGTCTGGGTCAACCGCTGGTACCTGATCGGTCCATTCGACGGACGGCACGGCGCAGGGCTGTTCGCCAATTACCATCATCCGCCCGAGCAGGGCGTCGTGCTGGATGCCGCCTATCGGGGCAAGGGCGGGCGCCTCGTCAAATGGGACTACGTCGATATGGCGCGCTATCCCCTGGAGCCGCCCGTGCACGCGGAAGACGCCGTGTACTACGGCTATACGGAGTTGATGCTCGACGCCGCACAGGACCTGACGATCTGGGTCGGCGCCGACGACGATGCGCAGCTGTGGCTCAACGACCGGCTGGTCTGGGAAGGCGGGAACGCCAACAAGGACTCGTTCTTCGGCCAGGTCTACGAGACGCGGAATACCTTCGTGCGCGACTACAACCTGAACGAAGGCAAGCGCGTCGTGCACTTCCGGAAGGGCCGCAACAAGCTGTTCTTCAAGCTGTCGAACGGGCCGACGCGGATCTTCTTTTCGCTGGTCCTCACGAAGTGAATGCGGCGCCGCGCTGCATCCTTTGCCAGGCCGACGGCGTCACGCCCACGCTGCCCTTGAAGCGCCGCGTCAGGTGGCTCTGGTCCGCGAAGCCGCATTCCAGCGCGACGGCGGCGAGCGGCGTGCCGCGGCGGATCAGGGCCTGCGCCTGCGCGACCCGCACGGCGTTGAGGTACACGTGCGGCGGCATGTGGTAGGCGGCGGTGAAGGCGCGGGTCAGGTGCGCGCGCGACAGGCCGGCGGCCAGGGCCAGGTCCGAGACGGTGATGTCGTGCGCGTAGTACGTGCGGATATGGTCCTTGACCCGGGCCAGCGTGGCGGCACCGATGGCGGCCGGCCCCGCGCCGGCCTGCGGCCGTTCGCCGTGCCGCGCCAGCATCGTGCCCAGGAACGCACGCATCAGCGTTTCCGCGCGCAGCGATTCGGCCGGCGTCTGCGCCAGGCTGGCGGACAACGCCCCGAACGCCTCGGCCAGCTGCCGGTCGGCCGCATGGGGCTTCGCAAAATACCGCTTGCCGTCCACGCAACTGGCGACGAATGCGGCGGGGACGTACCACATCGTGTAGCGGAATCCATCCGCCGTCCCGCGGCAGCCGTCATGGTCGTCGTCGGGGTTGAAGAGGACCAGGTCGCCGGGCCGGCTGTCGTACTGCCTGCCCTTGCAGCGGAAGCGCTGGATGCCGTACGTCGTCGCGCCGAGCGCGAAGCAATCGTGGCTGTGGCGCTCGAACGCGTGGTCGGAAAAGTCCGCCCGCATCAGCGTCACGCCGTTGGTCAGCGCCCCGAAAATGGCCTGGTTCATGCAACGATTGTACAAGACCCGCGGTCCGGCGGCCCCTCACAATGAGGTTTTCATCGGAGGCATCATGCACGCTGCAATCGATCTGGCCGCCAAGCTGGCCACCTTTACGGAAGCCTTTCAACCCCGCACGGTGGCCTTGTTCAACGGCCACGACGTGATGGTCGCGAAGCTGCGCGGCGACTACCACTGGCACGTCCACGACGACACCGACGACTTTTTCCTGGTGCTCGACGGGCGCGTCGAGATCGATCTCGAGGACGGTTCGACGGTGACGCTCGATCCCGGCCAGATGTTCGTCGTCCCCAAGGGCATGCGCCACCGGCCCCGCGCGCAGGGAGAAGCGCACATCCTGCTGATCGAGCCGACGGGCACGCCGAACAGCGGCGACCCGTCGACGGCGGCGCCGCGCCGGGTCATCTGATGCGGGCAGCGTTCACGCGTCCTTCGGCGCCGGCGTCTTGTCCTTGTACTCGCACAGGTCGTTGATGATGCAGTTCCAGCACTTGGGCGTGCGCGCCACGCACGTGTAGCGGCCGTGCAGGATCAGCCAGTGGTGGGCGTCGTGCAGGAAGTCCTTCGGCACGAATTTCAGCAGCTTCATCTCGACTTCGTCGACGTTCTTGCCCGGCGCGATCCTGGTGCGGTTCGCGACGCGGAAGATGTGCGTGTCGACGGCCATCGTCGGTTCGCCGAACGCCGTGTTCAGCACGACGTTTGCCGTCTTGCGGCCCACGCCGGGCAGGGCTTCCAGCGCCTCGCGCGAGCGCGGCACTTCGCCGCCGTACTGGTTCACGAGGATCTCGCACGTGGCGATGACGTTCTTCGCCTTGTTGTTGTACAGGCCGATCGTCGAGATATAGGTCTTGAGCTCGTCCAGGCCCAGGTCGAGGATCGCCTGCGGCGTGTTCGCGACCGGATACAGCCTGCGGGTGGCCTTGTTGACGCCGACGTCCGTCGACTGCGCGGACAGCAGCACGGCGATCAGCAGTTCGAACGGCGTCGTGTATTCGAGTTCGGTGGTGGGATGCGGATTGGCGTTGCGAAAGCGCGTGAAGATCTCGAGGCGTTTGGCGGGATTCATCGATGCGTCAGTCTTTCTTGTCGGAGGCGGCTTTCTGTTTCGCGCGCTCGATGGCGGCGGCGATGATCGCGCGCTTGCGTTCCTTTTCCGCCAGCTCCTCGGCCGTATTCGTCGTTTCCGCCGTCACGGCGCGCATCTTTTCCAGCGCCTTGGCGGCCAGGCGCGCATCGTTTTCTTCCTTTTCGCGCCGCAGGCGCTCGGTGCGGAAGTCGTGGCGCGCGCGCGCGGCGTCGGCCTCTTCCTGCGAC
This sequence comes from Massilia orientalis, assembly GCF_030411975.2. Classification (NCBI taxonomy): domain Bacteria; kingdom Pseudomonadati; phylum Pseudomonadota; class Betaproteobacteria; order Burkholderiales; family Oxalobacteraceae; genus Massilia; species Massilia orientalis. The sequence goes on along the minus strand of NZ_JASNRB020000016.1, from coordinate 174,777 downwards.
CACGCGGCCCAGCCGGTCGGCTCGCTCGCAGGGTCGTCCGTGCGCGGGATCATCGCGATGCAGTCTACGGGGCAGGGCGCCACGCACAAATCGCAGCCCGTGCACAGGCTCGGGATGATGGTGTGCATCTGCTTGGCGGTGCCGAGGATCGCGTCGACGGGGCAGGCCTGGATGCACAAGGTGCAGCCGATGCACAGGCTCTCGTCGATGAACGCGACGGGGCGTGGCCGCTCGACGCCGTTGGCCGGGTTGATCGGGATGACGGGCCGGCCGGTGACGCTTGCCAGCCGCGCGACGCCTTCCATGCCGCCGGGCGGGCACTGGTTGATCTCGGCTTCGCCGCGCGCGATCGCTTCCGCGTAGGGGCGACAGGCGGGATAGCCGCACTTGGTGCACTGGGTCTGCGGCAGCAGGTCTTCGATCTGGTCGGCGAGCGTCTTGGTCACGGCGGTGCTACTTCGAAACTGGATAGACCGTCATTATCCGCTAAAAGCCCCGTTCAGGCGAAATGCCCTTGGGTAATGCAGATCGCATGCTTTCGTGATGCAGCGTACGGAGTGACGGTCCAGTCCGGTGGTCTACTGGAGTCCAGGCAATGACAATCAGGAGGGTCTCATGAACACGAAGCACCTCGCCATGTCCACGCTGCTGGCCGCGCTGCTGAGCGCCGCCGGCGCATCGAGTTTTGCCCAGGATCGTTACCACGGCGACCGGCGCGACGACGGCCGGTATGGCCAGCGCGACAACGATCGCGGTGATCGGCGGGTCGACAGCCGCGATGACCGCCGCGGTGACGACCGCCGCGGTGACGACCAGCACCGTGACAACCGCCGCGACGGTTACCAGGCCCGCGGCGGCGGCCGCCACGGCGACGCTGGGTACGGTGGCGATCGCCGCTGGGATGGTGCCGGACCCAACCATGATATCCGCCGCGGCGGCCGTCTGCCGTCCCGCTACCGGAATCACCAATACGTCGTGGACAATTGGCGCGACCACCATTTGCGGCCTCCGCCTCGAGGCTATCACTGGGTGCAGACGGGTGGCGATTATGTGCTGGCGGCCATTGCCACCGGCGTCATCGCAGACCTGATCATCAATCACTGACGCCGCGGGCTGCCTTCAAGGCGGCCCCGGCAGGTGAAACGCCAGGCCGTTCCCGTTCGCGCGGGGACGGCCTTCTGTTATTCTTGACGTGCCAACAACAAAAGAAAGGAGGACATCGTGTACCACGCATTCCTGGACCATACACTTCACCGAACCAGCGACCTTTATGCAAGCGATTCCAACGATCTATTTTCCCGGCCTGTGCGCCGAAGCCCTTTCTTTTTATCGTGACGTCCTGCACGCCGACGTGCTGTTCCAGTTGACGGCGATTCCCGATTCACAACCACGGTTCCTCGATCCCGGCAGTCCCGGCAAGATCATCCGGGCCGGCCTGCGCATCGGCGAGTCGACCGTCTATTTTTCCGAAGGCCATCACCCCGGCCAGGCACCGGTGTTCGCGGGCTTCTCGATGAACCTGCACGTGGACAGCGCGGACGAGGCGGTCCGCATCCTGCAAGCGCTGGGCGAGGGCGGCGACGTCCGCGTGCCGTTGCGCGCGACGGCGTGGGCGGATGCGTTCTGCGCCGTCATCGACCGCTACGGCCTGCACTGGATGATCGAAACGGGCAGTCCGCAATAAAAAATGCCGCGGTCCAGGCCGCGGCATTTCAAGGATCCACCTGCAACGCTCAGGCGTTCTTGCGGATGAACTCGCCAATCATCGGACAAATGATCTCGCGCCAGCGGCGGCCCGAGAAGATGCCGTAGTGGCCGCACTTCGGCGCCGTGAACTGCTGCTGTTTCTCGGCCGGGATGCCGCTGCACAGGTCGTGCGCGGCATGGGTCTGGCCGGCGCCGGAGATGTCGTCCAGTTCGCCTTCGATGGTGAACAGCGCCACGCTCTCGATGTCTTGCGGACGCACGAGCTGGCCGCCCACTTCCCACGTGCCTTTCGGCAGGCGGGTTTCCTGGAATACCGTTTTAATCGTTTCCAGGTAATACTCGGCCGGCATGTCGAGGACGGCGTTGTACTCGTCGTAGAACTTGCGGTGCGCTTCCGCCGAATCGTCGTCGCCGCGCACCAGGTGCTGGTAGAACTCGCGGTGGCTCTGGGCGTGGCGGCCCGGATTCATCGCGATGAAGCCGGCGTGCTGCAGGAAGCCCGGATAGACTTTGCGGCCGAAGCCCGGGTAATTGCCCGGCACGGCATAGATCACCGTGTTCTCGAACCACGAGTACGGCTTTTCGACGGCCAGGTCGTTGACGGCCGTCGGCGACTTGCGCGGGTCGATCGGACCGCCCATCATGACCATCGACTTCGGCAGCTTGGCATCCTTGTTCGTCGCCATCAGCGAGATCGCGGCGAGCACCGGCACGGTCGGCTGGCATACGGAGATCACGTGCACGTCCGGGCCCAGGTGGCGGATGAAGTCCTGCACGTAATAGATATAGTCGTCCAGGTGGAACGGACCGTCCGACAGCGGCACCATGCGCGCGTCGACCCAGTCGGTGATGAAGACGTCCTGGTCCGGCAGCAGGGCGCGGACGGTGTCGCGCAGCAGGGTCGCATGGTGGCCCGACAGCGGGGCCACGACGAGCACCGTCGGCTGCTTGAGCGCGGCAAAGTCCGTGTCGCTCATGTCTTTCTTGAAATGCAGCAGCTTGCAGAACGGCTTGCTGACTACGGGGCGTTCCACGATGCCGACCGTCTTCCCGTTGATGATGGTCGAGGTCAGGCCGAAAGCAGGTTTCTCATAGTCCTTGCCGAGGCGGTACATCAGCTCGTAGCCGGCAGCGATACGCTGCGAAAACGGGGTGTGCGCGAACGGTGAGACTGGATTCGAAAACAGTTTGGCAGAGGCATCGGCCCACTGCATCAGCGGGTTCAGGAAGGAGCGTTGCATTTCGTGCAGTTGATAAAGCATAATTTTTTCCTTCATGACTCTGTGCGCAATTGCAATCGTTTGCGCTACGTGTTCGGTGAATTATAGGCTCATTCGGCTTGGCGTGGGGCAACATCGAGCCTGAGTCACAATCTGTTTGTTACTGCATTGCACAATATGTATCACACTTGTCAGCACCCGGTTCGTTAAGTGCACTACATAAGAAAAATGCCCCGCACTGGCGGGGCATTTTCGTCGTAGCTGAGTTACGGAACGTTAGTCGAACACAGGCGTTTCGACGCCGAGGATCTTGTGCAGCTTCGGCGACGTCGTCGTGTACTGCATGTGGATCTTCTTGTCCGGGAAGATGTACGGCGCGGCGCCGAAGGCGGCCAGCGCGGCTTCGTGGAAGCCCGACAGGATCAGCTTCTTCTTGCCCGGGTAGGTGTTGATGTCGCCCACGGCGAAGATGCCCGGCACGTTGGTCTCGAACTTCTCGGTGTCCATGACCTTCAGCTGGCGGCGTTCGATATCCAGGCCCCATTCGGCGATCGGGCCCAGCTTCGGCGACAGGCCGAAGAACACCATCAGCATGTCCAGCGGCACGCGGCGGGTCACGCCGTCGGCGCCGGTCACCTTGACTTCGGACAGCTGGCCATCCTTCTCGTCGAAGCCGGTGACCTGGCCGGTGATCAGTTGCATTTCGTAGTCTTCGCACAGCTGCTTCATCTTGGCGACGGAAGCCGGGGCGGCGCGGAAGTCTTCGCGACGGTGCACCAGCACGACGGATTCGGCCTTGCCGACGAAGTTCAGGGCCCAGTCCAGCGCGGAGTCGCCGCCGCCGCAGATGACGAGGTTCTTGCCTTCGAACAGGCTCGGATCCTTCACGCGGTAGAACAGCTGGCTGTTCTCGAACTTCTCGATGCCGTCGACCTTGATCGTGCGCGCCTGGAACGAACCGACGCCGGCCGCGATGAAGATGGTCTTGGTGATGAAGCGGGTACCGGTCGACGTCTCGACGTTGAAGCGGTGGTCTTCACGGCGCTGGACGGTGGTGACTTCCTGGCCCAGGTGGAAGGTCGGCTCGAACGGCTCGATCTGCTTGAGCAGGTTGTCGGTCAGTTCCTGGCCGGTGCAGACGGGCACGGCCGGGATGTCGTAGATCGGCTTGTCCGGATACAGCTCCACGCACTGGCCGCCGACGGCCGGCAGCGAATCGATCACGTGGGCCTTGATCTCCAGCAGGCCCAGCTCGAACACCTGGAACAGGCCGACCGGGCCCGCGCCGATGATCACGGCATCGGCTTCGATGGCGCCGGCAAAGGAGCTGTTGGGAGCGATGGTGCCCACTTCGGGGGTCGTAGTCATGCTGTTTTCCTGAAAATTATGAGCTGTAGATAAGCGAGGGCGATAGTGTGCCATCAATGGCGCACACCTGCAGGGACCGGCAAAGGACGCCGGCCGCAGCGGGCCGGCGTACACGAACGTATTAGCGGGCCAGTTGGTCCAGCTTGTTCTTGACGTCTTTCCACTCTTCCGCGTCGGGCAGGGCCGGCTTCGTTTTCGTGATCGACGGCCAGTTACGCGACAGGTCGGCGTTGATCTTGATGAATTGCTGCTGGTCCGACGGCACGTCTTCTTCCGCGTAGATCGCGTTGACCGGGCACTCAGCCACGCACACGGCGCAGTCGATGCACTCGTCCGGGTCAATGGCGAGGAAATTCGGGCCTTCCCGGAAACAATCTACCGGGCATACATCCACGCAATCGGTATAGCGACAACGGATGCACGATTCGGTGACAACGTGGGTCATAACAGTCCTATCAATGAGTGGAAGCGGCGGCGTGTATTGTTCGGAGAGCGGTCGCCGGACGCGGCAAAGCACTGTATTTTAGGGCAATTCTGCTTCTACGACAAATCAGGCTTATACACAATACACATAAGCAAATGTATTCGTAGTCCGCTTGCCAGGCCGCTTCCCGGGTTACTTCCCGCCTTCATCGAAGCCTGTCCGTAGCCCCCAGGTCCACGACCGCCGTCGTCGCGACGGCCGCGCCGGAAGCGTCCGTCACCGTGACCGTGGTCAGCGCCACGGCCGCCGGCGGCTCGCCCGCCGGACCGGACCGGCCGTGCGCCGCGCACCAGCGCGCGAGGGCGTCCGCCTCCGCCTGGAGCACGCGTTCGACATCGTAGTATTCGGCCAGGTTCATCGTGCCGCAGCAGGCGCGCCGGTCCTGGCGCGCGCCCGGGGCGTCGGTCACGAGCGGCGCCAGGCGCAGGCCGGCCGGGTGGTCGCCCGTGATCCCGGCCGGCACGTCGAACACCTCGCGCTGGGCGAACCGGTCGCGGATGGCGTTGACGATGGCCTGCGGTTTGCCGTCCTCGAACGCGAGGCGCAGCATCTCGTTGGCCACGTCGGCGAACGTGGCGGCCGTGTCCGGGGCGGCCATCAGCGCGCGCAGCACGAGCCCGCGCAGCCAGCCGGCCACGCGGTGCAGGACGCTGGCGCAATCTTCCAGCGCGGGATCGCGCTCGAGGGCGAACACGTCGGCCAGGATGTCGTAGACGGCGCCCGTGAACACTTGCGAGATCGCATGCACCTCGGTCCCCGCCTGGGACAGGGTGAGGTCGTTGTCGGCATTGCGCAGCCCGGTCGTGCTGCCCAGGGCGAGGCCGAACTGCTCGGCGATGTCGGCCAGGAAGGTCTTGTCGTGCAGGTGCGCCTTGGTCTGGGCGATGACGGCCTCGCACTGGTCGAGCTGGGACAGCGCGAGGAAGATCGCCGTCAGGTCGCCGAACGATTCGTGCAGGCCGCCCGTCTGCGGCGGATTGTTGGCCAGCAGCCATTGCGGCTTGAGGCCGTCCAGCACGGCGTGGCCGGTCTCGTGCGAGACGATGTCGAACGAGCGGCACGTGTACACCCGCGCCGTCTCTCCGCTGGGCACGAAGTCGCCGAACTTCAGGCAGGCCTGCGCGCGGCTGTAATAGGCATTCATCACGTTCGGCAAGCCGTACGGCCAGACCTGCAGCGGCGACGTGTCGACGCTGCTGTTCCATTGCCAGGGCAGGGGCATCGCGCTGCCGGCCGTCGACAGCGCGCGCTGGTACATCGTCAGGGTCTGGCGCACGACGGCGAACGTGTGGACGGCGTCGAACTGCGGCGTGTCGGGCATCGACACGAAGTCGCCGAAGGCGTTCGGCTCGACCGGCGGAATGCCGGCATCGCTGGAAGCCAGCACGATGCGCGCGTCGCGCGGCCCGGCCAGCACGACGCCCGGCAGGAAGACCTTGCGCGTACCGATCTCGTCCACCGATGGATCCTGCTTCCACATCAGCACGCGCGCGCCGGAGGCGTAGGGCAGGGGGACGTCACCCGGCTGGCCGCCTTCAAGTGCCGACGCGCTGCCGGGACCGGATTGCGGCCGTGGCCGGCCCGGCTGGTCGAGCAGTTGCGCGGCCTTGCGGTGCTGGCGGTACGAGGCGGTGGGCGTCGGCACGAAACCGACGGGGGGCTGGGTGGGCGTCGAATCCATGGTAGTCCTCCTTGATGACACGAGGAATGGTCGCCCCTTGCCCAAGTTGGGTTTTGAGACTCATCAATTGATTATTCTCTAGGCAAGCGCTGGCCTTTGCGCCCATCAACTGGCATCATGGCGGGCTGTTTGCTTTGAATCAGTAAGGAAATCGAATGCCGGACATCAGCATCACCCAGCCGCACAGCCTGAGCCAGACCGACGCGCGCGCCGCGGCGCAAAAGGTGGCGGACAAGCTGGCTCGCGAATATGGCCTGACGTGCAATTGGGACGGGGACGTGCTGCGTTTCGCCCGCAGCGGCGTGGAGGGGGCGCTCACCCTGGGCGAGCGCCAGGCCGCGTTGCGCATCAAGCTGGGATTTTTGATGAGTGCTTTCGCGGCCACCATCGAGCAGAAGGTGGCGGAAAGCATGCGCAAGGTATTCAGTAACTGAGTCAGCAGCTGATTACTTCAGGTATTCGATCAGGTCGACGTACTGCTGCATCGCGTCTTCCCGTGCCGTGCCTTTCAGCGCGGCCCACGCGTCGTACTTGGCGCGGCCGACCATGTCGGTGAAGCCGGGGCGCTCGCCCGTGACGTCGCCGCTCGAACCCTGCTTGAACAATGCGTAGATCTTCAGCAGGGTCATGTTGTCCGGACGCTCGGGCAGGTTCTTCGAATCGATCTGGGCCTGGGCGAACTGTTCTTGCAAACTCATGGTAACTCCTTTGACGATGTGCGGGCATCTTAGCGCATCGTCATCGGAATCACGCCTAACTCGACCGTATTTTAGAAGAGTTGCTCAAACGTCGAGGAGTTCGACGTCGAAGATCAGCGTGGCGTTCGGCGGAATCACGCCGCCGGCGCCGCGCGCGCCGTAGCCCAGGCTCGCCGGGATGATCAGGCGGCGCGCACCGCCCACCTTCATGCCCTGCACGCCTTCGTCCCAGCCGCGGATCACGTGGCCGGCGCCCAGCGGAAACTGGAACGGGTCGTTGCGGTCCTTGCTGGAGTCGAACTTGACGCCGGTGCTGCCGTCGTCGTTCTGCAGCCAGCCGGTGTAGTGCACGGTCACGTAGTTGCCGGCCTTCGCTTCGGCGCCGCTGCCGACGACGGTGTCTTCGTATTGCAGGCCGGAATTCGTGGTGGTGATGGACATGGATCTTCCCTTGTTATTCAGAGTGAAAGGCCGATTGTAGTCCATGACCTGTCAAAGCGCTATTAACGCTCTGTCCACTGTGTTGCGGCCGCGCGCCGCTTGTGTGCGATTCCATCGTTCTACGCTTCGGAGCGTTCAAGTTTCCCCGTAGAATAAAGCTTCCTTCCACTGAGCCTGTGTCGTTCCATGCTGCGTCGCCTCCACAAGTCCCTCGTCTTCGGTTTTACAATGTTTTCGGCCATCCAGGCTGCCCATGCGAACGTCGTGGTCGTGCTCAATTCGCGCGATGCCACCGTCCAGCTGCTCGACCAGAAGACGGGCGCCGACAACGGTACGTTTGCGGTCGGCAAGGAGCCTCATCACCTGATGGCCACGCCGGACAACAAGTCGGTCATCGTCGCCAGCTCCGTCGGCAACGAACTGATCTTCCTCGACCCCGTCTCGGGCAAGATCCAGCGCCGCCTGGCGGACGTGCTCGACCCGTACCAGATCGGCTTTTCGCCGGACCAGAAGTGGTTCGTGTCGGCGTCGCTGCGCCTGGACCGCGTCGACGTCTACAAGTACGAAGGCGGCAACCTGTTGCTGAGCAAACGCCTGCCGCTCGCGCGCATGCCCAGCCACATCGCGTTCGACGCGGCCAGCACGACCGCGTTCGTCACGCAGCAGGGGAGCGACCAGGTCAGCGCCATCGACCTGAAGACGCAGACCGTCAAATGGACCCTCCCGGTCGGCAAGCTTCCGGCCGGCATCGCGATGACGCCGGACGACAAGTACCTGCTCGTCGGGATCATGGGCAGCGACTACGTCGAGGTGATCGACTGGCGCGCGCAGAAGACCGTCAAGCGCATCAAGACGGGCAACGGCGCCCACAACTTCCGCGCCCTCGGCGACCGCCGCCACGTGTTCGTGTCGAACCGCGTGCAGAACTCGATCAACATCATCGACCAGACCACGCTGGAAAACGTCGGCATGATCCCCGTGCCGGGCGGCCCGGACTGCATGGAACTGACGAACGACGGCAAGACCTTGTGGGTGACGCTCCGCTGGATCAAGAAGGTCGCCGTGATCGACGTCGCCAGCCGCAAGGTCATCAAGATGATCCCCGTCGGGCGTTCGCCGCACGGTGTGTTCTTCGCCAACTCGGCGCCGCGGATGTGATGCTGCGTGCTGCTGTCGGGTTTCTGCTGGGCGTCGCCTCCGTCGCGCACGCGGGTGACGCGCCCGCGTGCAAGGGCACGATCTACCTGACGTTCGACACGGGCAGCCAGTCGCAGGCCGGGCTGATCGCCGACACGCTGCGCCGCCACCACATCAAGGCCACGTTCTTCCTCGCCAACGAGAAGACGGTGCGCGGCGACTGGTCGCTCGATCCGTCGTGGGCGGACTACTGGAAGGCCCGCGTGGCGGAAGGCCATGCGTTCGGCAGCCACACGTTCGACCACGTGTATTTCCAGCGCGACGAGGCGGATGGCCGCATCGTCGTCAAGCCGCAGTTCGGCGCGCACGCGGGGCAAAAGCAGACGTGGTCGCAGCAGCAGTACTGCGACGAGCTGCGCCGCGTCGACACGCGCTTCGAACAGCTGACGGGCCGCCGCCTGGACCCGATCTTCCGCACGCCGGGCGGCCACAGCTCGCCCAACATCCTCGCGGCCGCCAGGGCATGCGGTTATCAACACGCGGGCTGGGCGCCGGCCGGCTTCTCGGGCGACGAGACGTCCAGCGACAAGTTCCCCAACGCCGTGCTGCTGAAGCGCGCCCTGGACAACCTGAAGGATGGCGACATCTTCATGGCCCACATGGGCATCTGGTCGCGCAAGGACCCGTGGATGCCCGCGAACCTCGAACCGCTGATCTCCGGTCTCGAGCGCAAAGGCTTCTGTTTCGCTACACTGAGAGCGCATCCGGACTACCGATAAAAACATGATCCAGCCAACGACATGAGCCAGCATTTCCTCGATGGTTTCGCCTTCCTGCAGGGATGGCTGTTCGAGAACGCGGTCGAACCCGCGATGTTCGCCATGGGTCTCGGCGAATACATCGAAGACGCCTTCGAAGGCGTCGAATGGTTCCTCGCCGGCCTGTGCGAAGTGGCCGCCCTGTACCTCGTGCTGCGGCCGCTGGAAGCCGTCATCCCGGCACAGAAGATGACGGACCGCCGCGCGCGCATCAACGATTTCATCTACACGCTGATCCATCGGCTCGGTTTCTTCAGCATGGCCGTGTTCTTCACGCTCGACCCGGTCATGGACGGCATCGCCGCGGCGCTGCGCATGGAAGGCGTCCGCCCGTTCAACCTGGAGAACCTGATGACGGGCTTCCACCCGCTCGCCGGCTTCCTCATGTACCTCGTCGTGCTGGACTTCTTCGATTACTGGTTCCACCGCGGCCAGCACAAGTTCCGCTGGTGGTGGGCCCTGCACAGCCTGCACCACAGCCAGCAGAACATGAACCTGTGGAGCGACGACCGCAACCACCTGCTGGACGATCTGCTGCGCGACGTCTACATGGCCGTCATCGCGCTGGCGATCGGCGTGGCGCCGAGCCAGTACGTGCTGCTCGTCTCCGTCTCGCGCGCGCTGCAAAGCCTGCAGCACGCGAACGTGCGCATCCACTTCGGCCGCCTGGGCGAGCGCCTGCTCGTGTCGCCGCGCTTCCACCGCACGCACCACGCCGTCGGCATCGGCCACGAATCGCAGGGGCGCGAGCTGGGCGGCTGTAATTTCGGCGTGCTGCTGCCCGCCTGGGACCAGCTGTTCGGCACCGCCAACTTCGCGCCCGGCTGGCATGGCACGGGCGTGCGCGACCAGTTCGCGCGCACCAATCCGGACGGCACCGTCCGTCCCGCCCGCGACTACGGCCGCGGTTTCTGGCGCCAGCAGTGGCTCGGCCTCGTGCGCCTCGTCGAAGCCGGCAACCGGCGCAACGCGGCATGATGCGCCCCGTCGCCATCGCCTACGGCCGCGCGCTGCGCTCCCAGTTCTCGGGACGCATGCTGCTGTTGTCCATCGTGCCGCTGCTGCTGTCGCTGGCGTTGTGGGGCGGCCTGCTGTACGCCGGCATGCAGCCGCTGCTGGACTGGCTGCACGCGGTCTTCGCCGACTACGGCCTGTTCGAGACGAGCGGCAGCATCCTCGCCACCTTGGGCCTCGGTTTCCTGAAAACGCTCGTGATCCCGCTCGTGGCGATGCTCGTGCTGCTGCCGCTGATGATCATCACGTCGCTGCTGTTCATCGGCGTCGGCGCGATGCCCGCCATCGCGCGCCACGTCAGCCGCGTGCAGTTCCCCACGCTCGAACGGAAGGAGGGCGGCAGCTTCATGGGCAGCCTGGGCGTCAACCTGTCGGGCATCGTCGTGTTCGCGCTGCTGTGGCTCGTCACGCTGCCGCTGTACGCGCTGGCGCCCGTCGCCATCGTCGTGCAGGCCGTGCTGTGGGGCTGGCTGACGGCGCGCGTGATGGGGTACGACGCGCTCGCCATCCACGCGAGCCTGGAAGAACGCCGCACGATCGTGCACGCGCACAAGCGCTCCCTGCTGCTGATCGGCACCGTGTCCGGGCTGCTGGGCGCGCTGCCGGGTGTCGCGTGGATCGGCGGCGCGCTGTTCTCCGTCGTGCTGTTCCCGTTCCTGGCCGTGCTGTCGATCTGGCTCTACCTCGTGATCTTCATTTTCACGGGCCTGTGGTTCCAGTACTTCTGCCTGCAGGCGCTGGCCGACCTGCGGGCCGGCCAGGTAACGAAAGACGCCTGAACCGCTTCAGGGCGTGCCGAGCGTGACGAGCACGAGGCGGCCCTGCGCGCCTTGTGACTCGTTGACGGTGACGAGCACGCGTCCCTGCGGATCCTGGGCGATGGCCGTCACTTCCGCCACCGACGCATCGTCCAGGTCGCGCGCATAGCCGGGCAGCAGGGTCGAGAGGTCCGTCCACGTCGTGCCGCCATCCTTCGACCAGGCCAGGTACGGCTTCTGCGTCGCCTTGTCGAAGCCGCCCGCGACGAGCGTGTCCGGCTTGCCCGCGAGGGCCAGCAGGTGCCGGATGTACGGGTAGTTGTTGCCGCCGCTGAGCGGATGCCGGATCACGAACTTGAAGGACTTGCCACCGTCCTCGCTGCGCAGCAGGCCGCCCTCGACGCCGGCGAACACGCGCTGGGTGCCTGTCGCCTGGATGAATTGCACGTTGCGGTTTTCCAGTTCCGGCAAGGCGACGGGCAGGGCGGCGCGCGATGCGAGGCTGACGCCATCCGCAGCCAGCTGGTAGGCGCGCAGGAACGCGGAATCCAGCGGGCATTCGCCGCCGACGAGCAGGCGGTCGCCGACGATCTCGAACGCGGGATGGGTGCAGATGTCCTGGTCGAAGAAGCCCGTCAGCACGCGCCAATGGGCGCCGCCGTCGTTCGACGCGAGCACGTTCTGGCCGCCGCCGGCATTCGTGTACAGGCGGTCGTCCACCCGTTTCAGCTCGTCCATCGACAACGTCGTGCACACGCTGCCCACGCACGCTTTCAGGCCGGCGTCGCGCGGCACGAAGGTGGTCCGGTCCGCGCTCAACGCGCACAGCGCGTGTTCGGGGCGCGCGTCCGGGCCCTTGTCGTACCAAGGCTGGAACAGCCACAGATCGGATCCCAGCATGCGCAACGATGGTGCACGCAGCGGCCAGGTGCCGCTGTCCTCGCGTGCGAGGCCGCATTCGCCGAGCGCGACGCCGCTCCACGCGGAATCCGCCCGCAGCGGCAGGCCGGCGCGTACCACGGCCGTGTCGGTGGTCGCGGTATTCGACAGCGACAGCCAGGCAGTGTCGCCACTGAAGGCAATGCTGTCGATGCCGCCGGCCGCCGTCGCCAGCACGTCGGCGCGCGCGGGTTGGGCAACGGGGGCCGTCGGCTGGGTGGCGACCGGGGGCGCTGCGGCCGGATCGTCCGAGCCGCCGCAACCGGCAAGCAAAAGGGCCAGCGCGCACGCGCCGGCGACATGTCGTCCTGATGGAATCATCGTTCATCCTGTTCGGCGCCGCGCAGCCCGCGGCCGGCGCGCCGATTCTAGGAGGGGGGCCGTGTAGCGTCTTGGGGGCCTTTGTCACGAGTTTGTCCGCAAATGTCACACACGGTACGCGGCCACGGGCGCGGCAGGCTCCGGCGCACTGTGGCACACTGGACGCATGGAGGACTGCATGGCATTCGGTCTCATCATCATCGGCGACGAGATCCTGTCCGGGAAACGCCGCGACCAGCACCTGCCCAAGGTGACCGAACTCCTGCGCGAGCGCGGCTTGCGCCTGGCGTGGGCCGAGATCGTCGGCGACGAACCGGAACGCATCACGGCCCTGCTGCGGCGCACGTTCGCAAGTCGCGACATCGTGTTTTCCTGCGGCGGCATCGGCGCCACGCCGGACGACCACACGCGCCAGTGCGCGGCGGCGGCGCTGGGCGTGCCGCTCGCACTGCATCCGCAAGGGCGCGCGTTGATCGAGGAGCGCATCCGCGAGACGGCCGGTCCGGACGCCGACCTGGAAGCGCCGGAGAACCTGCAGCGCTTCAGGATGGCGGAATTCCCCGCGGGCGCCAGCCTGATCCCGAATCCGTACAACCGCATCCCCGGCTTCACGGTGGCGCGGCACCATTTCGTGCCCGGTTTTCCCGTGATGGCGTGGCCGATGATCGCGTGGGTGCTCGATACGCTGTACGCGGACAAATTCCACCGCGAGGCGCGGCTCGAAAAGTCGCTGCTGGTGGTCGAGGCGGCGGAGGCCGCGCTCACGCCGCTGATGGAAGCACTGGAAGCACGCTACCCCGCCGTGCGCGTGTTCAGCCTGCCCAGCGTGGGCGATGCGCACACGCGGCGCCATATCGAATTGGGGGTAAAAGGCGATCCCGGCCAGGTTGAAGCGGCCTGGACCGATATGTGCGTGGAGCTGGAAAAAATGGGGGCGGAGGTGCAACCGTTGCGGGCGGTGGACAGCCGTTCGAACTGAGCCGTTGTTTTTTTGCGAAAATGTCAGGACGACGTCAAAAAACTGCGTGAGCGGTTCCTGCATGTCACATTGATGTGGTGGAATGATGTCTGTGAGCAGGGGCGATCCGGAGTGAGGTCGCCGTAGCTTTGTGAACTTTTACGACCTGGATCACTCGAACCGACCAGCGGCAGGATGGCGAGCAGGTTGACGGGATTTGCAGGCGTGTTTCAAACCGGTTGAGCCATCATGGATAGTATTCGCCGTCAACGACGGCCCCGTTTCTTCTCCCGCGCGCTGCGCCGCATTCTTGGCCAGGCTGCGCCGGGCCAGCCTGCATTGGCCGGCATTCCCGCCGTGGCAGCCGAGCAGGATCTCCCTGTCCGCAATATCCCCTCGCGCCAGGAGCCGAATTTCGACTCCAGCCTCGAGCCCGCCGTCGAACCCGGCGGGGTCGGAGCGGACACGCCGCCCGAGCCGCCGCCGGCGCCGCCCAGGCGCCGCTGGCGCATGGTCAAGCGCACGTTCCTCGTGCTGCTGCTGCTCGCCGTCGCGGGTGCGGCCGGCCTGGCGGTCTACGAAAGCCGCACGTCGGCGCTCGAAGCGCACTTCTTCGCCGGCCTGACGAAGAAACTCAACTACCGCATGGCCAAGGGCCCGAGCGACGCGATCCGCTTCCCGCAGGCCAGCCCGTACGACGAGCGCCTCGGCTACTCGAACCTGCCGAACTACCTGGCCAAGCTCAAGACGCGCGACTACGTCGTCGTCGAACAGGCGCGCATGTCGCCCAAGATGCTGGAACTGGCCGACATGGGCCTGTTCGCCACGTACCACGAAAAGACGCGCGCCGGCCTCGACATCCTCGATTACAGCGGCGAGCCGCTGTTCTCGGCCCGCTTCCCCGAGCGCCTGTACGAGAAGTTCGACGCCACGCCGCAGCTGCTCGTGAAGAGCCTGCTGTTCATCGAGAACCGCGAGCTGCTCGACACGACGTATCCGAAGCGTAACCCGGCCGTCGAATGGGACCGCTTCTCGAAAGCCGTGTTCGACAAGACCTTGCACTCGATCGGCGTGGGCAGCGGCGGCCGCGTCGCCGGCGGCAGCACGCTCGCCACGCAGATCGAAAAATACCGCCACTCGCCGGAAGGCCGCACGGCCTCGCTGGGCGACAAGCTGCGCCAGATGGCGTCGGCCACGCTGCGTTCCTACCTGGACGGCGAGAACACGGGCCCGACCCGGCGCCGCATCGTGCTCGAATACCTGAACACCGTGCCGCTGTCGGCCAAGCTCGGCTACGGCGAGGTGAACGGCATCGGCGACGGCATGTGGGTCTGGTACGGCCGCGATTTCGCGGAAGTGAACCGTATCCTCTCGAGCAGGCAGGTCACGCCCGAATTCGCATTGGTGTACAAGGAAGCGCTGTCGCTGATGATCGCGCAGCGCCGCCCCGCGTACTACCTGGGCGCCGGCGAGAAGGACCTGGAAATCCTCACGAACTCGCACCTGCGCGTGCTCGCGCAGGCCGGCGTCATTTCGCCCGCGCTGCGCGACGCGGCCATCGCCACCGTGCTGCATCCGGCACTCGGTTCCGGCGTCGCCCCGCCGCCCGCGAACACGTTCGTCACGCGCAAGGCCGCCAACGCCGTGCGCAACCACCTCGCCACCCTGCTGGGCGACTCGCGCCTGTACAACCTCGACCGCCTCGACCTGTCGGTGGTGACGACCTTGAATTCGGACGCACAGAAGGCCGTGACGGCCACCTTGCGCAAGCTGACCGACAACGAAGCGGCCGCGGAAGCGGGCCTCACGGGCAAGGGCATGCTGGGCAACGGCGATCCGTCCAAGGTCGTGTACAGCTTCACGCTGATGGAGCGGGGCGACAAGGTCAACTACCTGCGCGTCCAGACCGACAACTACGACCAGCCGCTCGACATCAACGAGGGCGCCAAGCTCGACCTCGGTTCGACCGCGAAGCTGCGCACCCTGACGACCTATCTCGACATCGTCGACCAGCTGCACCAGCGCTACGAGCCGATGTCGAAAGCGGAACTCGCCCAGGTCAAGGTCGATCCGAAAGACCGCCTGACCCAGTGGGCCGTCGACTACTTCCAGACCTTGCCGGACGGCGCCGACCGCGGCCTCGTGCCGATGCTGGGCGCGGCGATGGAGCGCAAGTATTCGGGCAACCCGGGCGAAGCGTTCTTCACGGGCGGCGGCGTGCACATCTTCGGCAACTTCAGCAAGCTGGACGACAGCCGCATCCTCACCGTCCAGCAGGCGCTGCAGAACTCGACGAACCTCGTGTTCGTGCGCCTGATGCGCGACGTCGTGCGCTACTACATGTTCCAGCTGCCCGGCTCGTCCGCGCAACTGCTGGCCGACGCCGACGATCCGCGCCGCGCGGAATATCTGTCGCGCTTCGCCGACCGCGAAGGCAAGGATTTCCTGGCCCGCTTCTGGAACAAGTACCGCGGCAAGAACTGGGACGAGGTCGAGACGGCGCTGATGCAGGGCGTGCGCATCCGGGCGTCGAAGGTCGCGGCCGTGCACCGCACGATCTACCCGGACGCGTCGCTGGCCGAATTCGGCACCTTCCTGCACAAGTACCTGCCGGCCGACGCCGAGGTGGACGACGAGCGCATCGCCAAGATGTACGACCAGTACGCCGTCGCGAACATGTCGCTGGCCGACCGCGGCTACGTCGCCTCCGTGCACCCGCTCGAACTGTGGCTCGTGGGCTACCTGCGCACGCATCCGAAAGCGGGCTGGGACGAAGTCGTCGGCGCGTCGACGAAGGAACGCCAGGAAGTGTATTCGTGGCTGTTCAAGACGCACCGCAAGCATGCCCAGGACAAGCGCATCGCCGGCCTGATCGAAGTGGAGGCCTTCCTCAAGATCCACGCGCAGTGGAAGAAGATGGGCTACCCGTTCGACTCGCTCGTGCCGTCGTACGCGACCACGCTGGGCGCGTCGGCCGACCGTCCGATCGCGCTGGCCGAGCTGATGGGCATCCTCATCAACGGCGGCGTGCGCAAGCCCACGCAGCGCATCGACTCGCTGCATTTCGCCAAGGACACGCCGTACGAGACCCTCGTCAAGCGCGGCGACGCGGAGAAGGGCGAGCAGGTGCTGAATCCCCAGGTGGCGCGCGCCGTCGTCAACGCCATCCGCGGCGTCGTGCAGGAAGGTACGGCCAAGCGCGCAAAGACGGCGTTCGTCAAGGACGACGGCAGCGTGATCGCGCTGGGCGGCAAGACGGGTACGGGTGACCAGCGCTTCGACGTCTACGGCGCCGGCCACCGCCTAATCGAATCGCGCTACGTGAACCGCTCGGCGACGTTCGTGTTCAACATCGGCGAGCGCTTCTTCGGCAGCATGACGGCGTACGTCCACGGTCCGGATTCCGCGCACTACGACTTCACCAGCGCGCTGCCCGTGCAGCTGCTCGTGAAACTGGCGCCGAGCCTGATGCCGATGATCCAGCACCAGGACACGGTCACCATCCCGGGCCTGCACGTCGAACGTGCCGCGCCGGCGCCGGCGGGCCCGGCGGATGCCGTCGCGCGCGACACCGAGCAGCCCGTGCCGGCCGATGCCGCGCCGCCGGTGGAGGCCCCGGCCGTCGAGGAACCGGTCGCGAAGCCGGTTGCGAAACCGGTTGCCAGGCCGGCGGTGAAGGCCGCCGAGAAGCCGGCCGAGAAGCCCGCGGTGAAGAAGCCGGCCGCGGAAGATCATCCGAAGGCGGTCAGCCTCCGCAAGGCCGACGCCGACGTTCCGCCGAAGCCGGCGCCGCACAAGCCGGCGGTCAAGCGCGAGGGTCCGGACGCGCCGCCACCGAAGCCCGCGCGTCCCAAGCCGGCCGCCGTGGAAGAAGTGCTGCAGTGAGCCGGGCCGCATGAAGCGGCTCCCGCTGCGTAAATTCAGTCTCGTCTCGTTGCGCGACCTGCTGGTGGCGGTCGCGCCGACGGCCGTGCTCGTGCTGGCCGCGTGCATCGTCGCGTACATCGTCGTCGACCCCGCGCCGCCGCGCCACGTGATCCTCGCGACGGGGCAGGAGAACAGCGCGTACGAGGAATTCGGCCGCAAGTACGCGACCATCCTGGCCCGCGACGGGATCAAGGTCGATCCGCAGCGCACGCTGGGATCGGAAGACAACCTGCAGCGCCTCATCGACGGCAAGGCCGATATCGCGTTCGTGCAGAGCGGGTCGACGAGCGAGGCGCAGGCCGAGCGGCGCGGCCTCGTGTCGCTGGGCAGCCTGTTCACGGAACCCGTCTGGCTGTTCCTGCGCGAGCGCGATGCGCACGGCCGCAAGCGCGACATGGACAGCATCGTGCAGCTGAAAGGCCTGCGCATCAACCTCGGGCCGGAAGGGACGGGCGTGCCGAAGCTGTTCCGCCAGATCCTCGCCGTGAACGGCCTGGAGCCGCGCCAACTGAAGCTCTCCGCGCTCGAGAACACGCCCGCCACCGTGGAGTTGCTGGCGGGGCATATCGATGGCCTCGTGTTCAGCTCCGCGCCGGAAGCGCCGCTGATCCAGATGCTGCTGCAGACGCCGGGCATTCGCCTCTTCAATTTCCGCCAGGCGGAGGCGTACACGCGCCGGCTGCCGTTCCTCACGCACGTCGTGCTGCCGCGCGGGATCGTCGACCTCGGACGCGACATCCCGGCCCAGGATTTTCATCTGATCGCGCCGACGGCCACGCTGGTCGCGCGCGCGGACCTGCATCCTGCATTGATCGATCTGTTCGTCAAGGCGGCCACGGAGATCCATGGCGGGACGGGCTGGTTCCAGCAGCAGGGCCAATTCCCGTCGCCGCGCTACACGGAGATCCCGGTGGCGCGGGAGGCGGCGAAATACTACCGCGACGGTCCGCCGTTCCTGCAGCGCTACCTGTCGTTCTGGCTGGCGAACCTGTTCGACCGGCTGTGGGTCGTCGTGGTGGCGCTGGCGGCGCTGATCATTCCGCTGTCGAAGATCGTGCCGCCGCTGTACGTGTGGCGCATCCGCTCGCGCGTGTACCGCTGGTACGGCGAGTTGCGCGCCGTCGAGCAGGCGCTGGAAAACGCGAAGGACGAACACCGCGACGAGGCACGGGAAGAGTTGCTGCGCCGCCTCGACGGCATCGAGCAGCGCGTCAACCACATCTCGATCCCGCTCGCTTACGCGGATGCGTTATATGGCCTGCGCAGCCACATCAACTTCGTGCGCCAGCGCGTGCGGCTCATGCTGGCCGCGAAGAACGCCGCGTAATTACTGCGCCAGGACGATCTTCACGACCGCATTGCCCGACGACGCGTACAGGTTGCCGCTGCCGTCGACCGCGATGCCGCGCAGCTGCGCGAAGCTGCCGGGCAGCTTGCCGGTCCGCAGCGTCGTCGACGCGGCCGTGCCGGCGGGTGTCGCGACAATGCCGTCCGGCGTCGTGATCTTGCGCACCGTGTTGTTGATGGCATCGGCGCCGTACAGATTGCCGTCCTTGTCGATGGCCAGCGCGATCAGTTGCTGGAAGCGGGCGGTCGACGCATTGCCGTCGGCGTTGCCGAACTGGTTGCGCGCGCCGACGAAGGTCGTGAGTGCGGTGGCGCCGGACGTGGCACGGCTGAGGGTGCGGAACAGGTCGGCCACGTACACGGTGCCGTCGGGGTCGACGACCACGCCGCGCGGCACCAGCTGGCCCGTGCCGTAGATGGACGCGACGGCGCCCGTTTCGAGCGTCGTGGCGCGGTTCGGATTCGCGACCGGGATGCGCCGCGTGTCGACGCCCGACGTGACGTACAGGTTGCCGTTGTTGTCGGCCGCGATCCCGGCCGGCATGTTCTGCGGGTCGATGCCGAAATTGCCGAACGAGAGCCGGGTCACGGTGGTGACGGTGCCGTCGGAGGTGATCTTGCGGATCGTCGTGCCGTCCAGGACGTACAGGTCGCCGCTGCCGTCGATCGTGACGGCGGTGGGTTGCGTGAAGCGGGCGCGGTTGCCCTTGCCGTCGGCCGTGCCGCTGGAACCTGCCACGCCGGCGAACGTGCTGACCGTGCCGTCCGGTGCGATCTTGCGGATGGCGGCATTGCCCTCGTCCGCCACGTACACGTTGCCGTTCGTGTCGACCGCCAGGCCGCGCGGCGTGTTGAACCGGGCGGCCGCGCCTTTCCTGTCCACCGTGCCGCCGGTGGCGGCGTCGCCGGCCAGCACGCTGATGCCCGTGCTCGGGCCGGAATCGCCGTCCTTGCCGTCGTCCGTCTCGCGCTTCGGGCCGCCGGGACCGCACGCGCACAGCAGCGCTGCGATGCCGGCGCACAGGAGGCGCACGCGCAGGCGGGCAGGGACAGCGGATAGGGTCGTCATGGCTACATCTCCAGGTCAGCAGTGAGCCCGCATGCTAGCACGCGCGCACCATGGCGAATCTCTGCGATTCTCACGTGCGACCGGGAGTCCGGGCGAAAGTTCAGGCGCCGATCCAGGGCAGGCCGGCCTTGCACCAGCCGCCGACCGTCTTGCGGTGGCCTTCCGGATCGCGATCGCCCTCGAAGCCTTCCAGGATGTCGAACGCATTCCGGTAGCCCAGTTCCGTGGCGGTGCGCGCGGCGTGGCGCGAACGCACGCCGGAACGGCACAGGAACAGCACGACGTCGTCCGGGGTCGCCACGTTCTGCAGCTGCGTCGCGAAATCCGGGTTCGGCGCACCGCCGGGGTACAACGTCCATTGCACGGCGCCGTGCTGGGTTTCCGGGATCGCGGGGCGGCCGACCCAGTCGCGCTCCGCATTCGTGCGCACGTCGACCAGTTTCACCCTGGGGTCGGCTTGCAGGAGTTCGAACGCTTCCCGGGGCGTGACGGCGCCCGCGTACGGCTGGCCGGGCGTACGGGCCCTGGCGTCTGCGAGGATCTCGTCGGTCGTAGTCATGTCATCAATTCCTTGTAGGCTGGTTGCGCACCGTCGCGGGTCGTTGCTAAGCTAGGGCTCGCACTTTTGGTGCAGCGCGCATCAGTTTGGTGCATACTCGAAAAATTGCACTTGTTTGGTGCGTATGGACGAGTTTGCGCCAAGATCGTGCACGCTTAAGGTGTCATTGATTTTAAGGGGCAAATTGAGCGGCCTCAAAGTAATCATTATTTATTTGTTCATGGAAAAATGCTGGCATAATTTCTGCTTAGAAGGTTATGCGCCTGTCGCATGCCCGGTTGGCATCGACACCCCTTTTTGACTTAGGAGATACTGGAATGGCAAGGACCGCCGCAGATGTAATGCAGATGCTGAAGGACAACGAAGTCAAGTTCGTTGATTTGCGTTTCGCCGATACCCGCGGCAAGGAACAGCACGTGACCGTTCCCATCTCGCACTTTGACGAAGACAAGTTCGAATCCGGCCACGCATTCGACGGCTCGTCGATCGCCGGCTGGAAAGGCATCGAAGCATCGGACATGCTGCTGATCCCTGACCCGAACACTGCGAACATCGACCCGTTCTTTGAAGAGACCACCGTGTTCATGCAGTGCGACGTGATCGAACCGTCGGACGGCAAGGGCTACGACCGTGACCCGCGTTCCATCGCCAAGCGCGCCGAAGCGTACCTGAAATCGTCGGGCATCGGCGACACCGCCTACTTCGGTCCGGAACCGGAATTCTTCATTTTCGACTCCGTCCGCTGGAAGATCGACATGTCGGGCTGCTTCGTCAAGATCGATTCGGAAGAAGCTTCCTGGTCGACCGACAAGGAATTCGAAGGCGGCAACAGCGGCCACCGTCCGACCGTCAAGGGCGGCTACTTCCCGGTCCCGCCGGTCGACAGCTTCCAGGACATGCGTTCGGAAATCTCGCTGATCCTCGAATCGATGGGCATCCCGGTCGAAGTGCACCACCATGAAGTGGCGGGCGCGGGCCAGATGGAACTGGGCACCAAGTTCTCGACCCTGGTCGAGCGCGCCGACTGGACCCAGAACCTGAAGTACGTGATCTGGAACGTGGCCCACAGCTACGGCAAGACCGCCACCTTCATGCCGAAGCCGATGAACGGCGACAACGGCTCGGGCATGCACGTCCACCAGTCGATCTGGAAAGACGGCAAGAACCTGTTCGCGGGCGACGGCTATGCCGGCCTGTCGGAAACGGCCCTGTTCTACATCGGCGGCATCATCAAGCACGCCAAGGCCCTGAACGCCATCACCAACCCGGGCACGAACTCGTACAAGCGCCTGGTGCCGGGCTATGAAGCGCCGGTCAAGCTGGCTTACTCGGCCAAGAACCGTTCGGCATCGATCCGCATCCCGCACGTGGCGAACCCGAAAGGCCGCCGCATCGAGACCCGCTTCCCGGACCCGCTGGCCAACGTCTACCTGTGCTTCGCAGCCCTGCTGATGGCCGGCCTGGACGGTATCCAGAACAAGATCCACCCGGGCGAAGCCGCGACGAAGGACCTGTACCACCTGCCGCCGGAAGAAGACAAGCTGATCCCGACGGTCTGCTCGTCGCTGGAAGAAGCACTGGACGCCCTGAACAAGGACCGCGAGTTCCTGACCCGCGGCGGCGTGTTCAGCGATTCCATGCTCGACGCGTACATCGACCTGAAGATGAACGAAGTCCAGCGTCTGCGCATGACCCCGCACCCGGCCGAATTCGACATGTACTACTCGTCGTAATTCGTTGGCATCACCCGGTGTCGCATTGGAAACGATTGACACCGGAGTGTATCCACACGGTAACGAAAACGCGGGGAAAGCCAGCCGGCTGCCTCGCGTTTTTTACTGGATGGGGTATAGTCGGAAGCTTCCCAACCATGCATCCAGACCGACCTGATGCGAATGACAAGCTGCTTTCTCCTGCGTCTGTTGTTGCTCGCAGGACTTGCCGCGCACGAGGCGCGGGCCGATTCCGTCATCTACAAATGCGTCGACCAGAACGGCCGGGTGGAATTCACCGACATCAATAAACCGGGCTGCAAGGTGCTCGACCTGCCGGGCTATGTCGCGTCCACGCCCGCACCGGCGCCGCGCGCCGCGCCCGCGGTGACGATGCGCCAGGGGGCAGGGCGCCCCGCGGCTGCGAGTCCGAATCCCGCCGGCTTCCCGCGGGTGGACACGGCCACGCAGAAGGCGCGCGACGACGACCGCCGCACGATCCTCGAGGACGAATTGCGTGCCGAGGAGCGCAAGCTGGCGGACCTGAAGCGCGACTATAACAACGGCGAGCCGGAACGCCAGGGCAACGAAAAGAATTACGCGAAGTACCAGGAACGCGTGGCCCAGATGCGCGACAACATCGGCCGCAGCGAAAAGAACGTGGAAGCGCTCAAGCGCGAGATCGCCAACATCAAATGACATGAACGGGACATCGGCCCAACTTCTCCAGCACGACCGTTTCGCAGGCCTCGACATGCTCGCCTCCGCCGTGCTGGTGGCAGATGCCGGTGGGCTCGTTCGCTACGCCAACCCGGCCGCCGAGCACCTGCTCGACATGTCCGCCAAATCGCTGTCGCGCCAGAAGCTGGTCGGGCTGTTCACGAACGGCGACGAACTGGGCGTCCTGTGCGAACAGGCGATCGCCCACAAATATGCCGACCTGCGCCAGGACCTGACGCTGTTCCGCCCCGCGCGCGACCCGCTGCACGTGCACAGCATCGTCAGCGCGGCGGGCGAGGCCGAGGTCGTCGTCGAGCTGCGCGAGAACGTCCAGCAACTGAAGACCGACCGCGAGGAGCGCCTGCTCGACCAGAGCCTGGCCAACAAGGAGCTCATCCGCAATCTCGCCCACGAGATCAAGAACCCGCTGGGCGGCATCCGCGGCGCGGCCCAGCTGCTGGAGCTGGAACTGCCGGCCGTGCACCTGAGTTCGCTGCGCGAATATACGCAGGTGATCATCAAGGAGGCCGACCGGCTGCAGACGCTCGTCGACCGCCTGCTGGCGCCGCACCGCCGCCCGCACATCGTGGGCGACGTCAACATCCACGAAGTGTGCGAGCGCGTGCGCAGCCTCGTGCTGGCCGAATTCCCGTCGGGCCTCGCGATCCGGCGCGACTACGACGCGTCGATTCCCGAGTTTCGCGGCGACAAGGAACAACTGATCCAGGCCGTCCTGAACATCGTCCACAACGCCGCCCAGGCCCTGCGCGCGCGCATCGCGGCGGGCGACGCCGAGATCGTCCTGCGCACCCGCGTTGCGCGCCAGGTGACCCTGGCGAAGGTCCGTTACGGCCTGGCATTAGACTTGCATATCATCGACAACGGACCGGGCATCGCCCCCGATATCCGCGACCGCATCTTCTACCCGCTCGTCTCCGGGCGCGAAGGCGGCAGCGGTCTCGGGCTGACCTTGGCACAGACCTTCGTGCAACAGCACCTGGGCATGATCGAGTGCGAGAGCCGGCCTGGATTGACGGATTTCCGCATCCTGATTCCCCTGCCATAAGCGGGTGAAGACGAGGGGCATGTCCGGCAATCCCCCTTGAACCTTCGCGGGAAGTAGAACTACATGAAACCAATCTGGATTGTCGACGACGATGCATCGATCCGCTGGGTGCTGGAAAAGGCCCTGGCGCGCGAGAACCTCGCCACCCGGAGTTTTGCCAGCGGCCGCGAAGCGCTGGCGGCATTCGAAACGGACACGCCGCAGGTGCTGGTGTCCGACATCCGCATGCCGGGCGAATCGGGCCTGGACCTGCTGGCGGCCGTCAAGGAGCGCCATCCCGGCCTGCCGGTCATCGTCATCACCGCCTTTTCCGACCTCGACTCCGCCGTCGCCTCGTTCCAGGGCGGCGCCTTCGAATACCTGGCCAAGCCGTTCGACATCGACAAGGCCGTCGCCCTGATCCGCCGCGCGCTCGAGGAGAGCCTGCGCGAGGCCAGCGTCGACATCGCGCCGTCCGAAACCCCCGAGATCCTGGGCCAGGCGCCCGCGATGCAGGAAGTCTTCCGCGCCATCGGCCGCCTGTCGCAGTCGAACGTGACGGTGCTCATCACCGGCGAGTCGGGCACCGGCAAGGAACTCGTCGCGCGCGCCCTGCACAAGCACAGCCCGCGCGCGCAGCAGCCGTTCATCGCGCTCAACACGGCCGCGATCCCGAAGGACCTGCTGGAATCGGAACTGTTCGGCCACGAGCGCGGCGCGTTCACCGGCGCGCAGGCGATGCGGCGCGGCCGCTTCGAACAGGCCGAGAACGGCACGCTGTTCCTCGACGAGATCGGCGACATGCCGTTCGACCTGCAGACGCGTTTGCTGCGCGTGCTGTCCGACGGCCATTTTTATCGCGTGGGCGGCCACCAGCCCGTGAAGGCCAACGTACGCGTGATCGCGGCCACGCACCAGAACCTGGAACAGCGCGTGCGCGACGGCCTGTTCCGCGAAGACTTGTATCACCGCCTGAACGTGATCCGCCTGCGCCTGCCCAGCCTGCGCGAGCGGCGCGAAGACATCCCCATTCTGGTGCGCCACTTCCTGGTGCAGAGTGCACGCCAATTGGGCGTCGAGACCAAGCGCATGAGCGACGACGCGCTGCGCTTCCTCACCGGCCTGGAGCTCCCCGGCAACGTGCGCCAGCTGGAAAACCTGTGCAACTGGATCACGGTGATGGCGCCGGGCCAGACCGTCGAAGTCAAGGACCTGCCGCGCGACCTGACCCAGGCGCAACCCGTGCCGGCCGGCGGCAACGGGTTCGCCGTCGGCATCAGTTCGGGCGTGGGCACGGTCTCGCTGGCGTCGCCGTCTTCCGGCAGCGCGCACCACGCCGAACCGGGCGCGCTGCCGAACGGCGCCGACGGCTGGATCGGCCTGCTGGAACTGCAGGCCGCGCGCATGCTGTCGGATGGACAGGTCGAGGTGATGGACGTGCTGGGCCGCCAGTTCGAATCCGCACTGATCCGCACGGCGCTGAAGCACACGCACGGCCGCAAGAACGACGCGGCGATCCGGCTCGGGATCGGGCGCAATACCATCACGCGCAAGATTGCGGAACTGGGTATCGACGGGGCCAAGGACGAATAAGGTCCGGGGGACCTTATTCGAAGGTCCCGGGGGACCTTGTTCGAAGGTCCGGGGAACCTTGTTCGAAGGTCTGGGGGACGTTATTCGAAGGGCGGTATGGTGTAAGCTCTGTCATCCTAGCAACAACGTTTCGATGACATGCTGATCAACTGTGTCGCCTACCAGGAAGGCAAGAAGCTGTCCGACATCCCCGTCGAGGACATCAGCGACTACCTCTGCAAACCCGGCTGCTTCGTCTGGGTTGCGCTGCGCGACGCCACCGACGCCGAAATGGCGCAGATGAAGGAAGAGTTCAGCCTGCACGAACTGGCCGTGGAAGATGCCGCGCGCGGCCACCAGCGCCCCAAGATCGAGGAATACGGCGACTGCCTGTTCACCGTCGTGCACATGCTCGACCTCGTCGATGGCGACCACGTTGCCACCGGCGAGCTGGCGATCTTCGCCGGCGCGAACTACGTCCTGTCCGTCCGCCGCGATTCCGCCAAGGGCTTCTTGGGCGTGCGTGCGCGCGCCGAGCGCGAACCGCATCTGCTGAAGATGGGCTCGGCCTTCGTCATGTACGCGCTGATGGACGCCGTCGTCGACCGCTACTTTCCCGTCGTGGACATGCTCGAATCCGAACTCGAAACCGTCGAGGACCGCATCTTCACGCACGGCGCCCAGCGCGAGAACGTCGAGCGCCTGTACCAATTGAAGCGCAAGGGGCTCGTGTTGCGCCACGCCGTGTTCCCGCTCCTGGAAGCGATCGGCCGGCTGCACGGCGGCCGCGTCCCGCCGCTCGTGCAGGGCACCGAGGATTATTTCCGCGACGTGCACGATCACCTGATCCGCATCGCCGGGCGCCTCGACGCGATCCGCGACACGATCAGCACCGCGATCCAGGTGAACCTGTCGATGGTCTCGATCGACGAGAGCGAAGTGAACAAACGCCTGGCCGCGTGGGCCGCGATCTTCGCCGTGTTCACGGCGTTCGCGGGCGTGTGGGGCATGAATTTCAAGTACATGCCCGAGCTGGAATGGAAGTGGGGCTATCCGATGGCGCTCGCCGTCATGGTCGGCGTGTGCGCCTATCTTTATCGGCTCTTCAAGAAGGCCGGCTGGCTATAAAAAAAAGCCCGGTGCGCGCTGCACCGGGCTTTCGATTTGCTGTTCGACTACGTGCTTAGAACGTGTAGTTCACGCGCGCGTAGAAGGTGCGGCCCAGCGGATCCGTGTAACGCGGATCGTAGCCGGCCTGGAACGTGTAGTCCTGGTACGACAGCGGCGGATCCTTGTCCAGCAGGTTGCGCACGCCGACGGTCAGGCCCAGGCCCTTCTTCTGCTGCCATGCGCCGAACAGGTCGAACGTCGTGTAGGAAGCGACATGGTTGGTCGGATCCTGGTCGATGTAGCCGCTCTTGTAGCGGGCGGTCAGGCCGGCCGACCAGGCGTCGCGGTTCCACACCACGTTGTTGGTCGACTGCCAGCGGAACACCGGACCCGTGCCCGAGTACACGCCGACGTTCTGGTGCCACTCGCCGCCTTCCGTGTTCTGGTACTCGTACCTGTGGACGTAGGTCGTGTTCGACGCGAACGAGAACGTGCCGTAGCCGTGGCTGCGCATGCGGTAGTTGGCCGACAGGTCGAGACCGTTGGTGATGATGCCGCCCAGGTTCTCGTTCAGGCGCTCGATGTAGCCGCAGGTCGCCGGGTTCGGGCACTGCGAACCGTCCACCGACAGTTCGCCGGCCGGGTTGCGGTGGTACCGGGAGCCGTACTTGACGTTGTCGGCGAAGATGTCGTCCAGGCTCAGCACGCCGATCTGGTGGTCCAGCTTCAGGGCCCAGAAGTCGACGCCGACGCTCAGGCCTTTCAGCGGCTCGATCATGATGCCCAGCGTGGCGTTCTTCGACTTCTCGGGCTGCAGCGCAGGGTTGCCGCCACCCAGCACCTGGAACTGCTGGCCGCAGTTCGCGGCGCGCGAGTGGCCCGGCAGCGGGGTGCCGCCCGGGCAGTTGACCGGGTCGTCATACGTGCCGGCGCTGTTGGTGAAGGTCTGGGCCGAGTGGATGTCGTACAGCGACGGGGCGCGGAAGCCGGTCGAGTACGAACCGCGCACCAGCACGGCCTGCGTCGGCTGCCAGCGGAACGACACTTTCGGATTCGTCGTGTTGCCGAAGTCGCTGTACTTGTCGTAGCGGACCGAGCCCGTCACGTCCAGGGTCTTGAGGATCGGCACGTTCAGTTCGCCGTAGACGGCGTACGTGTGACGCGAGCCCGAGTTGAGCGTGTTCGGGTCGATACCGGTCGAGGCGACGACCTTCTCGGCGAACTCGGTATTCGCGGCGCTCGTGAACTTGTCGTACGTCGTTTGCGCGCCCAGCGCCACGGCGGCGCCGCGGCCGGCGTTCAGCCAGTCGCCCAGCTCGCGGCTGGCGTGGAAGTCGAGGCCCGTGGTCTGGCCGCGCGCGGTCTGGATGGTGCCCGACAGTCCGGCCGAGTTCAGCAGCGCGGTGCCGGCGGCGGACTGTTCGCCGAACGGGTTGATGATGCCGTCGCGGACGCCCTGGGTGATGAGGCCGCCGTCGCTGTAGCCGAACAGCTGCTCCTGCACGCGGTTCTCGTTCCACGTGACGGCGCCGTCATAGTCCCAGCCGGCCACGTTGCCGTTGAGCGAGACGACCAGGCGTTGCTGGCGGTTCGTGTTCTTGTCCTGGCGCACGCCGTTCGGGATGTCGCGCCATTTCACGTGCGCGAAGCCCGGCTTCACGCCGGCCGGCATGAACGGTTCGGTGTAGGTCGGGTCCAGGCCGGCCGGGTAGTACGGGTTGGCCGTGCCATCCGGACGCAGGCGGTTCATGTACAGGCCGCCATACGGGACCTGGGCGATCGTGGTGCCCACGACGCTCTGGCTCGTCAGGTACTCGACGCCCAGTTCGTGCTGGCCCAGCTTCAGGGTGCCGCGGATCAGGCCGGAGTCGCGGATGTTGCGCGGGATGTAGTCGACGAACGACGAGGTCGTCATGATGCAGCCGGAACCGCCGTCCGGGATCGTGTGCACGCCGGTCGTGCAGCCCGGGCCGGCCGGGTTGACGCTGTCGCCGCCCTGGTAGTAGTTGGCCGGGAAGGTCGACGTCGACAGGCCGCCCGGGTAGCGGGTGTTGTACGAGCGGTCGGTACCGGTGAGCGGGTACTGTTCCTGGTGGTCGATCACGGCCGAGATGTTCCAGCCCTGCGTATCCAGGTCACCCCAGCCCAGCGCGACGTTCGCGTTGATCGAACGGCCGCCGCCATGCGACGGGACGTCTTCGCCGAAGGTGGCGCTGCCGCCCTGGTAATTTTTCTTCGTGATGAAGTTGATCACGCCGCCCACGGCGTCGGAGCCGTACAGCGACGATGCGCCGTCGCGCAGCACTTCGACGCGCTCGAGCGCGGCGAACGGGATCATGTTCAGGTCCGGTGCCGAGCTGTCGTAGGCGTTGTTCGCCAGGCGGCGGCCGTTCAGCAGCACCAGGGTCTTGTTCTGGCCGATGCCGCGCAGGTTGGCGAACGATGCGCCACCCGTGCTGGAACCGACCGACTGGCTGGTGCCTTGCTGGGCTTGCGAGACGCTCAGGTTCGACATCACCTGTTCGATGGTGGTGAGACCTTCCTTCTTCAGGTCTTCGACACGAAGCACGGTAACGGGCACGGCCGTTTCCGCATCGATACGCTTGATCGCCGAGCCGGTGATTTCCACACGCGCGATCGGCGCCTGTTGCACTTCCTGGGTTTGTGCCAGGGCGGTGCCGGCAAAACCGAAGCCGGCTGCCAGCGTCGTGCCGGAGAATACGAGGCGCAGGGTCCGCGCCATGGTTTTTTCTGTGAGCATCTCTTGGTTCCTGTTTTTGTAGGTTACAAGTTTGAAATAGTGGATCGCCAATATTTCAAGAACAGTAAACATACACCACAGAAACTAAAATTCGCGCAAATTTGTTGTGTAATTACGTCAAAAACAGACAGATTTACATTAGCACTTGTAAAAACCTGAAACAATATTTCTTTGTGAAATTGAATGTGTATTTACGACATGTTCATGTAAATACGTCTAAGTTGGAGGAAATGTGTTGTTTCGGCCATGCGGGCGGGCGCCGGCCGTGCGACCGGCGCCGGGGATGAGGCAGTGGGAAATCAGCCGACCATGGCCAGTGCGACGGCTTCCGCGACGCGGATGCCATCGATCGCAGCCGACATGATGCCGCCCGCGTAGCCGGCGCCTTCGCCGGCCGGGTACAGGCCTGCCGTGTTCAGGCTCTGCAGGTTGTCGTCGTGGCGCTTGATGCGGATCGGCGACGACGTGCGGGTCTCGACGCCGGTCAGCACGGCGTCGTCCTTGTAGTAACCCTTGATCTGCTTGTCGAATGCGACGAAGGCTTCGCGCAGCGCGACGGTGGCATAGTCGGGCAGGGCCGGGGCGAGGTCGGTCAGGTGCACGGCCGGCTTGAACGATGGCGTCACACTGCCGAATTCTTTCGACGGCACGCCGCGCACGAAGTCGCCCATCAACTGGCCCGGGGCATCGTAATTGCTGCCGCCCAGCACGAAGGCGCGCGATTCCAGTTCGCGCTGGAAGGCGATGCCGGCCAGCGGATGGCCCGGATAGTCGGCCGGGGTGATGCCGACGACGATCGCGCTGTTGGCATTGCGCTCGGCACGGGAATACTGGCTCATGCCATTCGTGACGACGCGGCCTTCCTCGGACGAGGCGGCCACGACGGTACCGCCCGGGCACATGCAGAAGCTGTACACGCTGCGGCCGTTGGAGGCGTGGTGGACGATCTTGTAGTCGGCCGCGCCGAGGATCTCGTTGCCGGCGTTCGGGCCGAAGCGGCAGACGTCGATCAGCGATTGCGGGTGCTCGACGCGGAAGCCGATCGAGAACGGTTTTGCTTCGACATACACGCCGCGGTCGTACAGCATCTCGAATGTGTCGCGCGCGCTGTGGCCGACGGCCATCACGAGGTGGCGGGTCGGGATGGTCTCGCCCGTGTGCAGCTTGACGCCCACGACCTGGCGCGCATTGCCTTCACCCTCGATCAGCACGTCTTCCACGCGCGTCTGGAAGCGGATTTCCCCGCCCAGCGCGAGGATTTCCGCGCGCATCTGTTCCACCATTTTCACCAGACGGAACGTGCCGATGTGCGGCTTGCTGACGTACAGGATTTCTTCCGGCGCGCCCGACTTCACGAACTCGTTCAGGACCTTGCGGCCATAGTGCTTCGGATCCTTGACCTGGCTGTACAGCTTGCCGTCCGAGAAGGTGCCGGCGCCGCCTTCGCCGAACTGCACGTTCGATTCCGTGTTCAGCTTGCGCTTGCGCCAGAAGCCGAAGGTGTCGACGGTACGCTCGCGCACGATCTTGCCGCGTTCCAGCACGAGCGGCTTGAAGCCCATCTGGGCCAGGATCAGCGCCACGAACAGTCCGCACGGGCCCATGCCCACGATCACCGGCCGCGGCGTGCCCGGTGCGGGCAGGGCCGCCGTCACGAACTTGTAGCCGGTGTCGGGCGCCGGGACGATGTGCGGATCGCGCGCCAGCCGGGCCAGCACGGCCGCCTCGTCGCGGACTTCCACGTCGAGGGCGTAGATCAGGACGATGGCGGTCTTCTTGCGCGCATCGTAGCTGCGCTTGAAGACCGTGAAATCGATCAGGTCTCCGCTGTCGATGCCAAGCCGGCCGA
Organism: Massilia orientalis; assembly: GCF_030411975.2. Taxonomy (NCBI): domain Bacteria; kingdom Pseudomonadati; phylum Pseudomonadota; class Betaproteobacteria; order Burkholderiales; family Oxalobacteraceae; genus Massilia; species Massilia orientalis. The sequence goes on along the minus strand of NZ_JASNRB020000016.1, from coordinate 143,562 downwards.
CGATGGCGTCGCGCAGGGCGTGGTCGGGGTGATTCAGGGGCAGTTTGAGTTCGTTAATTCGCAGCATGATGAGTGGTGGGCCGGCGCGCGGCGGCGCCGGACGGGCGCCGTGCCGGCGGGGGCAGATCGGTACAGGCGCCAGTATAAGGCATCGGCCACCTGGGCCGGCAGGAAAGGATTGCCACGGTTTGTGTTGTAGGCAAGCAACCGACGTTGGCTTCCCCCATGCATGGTGGCAACCTGAACATCCAGTGTCAGGGGCCACGTTTCCAGTCGAAATGCGTAACGTTCGGAATTTTCCTGTTGCGGTGCGTCGAGAATATACGGCATCGAAATCAGACTATATGCATGTCAAGTTCTTGCGACTCACTTCAATAGTGCAATATTTGTTCAAAACAAAACCCTTTATGGTGCTGCGGCGCACCAGGAAAAAGCGTGAATTCTTCAGTGTTTTAAATGTGTTGTTTCTACACATTTCGGCAATTGTGTTTTATTGACACTTTCGCTTTTGCTATGGTTTTATCGACAAATCAGTAACGTTTGATATCTAGGAAACGTTAATTGAGAGGGTTCGTCCTACAGGGCGAATGATGAAAAAACACATCGATTAGTGTGGTAGTCACCAGTAGTTCAAACGCACCAGGCCAAAAGCCTTTGCAGGCAACGGGGTGCAAGTTGGGGGCGGCGCAGATTGGCCGCCCCCGCGTGTAAGCGCCGTGTCCGCATTTGGTGAACGTAAGAAACCACTTTGAGAGATACGAGAAGGAGAAGTATTCATGACGTTTAAATTGAAGTCGATGCCATTGGCGATTTCGTGCGTTCTTGCCAGCGGTGCGCTGCTGGCAGCACCAGCAATGGCTCAGACGCAAGACGCGGTCAGCGCCCAGACCCCGGCGCGCGTTGTCGTCACCGGTTCGCTGATCAGCCGTACCGACACCGAAACCCCGACCCCCGTGCAGGTGTTGACGGCTGCGGACATCCAGAAAAGCGGCAAGACCTCCGTCGCCGAACTGCTGAACGACCTCGCCGCCAACGGCCAGGGTACGCTCGGCACCGGCTTCTCCGGCGCATTCGCGAACGGCGCTTCGGGCATTTCGCTGCGCGGCCTGACGGTCGGCGCGACCCTGGTGCTGGTCGACGGCCACCGCCTCGCCCCGTATCCGCTGTCGGACGACGCCCAGCGCGCCTTCGTCGACGTCTCCTCGATTCCCTTCGATGCCATCGACAGCATCGAAGTCCTGAAAAGCGGCGCTTCGTCGCTGTACGGTTCCGACGCCATCGCCGGCGTCGTCAACATCAAGCTGAAGAAAAACCTGAACGGCACCCGTCTGGCCGCCGAATCCGGCAACACCCAGCACGGCGGCGGCAAGACGCACCGCGCGTCGATCAGCACCGGTATCGGCGACCTGGACAACGACGGCTACAACGCCTTCGTCACCGCCGAATGGCGCCGCCAGGGTTCGATCAAGGTAGCGGACCGCGACCAGTTCGACTGGGCCAATGCCGACTGGCGTTCGCGCGGCGGCAACAACATCCGCCTGGGCGTCCCGAACGGCCTGAACTCGCGCCTGACTGCCACCAACAGCCCGTTCCTGTACAACCCGGCGGGCACCGGCGGCACCAGCAACCCGGCCAACTTCCAGTTCCTGGATCCGACCAAGTGTAACTACAACCTGTACATGAGCGGCGGTTGCGCGATCCGCGATACCGTCACCAACATCCAGCCGCAGACCGAGAACATCAACCTGCTGGTCGGCATGACCAAGAAGCTGAACGCGGACTGGGAACTGGCCTTCAAGGGCTCGATGTTCCAGCGTAACAGCATCAACAACCGCGGCAGCTACCTGTCGGCCTATTCGCCGACCACGTTCGGCGGCAACAACTCGCTGAGCAATGGCGTCGTGACCTCCGGCAACAGCCGCGTGCCGAGCACCCTGATCCCGGCCACCGCGACGTTCAACCAGCTGGGCGCCCCGGCCCGCCTGTATGGCTTCATCCCGGGCACCGATCCGTTCGCGACCCAGGACAACACCGCGACCACGACCCGCTTCGCGCTCGACCTGCATGGCAGCGCCTACGGCTGGGACATCAACGTCGCCGGCGGCATCACCAAGGTCAAGACCGACATCGACTACAGCGGCTACATCGACCGTGCCGCCCTGTACAACGCGATCTTCAACGGCACCTGGAACCCGGTCGGCGGCAACTCGCCGGCCCTGCTGAATACGGTGTCGCCGCACTTCTCGAATACCCTCGAGTCGAAGCTGAACTACTTCGACGCGGTCGGTTCGCGCGAGCTGATGCAACTGGGCGCCGGTCCGCTGGCCCTGGCAGCCGGCCTGCACTACCACAAGCGCACCCAGAACTCGCCGGCGGCCAGCCTGACCGCGAACGGCCAGGTGGCGCAGACCACGGCATTCGTGATCGGCGACGAGACGAACACGGCAGCCTTCGCCGAACTGCAGGCAACGCCTATCAAGAACCTGGAACTGCACGCGTCGGGTCGTTACGACCACTACAAGAACTTCAACAAGTTCACGCCGGCGGCCAGCTTCAAGTGGGCACCGTCGAACATGTTCGGCGTGCGCGGTACCTACGCGAAGGGCTTCCGCGCGCCGAACCCGGCCGAGGTGGGCAATGCCGGTTCGTTCTTCACCTTCAACGGTATCGACGACCCGGTCCTGTGCGCGAACGGCAACCCCAACACCAAGGGCAACGTGCCGACCGCCTGCGGCCTGAACCCGCCGTACGTCCAGCTGACCACGCCGTCGCTGTCGCCCGAGAAATCGACGTCCTACACCCTGGGCGTGATCCTTGAGCCGGTGCGTGGCCTGAACGCCACCCTCGACTATTACAACATCAAGGTCACCAACCAGATCGTGTCGGCCGCCGGTAACGATCCGAGCTATGTCCCGGCATTCGTGCGCGGCCCGATCACCCCGCTGGACATCGCCAACGGCGACGGCACCACCACCGTCGGCACCCCGGCGCTGGGCCCGATCATCTACGCGACCTCGCCGTACGTGAACCTGGGCGGCACCAAGACGAGCGGTATCGAAGCGGACATCGGCTACCGCTGGCGCCTGCCGAGCGACCTGGGCACCCTGAAGGCGAACCTGAGCGCCGCGCACACGTTCAGCTACATCACGGAAGCGGCCGGTGGCGTGAGCTACCAGCTGGCCGGCACGCAAGGCCCGTCGGCGATCTCCGGCGCGACCGGCAGCCCGAAAGACCGCGCACAGTTCTCGCTGGCCTGGAGCCGTGGCCCGGTGGACGTGAACACGACGGTGAACTACACCAGCGACTTCTCGACCATCGACCCGTCGCTGGGCGTGACCGACTGCTCGGGCCCTGGCGGCACCAGCTTCAACGTGGGTGGCCGCGCGTACTTCCGCAACCTGCCGCAGCCTGAGTACTACTGCCATGTTGCATCGTTCACGTCGGTCAACCTGAACCTGCAATACAGGCTGAGCCAGAACCTGACGCTGAAGGGTTCGATCCTGAACCTGTTCGACCGCCAGCCGCCGGCTGACGTGGCGACCTACGGCAACTCGGGCGCCCAGACGTCGTACAACGCCTCGCTGCACCAGGCAGGCGCCATCGGCCGCTTCTTCAGCCTGGGCCTGGCCTACACGTTCTGATAATGGCGTCCTGAGCCTGGCGTCGCCGGGCCTCGAACACCCCGCGCTGGACATCGTCCACCGCGGGGTGTTTTTTTTGATTGTGTACGTACCGATCGGTGAATTGCTGATATGATGGTCATCATGCGAGCAAAACAGAACAGGTCGTCCGTCCAGGAACGCAAGGAAGCCACCCACGAGCGCATCGTCGACGTCGCGGCGCGCGCCATCCGGCGCAGTGGCTACGGCGGTACGGGCGTGGCCGACATCATGAAGGAAGCGGGTCTGACGCACGGCGGCTTTTACGCGCACTTCGCGTCGCGCGATGCGTTGCTGGCGGAAGCCGGCGACCGCGCCGGCGCCGAGTCCGTGGCCCTGGCGGCCGACATCGCGGCGGCGGCCCCCGCGGGAGAGGCCTTGCAGCACATCATGGAGGTGTACCTGTCCGATGAGCACCTCGGCGCCATCGAGACGGGCTGTCCGATCGCCGCGCTCGGTTCGGAAATGCCGCGCCAGGCGCCGGAAGTGCGGCACGCGGCGACCAGCCGCATCAAGGAAATGATCGACCTGCTGGCCCGGCAGATGCCGGACTGGGGCGAGCCGGAAGCCCACGAGCGGGCGATGATGCTCGTGTGCGGACTGGTCGGCACGATCATGATCGCCCGGGCCGTGGACGACCCGAAGATGTCGAAGGCATTGCGGCAGGCGGCGATGAAGCGGCTGATACCGGCCGGCGGCTCCACCTGAGCCGTTTTTTTTGCGCACAGATATGATGATCGTCATATGAATTGCTCACTCAGGAGAACTAGCATGGAAAGAAAGATCGCACTGGTCACGGGCGCATCGTCCGGCATCGGGGCCGCCGTGGCGCAACGACTGGCCGGCGCCGGCTACAAGGTCTACGGCACCAGCCGCCGCGGTGCACAGGGCGGGAGCGCCGGCTTCGAGATGATCGCGCTGGACGTCACCAGCGACGCGTCGGTGCAACAAGCGGTCGCGACCGTCGTGCAGCGGGAAGGGCGCATCGACCTGCTGGTGAATAATGCGGGCTTCGGCGTGGCGCCGGCCGGCGCCGAAGAAAGTTCCATGGAGCAGACGCAAGCGATCTTCGACACCAATGTCTTCGGCGTAATGCGCATGACCCGCGCCGTGCTGCCGCAGATGCGCAGGCAACGGGCCGGCCGCATCGTCCACATGGGTTCCGTGCTCGGCTTCCTGCCCATGCCCTACGGCGCGCTGTACGCCGCCACCAAGCACGCGATCGAAGGCTATTCGGAATCGCTGGACCACGAACTGCGCAACTGGGGCATCCGCTCCATCGTCGTCGAGCCGGCCTACACGAAGACCCCGTTCGACGCCAACCTGCTGGAACCCGACGCCGTGCTCGACGCCTACCGCGACGTCCGCGCCGCCGTCACCGGGCGCCTGAAGGAATTGATGCAAGGTGCGGAAGGGCCGGACGTGGTGGCCGACACCGTGCTCGAGGCCGCGCAGGCGCCCCGTCCGAAACTGCGCTACACAGCCGGCAGGCTGGCAAAGCGCCTGCGCCTGCTGCGCACCCTGGCCCCGAGCGCGATGATGGACGCGGGCCTGCGCAAGGACCTGCGCCTGGCCTGAGACCGACATGAACGACACCATGCAAGCACTGATACTCAAGCGCTACGGCGCCGACGGGCTGCACATCGCCGACGTTCCCCGCCCGACGATCGGACCGGACGAGATCCTGGTCCGGGTCCATGCCGCCGGCATCAACCCGATCGACAACATGATCCCGAAGGGCATGTTCAAGCCCATCCTCAAGTTCGACCTGCCGGCCGTCATGGGCAGCGACCTCGCCGGCACGGTGGTGGAAGTGGGCGGCCGCGTGAGCCGGTTCCAGGTCGGCGACGCCGTGTACGCCAGCGTCTTCGGCCTGGGCAGGGGTAGTTTCGCGGAGTTCGTGGCCGTCCCCGAGCGCGTGGCGGCCCGCAAGCCGGCGAACGTTGGCTTCGTCGAAGCGGCGTCCCTGCCCATGGTCGGCCTGACGGCGTGGCAGGCGTTCAAGGAACGGCTGCGGCTCGAACCGGGGCAGAAGGTGTTCATTCCCGCCGGGTCGGGAGGCATCGGCACCTTTGCGATCCAGCTGGCGAAGCAGCTCGGCGCGACGGTCGGCACCACGACGAGCACGGCCAACGTCGACCTGGTGCGCGCGCTCGGGGCCGACGACGTCGTCGATTACAAGCGCCAGGCGTTCGAGCAGGTCTTGCAAGGCTATGATGCCGTGCTGGGCACGGTCAGGGGCGACGGCCTGGAAAAGGCCTTGCGCATCGTCCGGCCCCATGCCCGGGTCGTCTCGCTGGTCGGCCCGCCGGACGCGGCATTCGCCGCCGCGCGCGGCATGAATGTCGTGATGAAACTCGTGTTCGGCCTGCTGAGCCGCAAGATCCGGCGCCTGGCCAGGCAACGCGACGCCAGCTATGCGTTCATGTTCGTGCGCCCCGATGGTGCCCAGCTCGCCGCAATCGGCGACCTGGTGGAAACCGGACGGATCCGCCCCGTGATCGACAAGGTGTTCCCGTTCGCCGACGCCCGGGCCGCACTCGACTATCTCGAGCAGGGGCGGGCGAAAGGCAAGGTCGTGCTCCGGATGAGTGCGGACTGACGCCCCGTCAGATCCCGCCCCAGCCCGCCGCGAGGATCGCCAGCGCGGCCAATCCGGCCGTCTCCGTGCGCAGCACGCGCGGGCCCATCGACAGCGCCAGCGCGCCGGCCGCCCGCGCCGCATCGTCTTCCTGGTCCGTGAAACCGCCTTCCGGCCCGACGAGCAGGGTGACGTCGTGCGCTTGTGTCGCGCGCACCCACTGGGCAAGCGATGCGTCCGCGCGCGGGGAGAGCAGGATGCGCGTGCCGGTACCGGGCGTCGCCAGCCAGCGGTTGACGTCCTGCACGGGCGCGACGTCGGCCAGCCGGTTGCGTCCGCACTGCTCGGACGCGCTGACGACGACGCCCTGCCAGTGCGCCAGCCGCTTGTCGGCACGGTCTCCGGACAACCGCACGACGGACCGCTGCGCCGCCAGCGGCACGATGCCGGCCGCGCCCAGCTCGACGGCCTTTTCGACGATCCAGTCCATTTTGCTGCCTTCCGGCAAGCCCTGGGCGAGCGTGACGCGGAAAGGGAGTTCCACGTCGACGGCTTCCAGCGCGAGCACCTCGGCGCTGGCGCGGCGCTTGCCGATCTCGGCGAGGCGCGCACGGACCTGGCCGCCCTCGCCATTGAACAGCACGAGCTCGTCGCCGCTCTGCTGGCGCACGACGTGCAGATGGTGGGCGACCGCTTCCGGCAGGTCGACGACGCTGCCGGGAAGGAGCGGCTGGGGACAGTAAAAACGTGGCATGGATGGCAATCGGAACCGTTAACGAGCGGGCATTTTAAAGCGAGGTTGTCATGCTCTGGTAAAATACCCGGTTAAGGCCAGCTCGTGCCACCGCTTCCCTATCCTCAGACCCACACATCCATGAAATCTCTGCAAACCACCACCCTGATGGCCAACGCAATTCGTGCGCTGGCGATGGACGCCGTCCAGAAGGCGAATTCCGGCCACCCCGGCATGCCGATGGGCATGGCCGAGATCGCCGTTGCGCTGTGGGACGGCCACTATCGCCACAACCCGGCCAATCCGGGCTGGATGAACCGCGACCGTTTCCTGCTGTCGAACGGCCACGGCTCGATGCTGCATTACGCACTGCTGCACCTGTCGGGCTACGACCTGTCGATGGACGACATCCGCGACTTCCGCCAGATGCATTCGAAGACCCCGGGCCACCCGGAAGTCGGCATCACCCCGGGCGTGGAAACGACCACCGGCCCGCTGGGCCAGGGCATCGCCAACGCCGTCGGCATGGCGCTGGCCGAGTGGCTGCTGGCGAAGGAATTCAACCGTCCGGGCTTCGACATCGTCGACCACCACACGTACGCGTTCCTGGGTGACGGCTGCCTGATGGAAGGCATCTCGCACGAAGTCGCGTCGCTGGCCGGCACGCTGCGCCTGAACAAGCTGATCTGGCTGTACGACGACAACGGCATTTCGATCGACGGCAAGGTGGAAGGCTGGTTCACGGACGACACGCCGCAGCGTTTCGCAGCGTACGGCTGGAACGTGATCCCGGGCGTGGACGGCCACGACGTCGCCGCCGTGGACGCGGCCATCGCGCAGGCCAAGCAGTCGGACCGCCCGACCTTGATCTGCTGCAAGACCATCATCGGCAAGGGCTCGCCGAACCTGCAGGGCGGCGACAAGGTGCACGGCGCCGCGCTGGGCGAGAAGGAAGTTGCCGCGGTGCGCGAACACCTGATCTGGGACGCCGTGCCGTTCGACATCCCGGCCCCGATCTACGAAGCCTGGGACCAGAAGCAGAAGGGCGCCGCCGTCGAAGGCGCGTGGAACGAGCTGTTCGCCGGCTACCGTGCGCAATACCCGGAACTGGCCGCCGAATTCGAGCGCCGCATGAAGGGTGACCTGCCGGGCAAGTTCGAAGAAACGCTGGCCGCCGCCATCGCGCAGACGATCGAGAAGAAGGAAACCATCGCGACCCGCAAGGCGAGCCAGAACGCGATCCAGGCGCTGGCCCCGGTGCTGCCGGAATTCCTGGGCGGCTCGGCCGACCTGACCGGCTCGAACCTGACCAACTGGAAGGAATCGATCCCCGTCCGTTCGGGCACCCCGGGCAACCACATCAACTACGGCGTGCGCGAATTCGGCATGTCCGCCATGATGAACGGCGTCGCCCTGCACGGCGGCTTCATCCCGTTCGGCGCCACGTTCCTGACGTTCTCGGACTACAGCCGCAACGCCCTGCGCATGGCCGCGCTGATGAAGATCCGTTCGCTGTTCGTGTTCACGCACGACTCGATCGGCCTGGGCGAAGACGGCCCGACGCACCAGTCGGTGGAACACGTCTCGTCGCTGCGCCTGATCCCGAACCTGGACAACTGGCGTCCGTGCGACACGACGGAATCGACCGTCGCCTGGGGTGCAGCGGTCAAGCGCAAGGATGGTCCGTCGACCCTGATCTTCTCGCGCCAGAACCTGCCGTTCATGGAGCGTGACGCGGCGACTGTCGCGAACATCGCCAAGGGCGGCTACGTGCTGCGCGATGTGGCGAATCCGGCCGCGGTCCTGATCGCGACGGGTTCGGAAGTGGAACTGGCGGTGAAAGCCGCCGAAACCCTGGCTGGCCAGGGTATCCAGGTGCGTGTGGTGTCGATGCCGTCGACCGACGTGTTCGAGCGCCAGGACGCGGCCTACAAGGCTGCCGTGCTGGGCCGCGGCATCCCGCGCGTGGCCGTCGAGGCTGGTGTGACGGACTTCTGGTACAAGTACGTCGGCCTGGAAGGTGCCGTGGTGGGCATCGATACTTTCGGCGAATCGGCTCCGGCCCCGGTGCTGTTCAAGCACTTCGGCTTCACGGTCGAGAATGTCGTCGCCAAAGTGAAATCTGTCCTCCCGGCCTGAGGGATTGCACCCGCCGGACTGTGCGTACGGCGGGTTTCAAGCTATGCTTCGGTGTTAGGATTTTTTTAATCAGGAGTGAATAAATGACGATCAAAGTAGCAATCAACGGTTATGGCCGTATCGGCCGCAACGTGCTGCGCGCTTTCTACGAAGGCGGCAAGAAGCAGGACATCCAGATCGTGGCGCTGAACGATCTCGGCAACGTCGAGCACAACGCCCATCTGACCCGTTACGACACCACGCACGGCAAGTTCCCGGGCACCGTCGAAGTGGACGGCGACTACATGATCGTCAATGGCGACCGCATCCGCGTGTACGCGCAGCGCAACCCGGCCGAGCTGCCGTGGGGCGAGCTGGGCGTGGACGTCGTGCTGGAGTGCACCGGCTTCTTCACCACCAAGGAAAAAGCCTCGGCCCACCTGAAAGGCGGCGCCAAGAAGGTCATCATCTCGGCACCGGGCGGCAAGGATGTCGACGCCACCATCGTGTTCGGCGTGAACCAGGACGTGCTGAAGTCGACCGACACCGTGATCTCGAACGCCTCGTGCACCACCAACTGCCTGGCCCCGCTGGTCAAGCCGCTGAACGACGCCATCGGCCTGGAAAACGGCCTGATGACCACCGTGCACGCCTACACGAACGACCAGGTCCTGACCGACGTGATGCACGAAGACCTGCGCCGCGCCCGTTCGGCCACGCAGTCGATGATCCCGACCAAGACCGGCGCCGCCGCCGCCGTCGGCCTCGTGCTGCCGGAACTGAACGGCAAGCTGGACGGCTACGCGATCCGCGTGCCGACCATCAACGTGTCGATCGTCGACCTGTCGTTCATCGCCAAGCGCGACACGACGGTCGAAGAGATCAACAAGCTGATGAAGGACGCATCGGAAGGCGCGCTGAAAGGCATCCTGACGTACAACACCGAGCCGCTGGTCTCGGTCGACTTCAACCACAACCCGGCGTCGTCGAACTTCGACGCGACCCTGACTAAGGTGTCGGGCCGCCTGGTGAAGGTGTCGTCGTGGTACGACAACGAGTGGGGCTTCAGCAACCGCATGCTGGACACCACCGTGGCGCTCATGAACGCGAAATAATCGGGTTCTGCACCATGAAAAAACGCTCCCTCGGGAGCGTTTTTTTTATTTCGTCTTCGGCCAGGGCGTCAGGATCTCGAACCCGTTCTTGGTCACCGCGATCATGTGTTCCCACTGCGCGGACAACGACCGGTCGCGCGTCACGACCGTCCAGCCGTCGTCGAGCTGTTCGACGTCGGCGTCGCCCAGGTTGATCATGGGCTCGACGGTGAAGGTCATGCCTTCCTTGATGAGGAGGCCCGTGTTGGGGCGGCCGTAGTGCAGCACCTGCGGGTCTTCGTGGTAGACCTTGCCGATGCCGTGGCCGCAGTATTCGCGCACGACGGAATAGCCCTGGGCTTCCGCCAGCTTCTGGATCGCATGGCCCACGTCGCCCAGGCGCGCGCCCGGGCGCACGGCGCGGATGCCGGCCATCATGGCGTCGTACGTCGTCTCGACGAGCTTCTTTGCCTCCGGGCTCGGCGTGCCGACGAAGTACATGCGGCTCGTGTCGCCATGCCAGCCGTCCTTGATCACGGTGACGTCGATGTTGACGATGTCGCCATCCTGCAGGATCTCGGCGGGGGAGGGGATGCCGTGGCAGACGACGCTGTTCACTGACGTGCACAGGGTCTTCGGAAAGCCGTGGTAGCCGACGTTGGCGGGCGTCGCCTTCTGCACCTTGCGGATGTATTCGTTGCAGCGGCGGTCGAGTTCTTCCGTGGAGACGCCGGGGACGACGTATTCCGCGATCATTTCCAGCACCTCGGCCGCCAGGCGGCCGGAGACGCGCATCTTGGCGATGTCTTTGTCAGTCTTGAGTTTGATAGGCATGGTTCGTTGAGTGTGCACCGATCGCTCATGATAGCCGATGCACGAAAAAAAATGCCCGCCAGGCGAACCTGGCGGGCATTGTTCAGGCTTTCACTTGCGTGATCAGAAGGCCTGGTTGTAACGCACGTAGATGAAGCGGTCGAGCGGCAGGTTGGCGTCCACCGCCGACGAGGACGATGCGCCCAGCACGGTGGTGCGCGGTGCCTTGTCGAAGACGTTGTTGGCACCGACCATGATCTGGCCTTTCCACGAGGTCTTGTACGCGACGCTGACGTCGTTGTAGACCATCGCGCCCTTCAGGTTGTAGCCGGTACCCCAGTTGGCGTGACCCTGCGGGGTCGAGCATTCGACGGTGCTGCTGTAGCACTTGTCGCGCATGCTGCCGAAGTAGCGGGCCGTCCAGGTGGCGCTCCAGTTGCCCAGGCTCCAGTCCAGCGCGACGTTCGACTTGATACGGTAGTAGGCGATGCCGCCGCTGCCGTCGTATTCGCCCAGCGAGCTTTCCCAGTCGGCCGTGTTGTCGGCCTTGGTGCGGTACTTGGTCACGAAGGTCGAATCCGAACGCACGCCGAACGAACCGTAGGCGCTGCGCGGGAAGCGGTAGGCGAACGACAGGTCGTAGCCTTCGGTTTCCAGCGCGCCCAGGTTGGCGTTGCCGCGCGACAGGTTCGTGATCTGGCCGGTGATCGGGTCACGCTTGATCGCGTTGCAGAACGAAGCGACGCCCTGCACGTAGCAGTACTCGGCGACCTGGGTAGCCGAGATGCCGGTGATCAGGTTGTCGACACGGATGTTGTACCAGTCCAGCGAGCCCGACAGACCCGGCAGGAAGGCCGGGCTGTAGACGAAGCCGAAGGTCTTCGTCTTGGCGCGTTCCGGCTGCAGCGACGCGTTGCCGGCGCCCGACATGAACGGGTTGGCGCTCTGTGCGCCGCCCGAGTCGGTGACCGGGGTGTTGGTCTGGTCGGTCTGGCGGAAGCCCGGACGAGCACCCGCCGCCGTGCAGCGTGCGTCGACGCCCGGCGTGGAACGCTGGCCGTAGGCGCTGTCGCATGGGTCCATGTACGTGTCGTACGTCTGCTGGCCACCGCCGAACGTGTCACCCACGGTCGGAGCGCGGAAGCCCTGGGCCCACGTGCCGCGGACCAGCAGGTCCTTGATCGGCTTCCACATGAAGCTGGCTTTGCTGTTGTGGGTGTTGCCGAAGTTGCTGTAGTCCGAGTAGCGGGTTGCCAGGTCGACGCTCAGCAGTTCCGCGAAGCGCACACCCTTCAGGATCGGGATGTTCGTTTCGAGGTAGGCTTCACGCACCGAGTACTTGCCGATGGTCGAGTTGCCGGCCAGGTCGGTCGAGTAGCCCGATTGTTCGAACTGGCCCGGGATGTCGTAGCCGCGCACTTCGCGGTGTTCGATACCGCCTGCCACGCCCAGCATGCCTGCCGGCAGCTGCAGCAGTTCGCCGCTGATGTTGGCGGTCGCGCTGTTGATGGTCGAGCCATAGGTGGCCTGGCCGGTCGACATGATGTAGTCCAGGGTTTCCTTGTTGGCTGCGCCCGGACCGGCGATGATGTTGAACGGTTTGCATTCCGCCAGCGGGATCGGCGAGGCCGCGTTGCCGCACTGGACGACGCCGCTGGCGTTCAGGAACGACGGACCCAGGGCCTTCTTCAGGTTCAGCAGGTTGACGTTGCCGGTGCCCATGGTCGAGCCGCGGACGGCGCTGTGGTTGTAGCCCACGTCCCAGTTCCAGGCCTTGCCTTGCCAGTCGAAGTTGCCCGACAGGGTGGTGTCGACGTGGAACGTGTTGTTGGTGTTTTCCGTCACGCGCGGCACTTCGACGGTGCGGCGGATGAAGTACAGGTCTTCACCGAACGGGTTGTAGTAGTTGTCCTTGTCGATGTAGACCGGGTAGCTCGGCTGTGCATCGCTGCGCAGCGGATAGCCTGCGACCTGCGCCGACGACTGGCGCTGCGAGTACATCGCGGTCGTGCTCAGCTGCATGTTGTACGGCAGTTCCAGCGTGCCCTTGGTGAACAGCGTGTCCAGGCGGTTCGGCATCTGGAACATCATCTGCGAGGCGCTGTTGAACTTGTCCTCGACGATGCTGCTCTTCCAGTCGTGGTAGTTGGCCGTGTTGCGCGGATCGGAGCCCGTGCCCATGCCGTTGCCGCCGGCGCCGCCGGTGTGGTTCAGCACGTAGTCGAAGGCATCGCCGTTGGCCGGCAGGACTTCAGCCCACGGGCCTGCGCCCAGGCCGGCGGTCGGGTGAGCCGGGCCCTTCGGGTATTTGGTGATGTCGCGGTCGCGGGCCCACACGGTGCCCTGTTCGGTGTGCGACAGGCCGACCATCAGCGACGCCTTGTCGGAGCTGGCGCCGTAGGTCAGCGAGAAGTCCTTCGCGCGGCCGTCGGCCTTGTCGTTGGCGCCGCTGTAGATGCTCAGCTGGCCGCCATCCATGCGCTTCTTCAGGATGATGTTGACCACGCCCGAGATCGCGTCCGAGCCGTAGATCGACGAGGCGCCGTCCTTCAGGACTTCGATGCGCTCGATCATGGCCGACGGGATGGTCGACATGTCGGTATAGCCGTCGACGGACTGGGTCCAGCGCTTGCCGTCCACCAGGACCAGCAGGCGGTTCGAGCCCAGGTTGCGCAGGCTGATGTACTGGCCGCCGTTTTCACGGTTCGACGTCAGCGAACCGCCGCGGTCGAAGTCCGGCGTACCGGCGGAAGACAATTGGTTCAGGATGTCGCCGACGGTCACGAGACCCGTCTTTTGAATCTGTTCCTGGGTCATCACCTGGATCGGTTGTGCCGTTTCCAGGTCGACCTGGCGGATGCGCGAGCCGGTCACTTCGACGCGCTGCAGCGGCGCCGGTTGGGTCTCTTGCGCATAAGCCGCTTGCATCCCGAGCGCGACGCCGCCGAGGCAGATCAGGCGGATCGAGCGGGACAAGACTTTTTCCATCATGGTTACAAAACTCCTAGGTTAGGGCACGGCGAACTGGGTAGCAGCAGCCGTGTGAGGCCGTCGCTGTGAAGCGACTGTTTTGAAAGCAATGTGGTTAACATTTTTTTTCAAGCTGGCAATGGAAGCATCCACCGTGGCAGCCTGTCAATGTTCGAGGATGCATATTTGTGCGTGTTGCGGGTTTGCGTAATTACAAGAAATTCACCAGCGTTGTGCGTATTTACGGAAACAAATATTGTGTACAGACATGAATCTATGCCGAAAACATCAGTTTGGGCGTAGAACCCCCTATAGATCGCTGGATTAGGTGCAACATTCTTTTACGGCAGGAATGCACCAGATTGGGGCGAGACGATTCGAATGCTTTTTCAAGTGTTACATTTGTACAACAGGCAAAATTTCTTGAAAGGTCAGAACGACGGGTGATCGCGTACGTAGGCAGGGGACCGAGCGGCAGCTGCGGGTCGACGGGCGCGCCACTGCAGGAGCGCGTCGCCAGGGGCACGGCCAATGCGCTTCTCGTTCGTTGTGACATTGAGTCTCCGATATAGACATTGCTGCAGATCATGCAACGTTAGCCATACCGGTCGCTCATGTATTGACGAGAATCAAACTGTAAATATGTTTGCGAGGAAAAGTTAAGGAAAAACAAATTCCCGAGCGAAATCATGCGCTCGGGATAGCGTCAGACGCGGAAGCAGTCGTGCCACAGCCGCACGACGACGTCGGCATGTTTCGCGACAAGGCTGCGTTCTACGCGGGCATTTTCCTGGCCCTGCAGGCGGACCTGGTGCTGCAGCTTGCGCATGGCGCGGTACGCCGCGGCGGCGCCGTCGGCCAGGCCCATGTCGATGAGGCCCAGCGTGCCGCACAGTTTCAGCAACGCGATGTTGCCGACGTTCGCCGTCAGCTGCGGATACGCGGCCGCATGGCGCAGCACGAGGTATTGCACGATGAATTCGATGTCGATCATGCCGCCTTCGTCGTGCTTCAGGTCGAAACGCTCGTCGCGGGGCGGGTGCGCGTCGCGCATGCGCTGGCGCATCTTGACGACTTCAAGGCGCAGCTCGGCCTCGCGGCCGGACCGGTCCTGGCGCAGCACCTGTTCGCGGATCGCCTCGAAGCGGGCGCCGATGCCGGCGTCGCCCGCGCAGAAGCGGGCCCGCGTGAGGGCCTGGTGCTCCCACAGCCACGCGGAGGATTGCTGGTAGCGTTCGAACGCCCCCACGGACGACACGAGCATGCCGGACGCGCCGTCCGGCCGCAGCGCCGTGTCGATGTCGAACAGGATGCCGGCCGGCGTATGCGTCGTCATCCACGTGATGAAGCGCTGGGCCAGCTTGGCGTAGTTCGACGGCGCCATGTCGTCCTCGTCGTCGAACAGGAAGATGACGTCCAGGTCGGACACATAGCCCAGTTCCTTGCCGCCCAGCTTGCCGTAGGCGATCACGGCGAAGCGCGGCACCTCCACGTGGCGCGACGCGATCGTGCGCCAGGCGCGGCGCACGACTTCGCACACGATCAGGTCGGCCAGCGCGGACAGGTGGTCGGCCAGGCGTTCGACGGACAATTCTCCCGCCAGGTCCAGCGCGAGCAGGCGGAACATCTGGGCGTGGTGGGCTTCGCGCAGGATGTCGAGCTGGCGCTCGGTATCGCCCGTGGCCGCGTCGAGCTGGGCCGCGAGGCTCGCCGCCAGCGAAGGCAGATCCTCGGCCGCGTTGCCGCGGTCGTCCAGCAGCTCGTCCAGCAGGATCGGGTGCTGGGTGAGGAACGTGGCGGCCCAGCCGGACGCGTTGATCATGCGGAGCACCCGCTCCAGCGTGTGCGGATATTCCGTCAGCAGCGACAGGTAGGCGGAGCGGCGCGCAATGGCTTCGAAGAAATCGAGGAGGCGGCCCAGCGTGGCCGCGTGGCTGCCGGCACCCGCTTGCGCGACGACGTTCGGAATCTGCGTCAGCGCCGTGTTGACCAGGGCGACGAGCCGGTGGCGGCTCGCCTCCGGCAACGTCTGCAGCCGGGGCGCCTGCCACGTGGCGACGAGGCGGTTCGCGCCGGCCTGCGGGTCGTCGAAACCGAGGCTCGCGAGGCGGTCGGCGATGGCGTCGCGGTTGTCCGGATCGGTCAGCAGCGCGTCCGGGTCGACGGGTTCGGCGCCGGCGGCCTTGTCGGCGAAGATCGCGTCGAACTGGGCGGCGACGAAGACGCGCCAGGCGTCCAGCCGGGCCAGCAGTCCGGCCTCGTCGGCCATGCCCATCATGCGCGCGACGGTGTTGCGATCCTCCGGCGCGACGGGCATCGTGTGCGTCTGGGCATCTTCCAGGTATTGCAGGCGGTGCTCCAGGTTGCGCAGGAATGTATAAGCTTCGAGCAATTGCTCGACGGTGTCGACGGCCAGCAGTTCACGTTCGGCCAGCAGGCGCAAGGTCTTGCGCGTGGAACGCTCGCGCAACGCCGGGTCGCGGCCGCCGCGGATCAATTGAAACACTTGCGCGAGGAATTCGATCTCGCGGATGCCGCCGCGGCCCAGCTTGACGTTCTGGTTGCGCTCCGGATGCAGGCGTTCCTGGCGGTTGACCTCGGCGCGGATCTGGGCGTGCATGGTGCGGATCGCATCGATCACGCCGAAGTCGAGATAGCGCCGGAACACGAACGGCCGCACGATGGCGTCGAGGGCCGCGATGTCGGCCGGGTCGCCGGTGACCGCGCGCGCCTTGACCCAGGCATATCGCTCCCATTCGCGCCCCTGTACGATCAGGTAGTCCTCGACCATGTTCAGGCTCGCCACGAGCGGGCCCGACTTGCCGTTTGGACGCAGCGCCATGTCTACGCGGAACGTAAAACCGTCTTCGGTGATTTCGGACAGCGCGGCGATCAGCTTGCGGCCGAGGCGCCCGAAGAATTCGTGGTTGGACAGGGATTTCTGGCCGGGGCCGGCCTTCGTATCGCCGTCCTCGGGGTAGACGAAGATGAGGTCGATGTCCGACGAGACGTTCAGTTCGCCGCCGCCGTGCTTGCCCATCGCCAGCACGATCATCTGCTGGGGACGGCCGGAATCGGCGCCGACCGGCTCGCCGTGCAGCGCGGTCATCTCCGCCATCAGCTCGGTGAGATGCGTCTGGACGGCGAAATCGGCGAAGCGGCTCATGGCGGTCACGACTTCGTCCAGGTCGGCCTGGCCGTCGAGATCGCGCCGGATGATGGTGCAGATGAGCAGGTTGCGCAGCCGGCGCATGGCCCGCGTTGTCGGCAGGACCGTGCCGTTGGGACCAGAGGCGGCCTCGGTCGCCAGCGCTGCGCCGAAATCGAGGGAGGCCAGCGATAATGCGGACAGGGTATCGACGCGCCCGGCACGGGCCGGATCGGCGGCGAGCCAGCGTTGGTAAAAGCGCGACATTTGAGGGAGACACTGCGGAGAAGCTGGGAACATAGGGCGAATTCCAGACGAGTTGTGCGTTTCGGGACGCTTGCTATGGGGTAAAATTGCCCGCCATGCTGCCCTGGGTCAGCACGATGGTAAGGTAGACGCCGCGGATGTTGCAAGCGCTCTCTTAATTTACAGTTAAACAATATTCGGCGACGAGTCTTTGAGCCTTTTGATGCACAACCCGGAACCGCAGACGCAGCGCGAGCCCGACGCGCATGAGCAGGCGCACCCCCAGACGCATGCGCATCAGCATGTGCCTCTGGTGGAGCGCTGGGCCCGCGCGCGCACCTGCTACCGCTATGCGAACCTCGCGTCGCATCATGTGCTCGGCTTCACGATCAAGACCGTCCTGCTCGTCTACTTCGCGTTCATGGTGCTGTTCCTGGTGCTGCGCTACGCGGTCCTGCCGAACATCGATTACTACAAGCCCGACATCGAACGCGCCGCCAGCCGCGCGCTGGGCAACCAGGTGACGATCGCGCGCGTCTACGCGTCGTGGCGCGGCCTGCGCCCGAACCTGTACCTGGGCGATCTGCGCCTGCACGACCGCGCCGGGCGCCAGTTGCTGGCGCTGCCGTCCGTGTCCGCCACCGTGTCGTGGTGGTCGGTGGTGGCGGCCGAACCCCGCTTCGAGGCGCTGGAAATCAACCGGCCGGAACTGGACGTGCGCCGCGGTGCCGACGGCATCGTCGCCGTCGCGGGCGTACGCATCGATCCGAACAAGAAGGAGGAGGGCGGCGGCGCCGACTGGCTGCTGCGCCAGCACGAGGTCGTGATCCGCGAAGGCCGCCTGACGTGGACGGACGAATTGCGCGGCGCGCCCACGCTCGCGCTGTCGGACGTGACGCTCGTGCTGCAGAACCGCTGGACCACGCACCGCTTCGCCCTGAAGGCCGCGCCGCCGGCAGGCGCGGGCGACCCGCTCGACCTGCGCGCGCGCTTCTCGCACCCGCCGTTCGGCGCCAAGCCGTCCGACGCCCGCCGCTGGAAGGGCCAGGTGTATGCCGACCTGCGCAACACCGACCTCGCCGCCTGGAAGCAGTACGTCGATTATCCGTTCACCCTGCAGGAAGGCCGCGGCTCCGTGCGCGCCTGGCTCGACTTCGACCACGCCCGCCTGGCCGGGTTCACGGCCGACCTGGCGCTGGCCGGCGTCAGCGCGCGCCTCGGCCCGGACACGCCGCCGCTGTCCCTGGCGCGCGTATCGGGCCGGCTGTCGGCCAGCGAGACCATCGCCCCGAACGTGGACGACGGCAAGCCGACCTTCGGCGCGCTGGGCCACGCGATCGGCCTGGAAAATTTCTCCGTCGTCACGGAAGGGGGCGTCGTGCTGCCGCCGGCCACCCTGAACGAATCGTGGCGCCCCGCCACGCGCACCCAGCCGGAACGCTTCGAAGTGCGCGCCGAACAGCTGGACGTGGGCGCGCTGGCCGCGCTGGCGGTGCAACTGCCCATCGCGCCGGCGCACCGCCAGCTGCTGACTGAACTGGCGCCGCGCGGCCGCGTCAACGACGCCGAGGTCGAATGGCAGGGCCGCTTCCCGCACATCGCCGGCTACCGTGTGCGCGGCAACGTCGAGAACCTCGGCATGAATCCGCTGGCGGCGCGCGCCGAGCTCGCCGCAGCCGATGGTCACCCGGCCCAGGCCGCGCGCCCCGCGCTGCCGGGTTTCAAGAATCTGTCGGGCCGCATCGACGCGAGCGACCATGGCGGCAGCGTCGACATCGATTCCGACAAGCTCGTGCTGGCGCTGCCGGCCTGGTTCGCCGATCCGGAAATGCCGTTCGATCAATTTGCGCTGCACGCGCGCTGGACGCAGCTGGCGGACGAGCAGCTGGCCGTCGACGTGGACAGCCTGGACCTGACCCAGGGCGCGCTGAGGGCGACTCTGACGGGCCGCCACGTGCTGTCGTTGAAAGCCGGCCAGGGGCCGGGCAATGCCGACTTCACGGGCACGGTCGACAATTTCGAGATCGCCAGCGTCAAGCGCTGGCTGCCGCTCGCGACGCCGGAAGGCCTGCGCGAATGGCTGACCGGCGCGCTGCAGGGCGGCATGCTGCACGACGCGCGCCTGCGCCTGCGCGGCGACCTGGCCCAGTTCCCGTTCCGCGCCGAGAATGCCGTCCAGCGCGCCAAGGGCGAGTTCCGCGTCGGCGGCCGCATCGAGGACGGCAAGCTCGAGTACTCGCCCGGCCACAAGGCGGCCGACGGCAAGGCGCCGCTGTGGCCGGTGCTGGAAAACATCAACGGGTCCATCGTGTTCGACCGCGCCCGCATGGACATCCACGCCGACACGGCGCGCACGCAGGGCATCGGCCTGTCGAACGTGCGGGCCGTGATCCCCGAGCTGGGCATCCACGAGATGATGCTCGACATCGACGGCACCGCCGCCGGCCCGTTGCCCGACTTCCTGCGCTACGTGGCGGCCAGCCCCGTGCTCGAATGGATCGGCCATTTCACCGAGGACACCAAAGGGACCGGCCCGGCGAAGCTGGGCCTGAAACTGCACCTGCCGCTCGCCAGCCTGCACGACGCGAAGGTGCAGGGCGCGCTGCAGCTGCAGAGCAACGACGTCGTGCTGTTCCCCGACCTGCCGCCGATCGAGGCCGCGCTGGGCCGCATCGAGTTTTCCGAACACGGCGTGAACCTGAACGGCGTGGGCGCCAGCTTCCTCGGCGGACCGCTGCAATTGTCCGGCGGCACCCAGCGCGACGGCAGCATCCAGATCCGCATGGCTGGCAGCGCCGCGGCCGAGGGCATGCGCCAGACGCGTTCCCTGCCGGCGCTGCAGCGCCTGGGCAATAAATTGTCCGGCGGCGCGCGCTTCGGCGGCACCGTCACGGTGAGGGACCGCCAGACCCAGATCATCCTCGACACCAACCTGGCCGGCCTCGGCATCGAACAGCCCGCGCCGCTGAACAAGCCCGCGCCGGACGCGCTGCCGCTGCACTTCGTCCTCACGGGCCAGCCGACGGGCGTGGATGGCGTGGGCCACGACGACATCCGCATCCAGCTCGGCAATCTCGCGGCCGCGAAATACGTGCGCGAGCGCCAGCCGCATGGCCCGTGGATCGTCAAGCGGGGCGGCATCGGCGTCAACGTGCCCGCGCCCGAACCCGACAGCGGCATGATGATCAACGTGAACATGAAGGCGCTGAACGTGGACCGCTGGCTCGCGGCGGCCGCCGACATCGCCGGGCCAGGCGAGGCCGCGCCGGCTTCCGGCCCGTCCGCGGAAGGCGGCATGGGCCAGTACGTCGTGCCGGACATCGTGGCCGCCCGTGCCGGCGAACTGGTCATCGGCGAGCGGGCGCTGCGCGACGTCGTCGTCGGCGCCACGCATCAGAACAATACGTGGCAGGCCAGCATCGATTCGCGCCAGGTCGTCGGCTACGTCACGTGGGCCGAATCGGGCCAGGGCCTGGGCAAGGTGACGGCGCGCCTGGCGTCGCTCGTGATCCCGGAATCGTCCGCGAACGAAGTCAAGGACCTGCTCGAATCGAACAAGGGCGCCAGCGCCAGCATCCCGGCCCTCGACATCGTGGCCGATCGTTTCGAGCTGTTCAACAAGCAGTTCGGCCGCCTGGAACTCGTGGCCAGCAATGCGCAGGCGCTGGCCGGACGCGAATGGCGCATCGAGAAGCTGGCGCTGACGAATCCGGACGGCCAGCTGAAGGCGAACGGCCGCTGGCTCACGCGCGACGGCAAGAGCAACACGGCACTCAATTTCACGCTCGACATCAGCGACGCCGGCCGCCTGCTGGACCGCCTGGGCTTCCCGGAGACGCTGCGCCATGGCAAGGGCTCGCTGTCCGGCGACATCTCGTGGGCCGGCCTGCCATACTCGCTCGACATCCCGAGCCTGTCGGGCCAGATCCAGATGAATGTCGAGGATGGCCAATTCCTCAAGCAGGATCCGGGCGCCGCCAAACTGCTGGGCGTGCTGAGCCTGCAGATGCTGCCGCGCATGCTGAAGCTCGACTTCCACGACGTGTTCTCGGAAGGCCTCGCCTTCGACGGCATCACGGCGAACGCGATGATCACGCGCGGCGTCGTGCGTACGGACAATCTCAAGATGCACGGCGTGGCGGCGACGGTGCTGATGGACGGCACGGCCGACATCGCGCACGAATCGACGAACTTGCACGTCGTCGTGATCCCGGAATTCAATCTCGGCACCAGCTCGCTCGTGTACGGCCTCGCGGTGAACCCCGTGATCGGCCTCGGCAGCTTCCTGGCCCAGCTGTTCCTGCGCGCGCCCGTCATGAAGGCGCTGACTTACCACATGCAGGTGACGGGACCGTGGAAGTCGCCGCACATCGTCAAGCTGGAGAATTCGCCGGCCGTGACTGCCGCCGCCGAGAACGCGGCCGCACAGGACCGCAACAAGGACAAGAAGGGATCCAAATGAAGACGACCGCTCAGTTTACTGTCGCCGCAATCCAGATGGTGTCCACGCCGAACGTGGACGAGAACATCGCCACCGCGCGCCGCCTGATCGCGGACGCCGCCGCGCGCGGCGCGCGACTGGTCACGCTGCCGGAATACTGGCCCATCATGGGTATGACGGACACGGACAAGGTCGCCCACGCGGAACAGCCGGGCCACGGCCCCATCCAGGATTTCCTGGCCGGCCAGGCGCGCGAGCATGGCATCTGGCTCATCGGCGGTACCTTGCCGTTGGTCTCCGATGACGCGGGTCGCGTGCTGAACACGACGCTCGTCTATGATCCGGCCGGGCAGCATGTCGGCCGCTACGACAAGATCCACTTGTTCGGTTTTAATAAAGGCAGCGAATCGTACGACGAGGCCCGCACCATCGTCCCGGGCGAGACGGTCGGCGGCTTCGACGCCCCGTTCGGCAAGGTCGGCCTGGCCATCTGCTACGACCTGCGTTTCCCGGAACTGTTCCGCGCGATGGGCGAGTGCGCGCTGATCATCGTGCCGGCCGCGTTCACGCACACGACGGGCCTCGCGCACTGGGAAGTGCTGCTGCGCGCCCGCGCCATCGAGAACCAGTGCTACGTGCTGGCGTCGGCCCAGGGCGGTACGCACACGAATGGCCGCCGCACGTTCGGCCACAGCATGCTGATCGATCCGTGGGGCGAAGTGAAGGACGTGTTGCCGGAAGGCGAGGGCGTCGTCAGCGGCGAGATCGATCCCGACTACATCGCGAAGGTGCGCGAGAGTTTGCCGGCACTGAAACACCGCAAACTTTAAGGTATGGCACAATGCCCCATCCCTATCAGAAAGACCTGACGCAATGACTCCATTCGAACCGAATCTCTCCTCCCTCGCTGTCGCGCGCGACGTCCTGTTGACGCCATTCGGCCTCGACGAAGGCAAGCTGATCACGACGCTGGGGACCATGTTCACGCACAAGGTCGACTATGCCGACCTGTATTTCCAGTTCACCAAGAGCGAAGGCTGGAGCCTGGAAGAGGGCATCGTCAAGAGCGGCAGTTTTTCGATCGACCAGGGCGTCGGCGTGCGCGCGGTGTCGGGCGACAAGACCGCTTTCGCTTACTCCGACGAAATTTCGCAGGCCGCCCTGCTGGACGCCGCCGCGGCCACGCGCACGATCGCGCGCGCGGGCGCCGGCCGCGTGAAGGTTGCCGCGAACGTCCAGCCGTCCGGCGGCCGCTCGCTGTACCTGCCGCATGACCCGCTGGCCTCGCTCGACGCGACCGCGAAAGTCGCGCTGCTGGAGCGTGTCGAAAAAATCGCGCGTGCAAAAGACCCGCGCGTCGTGCAGGTGATGGCCGGCCTGGCCGGCGAGTACGACGTCGTGCTCGTCGTGCGCAGCGACGGCGTGCTGGCGGCCGATATCCGTCCGCTCGTGCGCGTCTCCGTCACCGTCATCGCCGAGCAGAACGGCCGGCGCGAGATGGGCTCGTCGGGTGGCGGCGGCCGTTACGATTACAACTATTTCAGCGACGAACTGCTGGAAAAATATGCCAGCGAAGCCGTGCAGTCGGCGCTCGTGAACCTGGAAGCGCGTCCGGCCCCGGCCGGTCCGATGACCATCGTGCTCGGCCCGGGCTGGCCCGGCGTGCTGCTGCACGAAGCCGTCGGCCACGGCCTCGAAGGCGACTTCAACCGCAAGGGTTCGTCCGCGTATGCCGGCATGATCGGCCAGCGCGTCGCCGCGAAGGGCGTGACCGTCGTCGACGACGGCACCCTGCAGGACCGCCGCGGTTCGCTGAACATGGACGACGAGGGCAACCCGACGCAGTGCACGACCTTGATCGAAGACGGCATCCTGAAGGGCTATATCCAGGACACGATGAACGCGCGCCTGATGAAGATGCCGGTGACGGGCAATGCGCGCCGCGAATCGTTCGCCCACCTGCCGATGCCGCGCATGACGAACACGTACATGCTGGCCGGCGACAAGGACCCGGCCGAGATCCTGGCCTCGGTCAAGAACGGCCTGTATGCGGTGAACTTCGGCGGCGGCCAGGTCGACATCACGAACGGCAAGTTCGTGTTCTCGGCCAGCGAGGCCTACATGATCGAGGACGGCAAAGTGACGTACCCGGTGAAGGGCGCGACCCTGATCGGCAACGGTCCGGACACGATGAACCGCATCTCGATGATCGGCAACGACATGCGCCTGGACTCGGGCGTGGGCGTGTGCGGCAAGGAAGGCCAGAGCGTCCCGGTGGGCGTGGGCCAGCCCACGCTGCGCATCGACGGCGTGACCGTCGGCGGCACGGCGTAAGGCCTCGCCGCACCGCGATGGCCTCCGCCTTCGCCACCTTCTCTACCATAGCGCCCGCCCCGTGCGGGCGTTTGTTCTTCCGGGCTGCCTTGACCACGCTCGCCGTTGCGACGCACCCGTGGTGCGCCGCGGCCGACGAACACACGAACGTCGCCACCCGCTTCGGGCCGGTGGAGACGCAGCCCGGCGCCGACCGTTCCGACATCCGCTTCCGCGGCGCATCGCTGGGGCAGGTCGACGGCAATGCGAGCCTCGTCAAGCTGACCGTGCAGGACGATGCGGACTACGTGCTCGTCGATGCGGCGTTGCCCGATCCGCAGTGCCGGCACCGCTTCACCCTGCTGCAGATCGGGCCGGGCGACGATGCGACGATGTCGCAACCGTTCGGCGACTGCCTGGCCGGGTTCGGCGCCCGCCGTGCAGGCGACAAGCTGGTCGTCCAGCTGGCGCAGGAGGGCACGGGACAGGTGCACGAGTTCGTCTGGATGCAGGATCGCATGAAGGAACTCACCAACGTGCTCACCCGCTGCGAAGCGGCCCAGGTCACGGCCGCGTCGCGCTGGCTTCCGGTGGCCGCCGGGCAGGCCGGCCGCGTCATCACCGGCACCGGCCGCGCCTGGTTCCACACGGCGCCGCTGGACGAGTGCAAGCTGCCGCAGTTGTTCGTGATCCCGGGCGACGTGCTGACCGTCTTCCACACGTATGGCGATTACGCGGACGTCGCGTACCGCAATCCGCGCACGGGCCGCGAGGCCAGCGGCTGGATCAGGCTCGATCGGCTCGCGCCGATGCGGACGCCATCGGCGCCGGCCTTGTGACACACTGGTTCCGACCGATCATCATCGCAAGGAGTCCGACATGGCCAACGATCAAGCACAGCAACCAGGCGCACAGCCGCCTCAGACCAACGCACAGCAGCCCGACGCGGCGGCGCCGGCACCGCAGCAACCCCCCGACTTCGACGGCCTCGAGGGCAAGAAGCCCGAAGAGCTGACGCCGGAAGAGTTGCGGCTGATGGCCGACACGATGCCCGGTGAAGGGCCCGGGGACTAGAACGAGTAGCGCGCCCCCAGCGTATAAAAGCGTCCGCGCGCACCCTCGTAGTCGAGCGCGTTGTACGCCTGCGCGCCATAGGTCAGCGGGTCGAGCGGTGCGATCTTGTCGAACAGGTTCTGGACCGAGCCGAACACTTCCCAGCGCTGCTGCGGCTTCCAGCGCACCACCAGGTCGACCGTCGTGAACGACGCCAGTTCGCAACCGTTCGGGGCGTCGGCGCCGTTGGCGAAGGTCACGGCGCAACCGCTCGGGTCGCCCCGGAAGAAGCGGTTTTCCAGCACGCCGCGGTAGTTCACGTTGGCCGATACGCGCAGGTTGTTGCGGTCCCAGCCGAACCGCATGTTGACGCGGTCGGCCGGCGTGCCCGTGCAGTTCGTCACGTCGCAGTTGCCGTGCGTGCCCGCGAATTCGCGCGACGTGCCGTCCTGTTCGGTGCGCAGCCATTCGAAGATGTGCGTGTACTTCACGTCGAACGTGGCATTGCCCCAGGCGTCCGGCAGGCGGTGGTTGTAGCGCGCGTCCACGTCGAGGCCGCGCACCTTGCTTTGGGCGGAGTTGACGTAGCGGGTCAGCACGGCGGTGATCTGGCCCGGGTCGCCCGGGATGCCGCTCACGCTGCCCGGATCGCGCGCCACGCTGCCGGCGGCGATGGCGGCGTCGACCTGTTCCTGGTTGATCTCGTTCTTGCGCTTGATCTTCCAGTAGTCCACGGAGATGCTCGTGCGCGGCAGCGGGTCCCAGATGACGCCCAGCGTGTAGCTCTTCGACCGTTCCGGCGACAGGTTCGGGTTGGGCGACGTGATCAGCGCCACCGATGCCGGGTTGCAGGCGTTCGTCACACCCAGCGCGCAGCGCACGGGGTCGGCCGCGGTGGAGAAGGCGGCCAGGCCGCCGACACCGTTCTCGGCCGGACTCGGCGCGCGGAAGCCCCGCGCGAACGTGCCGCGCAGCGCGAATTGCCGCACCGGCGTCCACTTCAGGCCGAACTTCGGCGTCCAGGAACTGCCGACGTCGGTGAAGTGGTCGTAACGCAGCGCGGCCGACGCTTCCACGTTGAACGGCAGCGGCGCCAGGCCTTCGCCGTACAGCGCGAACACGTTGCGGGCGCCGGAATAGGCGGAATAGCCCAGGCCGATGATATTGCCCCGCTCCGTGCCGGTGGTGGGCCGCAGTTCCGTCATCTCGTGGCGGAATTCCGTGCCCAGCGCCAGGCCCAGGTTGCCGGCCAGGTAGGGGATGCCGGCGAACTCGCGCGTGCCCTTGAAGTCGACCTGCGCGACCTTGGTGTTGGCCGCGTTGCCGATGGCCGGCGACAGGGCGGCATACAGTGCCGGCGAATTCAGGGGCGCGTTTTCGGCGATGCGCCAGACGGTACCCAGCGGCAGCGCCGCATAGGCGGGGCTGTTCGCCGCCGCCGTCGCGATGTTGGCAGGGGTGGGATCGAGCAGGGCGAAGGCGACGTCGCGCTGCAGGAAGCCGTTCTGCGTGTTGTTGACGTGGTTGTGCGAGAACAGCAGGGCCGAGTCCCAGTCCCAGCCGTAGTGCGTGCCCTTGGCGCCGCCGAGCCAGCGCAGGAAGTTGGAATCGATGTTGGACTTGCGCGGCCCGACGTCGGCCGCCAGGTAGCGGATCCGCGCGGCCGTGCCGAAATACGGGTTGTCCGGATGGTTCGCACCGAGCTGGACGACGGCATTGTTCACGGGCCCGCCGGGGAAGCCCACGGAGGCGCTGACGGAGGAGGGCGTCGTGGCGGTGTCCGTCTGGCTCGTGTACCAGTTGAACTCGCTGTACAGCTGGAGCGACGGGTCCAGCTGCAGCGTGCCGCGCAGGAAGAAGCTCAGGTTTTCCTGCTTCGGCTCGATCTGGTTGTACTGCATCGAGGCGTCGATCAGGCAGCCGCCGCCGGGATCGCCCTGCGGGTGGTTCGTGAAGTTGGAGCAGGCCGCGCCCGGGAAGGTGCGGGTGAAGCCGGGGCCCGCCAGGTTGCCGCGGTTGTAGTAATTGGTCGGGTCGGCCGGATTGCGCACGTTGCCGTTGATGGCGTTGCCGGCCGTGCCGGTGCCGGGCAGGATGGCGCCGGTACCGCCGAGCGCCTGGTCGGCCGAATAGCCCCAGCGGCGCAGGTCGTTGCGGCCGATCCACTCGCGGTCCGCGCGGTCGCGGTACCAGATCTCGTCGAACTTCTTGTACTCGATGCTGAACAGGACGTTGTAGCGGTCGGTGTCGAGGCTGCCGACGCCCTTGGTGAACGCGACGTTCGTGCGCTTGCCGTCCCAGTCGTCGCTGGCGCCGCGCGAGAAGCGCACCGTGTTGCCCTGGAAGTCGCGGCGCAGGATGATGTTGACGACGCCGGCGATGGCGTCCGAACCGTAGATGGCGGACGCGCCGTCCTTCAGCACCTCGACGCGCTCGACGGCATCCGTCGGGATCACGTTCAGGTCCGTGAACTGCTTCTGGCCGTCGTCGGCGAGGCCGTACGGGGCCATGCGGCGGCCGTTCAGCAGCACGAGCGTGGACGCCGCGCCCAGGCCGCGCAGCGAGATGCCCGAGGCGCCGGCGGCGAAGCCGTTGCCGAACGTGGTGGGCACGGAACCCTGGTTGTCGACGGCCAGCGTCTGCAGCAGCTCGGCCACGGTGGCCTTGCCGGAACGCTCGATGTCGGCGCGGTTGACGGTGATCACGGAGGACGCCGTTTCGGCCTCGGAGCGGCGGATGTTCGAGCCGGTGATCTCGACGCGCGGGACGGGTTTCGGTGCGACTTCCTGGGCCGGCGCCGGCAGTGCGAGGATCGTGAGGCCGATGGCGCCCCCGCCCGCGAACAGGCGTCGGATCGTTCGGGATATCGGGGTTTCAGTCATGTCCAGACTCCAATGCGATGAGGGATGGTCGACCCGGTGCGCTTCAATCCGGGGCTCGTTGCGACTTTTGCATCTTGCATAAAGCGGCAACTGACATCTCTCAAGCGTGTCCGGCACAGCGGAAAAGATGTCGGGTTGATGCAACCGATCGCCTGTATAGGCAACCGTAACCGACAGATCACAGGCCAAATAAAGTCTTGCCAACGTCGCAGCAATGTTGTTATAGTCAATCGACTACTTCGGAATCTCTCCATGCGCCACGCCGTTTTCTTTACCTTTTATTTTTGGTTTAGCCATTCCAGCCCGACGGCGGTGGAGTAGCGGCAGGTTCACGCAGCAACAGAACAGAGTCCGACACAAGAATCCAAAAGACCGCCGAGCTGGCGGTCTTTTTTTTTACGCCCCAGAATTTAACCAGATCAAGAACGGAGAACCGCAATGCCTCGCACCGACGATTTACGCATCCGCGAAATGAAGGAACTGACGCCGCCCTCGCACCTGATCCGCGAATTCCCGGTGACCCCGGAAGCGGAACAGGTCGCGTCGCAGGCGCGCATGGCGCTGCATCGCATCCTGCACGGGCAGGACGACCGCCTGATGGTCGTGATCGGCCCGTGCTCGATCCACGATCCGAACGCCGCGATGGAATACGCCCGCCGCCTCGTCGAGCAGCGCCACCGCTTTGCCGGCGAGCTGGAAGTGATCATGCGCGTGTACTTCGAGAAGCCGCGCACGACGGTCGGCTGGAAGGGCATGATCAACGATCCGTACATGGAC
The DNA here is from genome assembly GCF_030411975.2 of Massilia orientalis. Classification (NCBI taxonomy): domain Bacteria; kingdom Pseudomonadati; phylum Pseudomonadota; class Betaproteobacteria; order Burkholderiales; family Oxalobacteraceae; genus Massilia; species Massilia orientalis. The sequence goes on along the minus strand of NZ_JASNRB020000016.1, from coordinate 114,734 downwards.
AACAGCTTCCGCATCAACGACGGCCTGCGCATGGCGCGCGAACTGCTGCGCGACATTAACGAACTGGGACTGCCGGCCGGCACCGAATTCCTCGACGTGATCAGCCCGCAATACATCGCCGACCTGATCAGCTGGGGCGCGATCGGTGCCCGCACGACGGAATCGCAGGTGCACCGCGAGCTGGCGTCGGGCCTGTCGTGCCCGGTCGGCTTCAAGAACGGCACCGACGGCAACATCAAGATCGCGGCCGATGCGATCAAGGCCGCGTCGCAGCCGCACCACTTCCTGTCCGTGACGAAGGGTGGCCACTCGGCGATCGTGTCGACCGCGGGCAACGAGGACTGCCACATCATCCTGCGCGGCGGCAAGGCGCCGAACTACGACGCGGCCAGCGTCGAGGACGCCTGCAAGCAGCTCGCCGCCAACGGCCTCGCGAGCCGCCTGATGATCGACGCGTCGCACGCCAACAGCAGCAAGAACCCGCAGAACCAGGTGCCCGTATGCGCGGACATCGGCAGCCAGATCGCGGCGGGCGATACGCGCATCGTCGGCGTGATGGTCGAGTCGCACCTCGTCGGCGGCCGCCAGGACCTCGTGCCGGGCAAGGAACTGACGTACGGCCAGTCCGTCACCGACGGCTGTATCGACTGGGAGACCAGCATCGCCGTGCTGGAAAACCTCGCGGCCAGCGTGCGCGCACGCCGCCTGCGCGACGACGCGTAATAGTTCTTGCCAACCGGAAGCGCCCACTCCAGAATCGTATGTACGTGTACATACTTGAAGGGGTGGCATGGCTTCCAACGAAGGTGAAATCGCCGCCTGGGAACGCGCGGCACAGGCGGCGCTGAAGGGCGCCAATCCACGCCTGGCGGCGCAGCTGTGGCAGCGCATCCTGCAACAGGTGCCGACGCACGGACCGGCGCTGCTCGGCATGGCGCAGCTGCACTACCGGTCCGGCGCGCTGCCCGAGGCCCGCGCGCTGCTCGAGCGCCTCGTCGCGGCGGACGGGCGCGACAAGCAGCAGTGGATCAACCTCGCCGTCGTCTGCATGGCCCAGCACGACGAGGCGCGCGAGGACGAGGCGATCCGGCGCGCGCTCGTGCTGGAGCCGACCGACCTCGTGGCGCTGATCCTGCGCGCCGGCCTGCTCACGCGCCAGGGCAAGCGCCACGCGGCCGCGCGCGCGCATGGCGCCGTCGCCGCGGTGGCGCCGCCGCTGCAGCAACTGCCGCCCGAACTGCGCCCGGCCGTGCAGGAAGCCATGGCCTACCGCGAACAGTACGACACCGATTTCGGCCGCTTCCTCGACGACCACATGGCGCCCCTGTTGCGCGACCTGCGCGGCGAGCGCGTGCAGCGCTTCACGGCATCCCTCGACATCATGCTGGGCCGCAAGCGCCGCTACGAGCCGCAGCCCGCGCTGTTCCACTTCCAGGGCCTGGCGCCCATCACCTTTTTCGACCGCGCGGACTTTCCGTGGCTCGATGCGTTCGAGCGCGAGCTTGACGCGATCCGCGCGGAATTCCTCGCCGCGCAGGCTGGCGCCGACGGTTTTACGCCTTACATGCAGTATGGCGACGACCAGCCGCTGCGCCAGTGGGCCGAGCTGAACAACTCGCTGCGCTGGAGCGCCTTCCACCTCGTCGAAGCCGGCAAGGTCAACGAGGCCAACGCAGCGCGCTGCCCGCGCACGATGGCCTTGCTGGCAGGTAGCCCGCAGCCGGACCAGCCGGGCCGCACGCCCGTCGCGATGTTTTCCGTGCTGAAGCCGAAGACACGCATCCCGCCGCACTGCGGCGTCAGCAACGTCCGCCTCGTCACGCACGTGCCGCTCGTCGTGCCGCCGGGCTGCGGCTTCCGCGTCGGCAACGACGTGCGCGCGTGGGAAGAGGGCAAGGCGTGGGTGTTCGACGACACCATCGAGCACGAGGCGTGGAACGACAGCGACGCTCCCCGCGCGATCCTGATGTTCGACATCTGGCATCCGCACCTGACGGGGCCCGAGCGCGCGCTCGTGACGGCCATGAGCGACGGCATGAATGCATTCTCGGCGGACGAAGGCAGCTTCGGGCTGTAATCATCGGCAGGACAAATGAAAACCGCCGCCGGCCTCGCAGCCGGCGGCGGTTTTTTTACGGCGTCCGATCAGGCGATCAGAAGCGGTAAGTCACGTTGGCGTAGATGAAGCGGCCATACGCGTCGTACACCTGCGGGAACGTATTACCGTTGCCGTAGGTACCCGTCACCGAGCTCGACGAAGCGATCGGCGGATCCTTGTCCAGCAGGTTGTTGATGCCGAAGCTCAGGGCCAGCTTGCGGTTGAAGCGGTACACGCCGTTCAGGTCGAAGTAGCTGCGCGACGCCAGGTACGCGTCACGCTGCGTGTCCAGTTCGCCGGCCAGCTGCGTGTTCGAATCGAGCATGTCGTTCTTCACGCGGTCGATGTAGCGCCAGGTGAGCGACAAGTCGAGGTTGTACGGGCTCGACCAGGTCGTACGCAGCTTGTGGCGCCATTTCGGCATCGCCGGCGCGGAGATGCCGCAGGTCGGGCCGTACAGGCCGGCGCAGTCGTAGCTGCCCGTCCCCGGCAGGTTTTCCACCGTGTAGCTCTTCAGGTAGGTGCCGTTCAGCGTGAAGTCCAGGTTGCCGTAGCTCTGCGGCAGGCGGGTGCGGTAGCTGGCGCCCACGTCCAGGCCCGAGGTGCCCTGCGAACCGATGTTCGTGGTGCCGGCTTCGACGTAGCCGGTCGGAAGCAGCCAGAGCGAGCCCAGCGAGTCGCGGTGGATCATGTTGCAATACAGCGCATTGCCGGTCTGCAGGCACTGCGTGAACACGCTCTGGGCGTTGACGGCCTGGATCGCGTCCTTGATCTTCAGCTTGAATGCGTCCAGCGTGATGGTCAGGTTCTTGATCGGGTCGATCACGATACCGATCGTGTACGTGTTCGCGGTTTCCGGCTTGACGTTCGGGTTGCCGCCGGTACGGCCGTTGTACTGGTTGGTCGAGTTTTCCGCGACCTTGCCGTACAGCGAAGCCGGCAGGCCCGTGTTGGCGCACTGGGCTTGCGTGGCTTTCGGGCTCTCGCCGCCGCACGGGTCGTCGTTCGGACCGGCCAGCACCACGGCTTGCGGCGTGTACAGTTCATAGATGTTCGGTGCGCGGACGGCGCGCTGGGCGGAACCGCGCACGCGCACCTGGTCGATCGGCTGCCAGTCGAGGCCCAGGCCGAACGTGTTGGTCTTCGCGTCCGTGCTGTAGTTCGAACGGCGGTACGAGCCCGACAGGTCCATGTGCTTCGAGAAGGGCATGTTGTCCAGCAGCGGCAGCTTGAATTCGCCGAAGGCTTCCTTCACGTTGTACGCGCCCGTGACGGCCGGGGTGGCGCCGCCGGCGCCGGACAGGTCGCCCGTCTGGTTTTCGTAGTCGGGCTGGAACGACAGCTTCTCCATGCGCTGCTCGTAGCCGAACGACACGCCGGCGCCGCTTTCGGCGGTCGGCAGCTTCAGGCCGAAGCGGGTCAGGTCGGTGCCGAAGTTCAGGCCGAACACGGATTGCTGCGTGAAGCCGCCGTTCGAGCCGGTGGCGTTCAGGTAGTCCAGCGCGGCCTGGGTGACGCCGCCCTGCTTGAACAGGTTGTACGGCACGCAGGCGGGGTCGGAACCGTTGACGACCGAGCGGCACACGGCCTTGCCCGTGGTCGGGTCGGCGACGACGTCCAGCGCGTTGGCGATCAGGCGGGTCGAGAAGTAGCCGGTCGCGCGGTCGCTGTGGTTGACGCGTGCGAACTGGCCGAACACGTCGTACGACCAGTCGCCGATCATGCCTTTCACGCCCAGCACTTCGCGGAACGACGAATCGGTGATGTTGGTCGAGCGAGGGCCGCCTTCGACGTTACGCTTGCCGACGGAGACGGTCGAGGTGTCGCCCGGTGCCTTCAGGCCCAGCGCGGCGCGCCAGGCATCGTTCAGCAGCGGGTTGTCGTAGCCGATCGTCGCCTGCTGGCCGTAGAAGATGCCGCCCGGCGCGATCTGGGCGTCGGTCGTGTAGTTGTGGAAGTTGAATTCGCTGTACAGGCGCGCGTTCTCGTTGATGTCGTAGTGCAGCATCGAGTTGACGTTGTACTCGTCCGACGGGCGCTGGAAGAAGTTCAGGGGGCCGAAGTTGTAGGCATCGGTGGCCGACACGTACTTGCGCGGATTGCCGTTCGCATCCGGTGTGAACGTGCCGACACGGGCGATCGACGTGCCGGAGCCCGAGCAGGCGAAGCCCGGATCGGACGCGCCCAGCGAGCAGGCCGAGAAGTCGCGCTGCGATTGCAGCAGGGCGTCGGCGTGGCGGTGCGACACGAAGAACGTCGCGTTGCCCTTGTTGTCGGCGAAGTTCGAGCCGGCCAGCAGGCTGAAGTCGTACTTCTTGGCGTCGAATGTGTGGTTGCCCGGCAGCGGGAAGCCCTTCTTGTTGACGACGCCCTGGACCTCGTCGTTGTGCTGCTTGTGGTTGGCGCCGGAGATATTGGCTTCCAGTTCCACGCCTTCGTAGTTGTCCTTCAGGATGAAGTTGACGACGCCCGACACGGCGCCCGAGCCGTACACGGCGCCGGCGCCGCCGGTCAGCACGTCGACACGTCGGATCAGTTCACTCGGGATCTGGTTCAGATCGGCTGCGACGCTGAGCACGCTGCCGGAAGGCAAACGCTTGCCGTTGACGAGCACCAGGGTACGCTGCGAGCCCATGCCGCGCAGGTCGACGGTGGCGGTGCCGCTGGCGCCGTTCGAGATGGCCGCACCCTGCGACGCGAACACCTGGGGCAGGTTGTTCAGCAGGTCTTCGGTATTGCGCACGCCATCGATCTTGATGTCCTTGGCGCTCAGGGTGGTGATGGGGCTGGAGCCTTCCGTGTTCAGCGACGGAATGCGCGAGCCCGTCACTTCCACGCGCTGCATCGACGCGGCGGGCGCCGCGGCATTGTCCTGTGCATGAACGACGGACGCGCCGAGCGCCATGCCGCCGGCAAACATCAATCGAACCGATCGAGATCAAATTTTTATAAATGGAAAAATGACTCATAGAAATTCTGCTTGAAATGTTGTATTTAGTTTTTTATTCGAATTTTTGTCGGCGCGTAATTACAACATTTTGCCCCATTGTGGTGCGGCGCTGCACCAAAAACAAACGGGACAGTGAGTGCTCACTGTCCCGTTCGTCATCGACCGACGATCAGCCGGCGAACCGGCTGTCTATCATCAGAACTGGTAACGCACGCCGGCCTTGAAGAAGCGGCCGATGGCGCCGCTCGCGTCCATCGGGTTGTAGCTCATGCCGCCGTAGGTCAGCGGATCCAGCGGTGCGATCTTGTCGAACAGGTTCGTGATCGAGCCGTAGACCTGCAGTTGCGGCGTGACCTGGTAACGGGCCGACAGGTCGATCGTCGTGAACGACGCCAGGCGGCAGTTGCCCGGTGCCGGCGAGCCGTTCGCGTACTGCGAGGCGCACTTGTCGCCCGCGAAGTACACGTTCTGCATGTCGGCGCGGTAGTTCGCGGTCGCCGTCACGTTCAGGTCCTGGCGGTCCCAGGACACGGTCGTGCTGATCTTGTCCTTCGGCGTACCGGCGCAGTCCGACGTATCGCAGTTGCCGTGCGTGCCGGCGTACTGGAAGCGCGTGCCGTTCTTCTCGGCGCGCACCCACGATGCGACGTGCGTCCAGGTCAGGCCCACGGTGGCGCGGCCGTAGTCGCCCAGGCGGAAGCGCTGCTTGACGTCCAGGTCGACACCCTTGACTTCCGTGAAGCTGGAGTTCTGGTACGGCGCCTTCGACAGCAGCAGCGTGCCCGTGTTCGGGATCGCGACGCCATTCACGACCAGGTTGTTGTCGTTGCGGATCGCGGTCGGCAGGGCGGCGGCTTCCACGTACGACAGCGGGTTGATCTCGTTGGAGCGCTTGATCTTGAAGGCGTCCAGCGACAGCGCGGTGCCGTCGAACGGATCCCACACCATGCCCAGCGTGTAGCCCTTCGATTTTTCCGGCTGCAGGCTCGGGTTGCCGACCTTGACGGCGCCGATCGTGATCGAGCAGTCGGCCTGGGTGGCGCCGCCGGCGGCCGGCGTGCCGCCCGGGCAGCGGATCGGGTCACGCACGGCCGAGTTGCCGGTGCTCTGCGAGGCCGGGCTGAACTCCGCCGGGCCCGGAGCGCGGAAGCCTTCCGTGTAGGTCGTGCGCAGCGCGAAGGTCTTCAGCGGGGTCCACTTGGCGCCGAACTTCGGCGTGGTCGACGAGAAGTCCTTGTACTTGTCGTAGCGGACGGCGGCGTTCAGCTCGACCGTCTTGACGATCGGCGCAGCCACTTCGAAGAACACGGCCGACACGTTCTGGGAGCCCTGGGCAGCCACGTACGACGAGTTGATCGAGCCGTCCGACGTGCCCGACAGCGACGGGTTGTCCAGCGACTGGTGGCGGTATTCGCCGCCGACCGCGAGACCCAGCGCGCCGCCCGGCAGTTGCATCAGTTCGCGCGACGCCTTGAAGTCGAGGACGTCCAGCTTGGTGGTCGAGTGCGACGTGGCGTTCGTGGCCAGCGCGGCATACAGCGCCGCCGGGTTCTTGCCGGCCTGCGCGCCGATGTAGTACGGGAACAGGGCGTTCGTCGGATCGCCCAGCGCGGCCTGCAGCACCTTCATGTTCAGCATGTTGCTGTAGTTCAGGTCGAGTGCCGACTGCGAGTGCGTGAGGCCGGTGTCGAAGTCCCAGCCCGCCACGGTGCCTTTCAGGCCGAACACGAAGCGCGAGAATTCGTTATCGGCCGAGCGGGTGCTGGGGCCGACGTCGAACAGGGAGTAGCGCAGGCGCACGGGGACGCCGTACGGGTTCTGCGGATGGGTGGCGCCCATCAGGATCGCGTTGCCGTAGTTGATGATGCCGGTCGGGTTGGCGGCGTTCGGCGGGAACGCGATGGTGCCGCTGGTCGACGGCGGGATCAGCGTGAATTCGGTGTCGCGCTTCGAGTAGCCGGCTTCGGCGTAGAACTGCAGGTCGTTGCTCAGGTTCTTGGTGAAGCGGGTGTAGAAGTTCATGCCGCCGATCTTCGGCTGCATCGAACGGAACTGGTCGGCGTACCACAGGCAGCCGCCGGCCGGGTCTTGCGCCGCGGTGACGGAGAACTGCGAGCAGCCCGGCAGCGACACGTAGTTGCCGGTCTTCGGATCGCGCAGCGCGCCGGTCGGCGTCGGCTGGGACGCGCCCGACGTGATGTAGCCGTAGCCGAACTGGGTGTTGGCGGCATAGCCCCACGGACGGATGTCGCCATGGCCGATCCATTCGCGGCCCGCGCGGTCCTTGTTCAAGAGCGACTGGTTGCCGTAGAACTCGGCGTTGACCATGACGTTGTAGCCGTCTTCGTCCAGGCGGCCCTTGCCCCAGGTGAGCGCGGCCTTGCCGGTGCCGGCGTCGTGGTAGCGCGATTCGCCGACTTCGGCCTTGAAGGTCGTGCCGACAAAGTCCTTGCGCAGGATGATGTTGACCACGCCCGCGATCGCGTCGGCGCCGTAGGTCGACGAGGCGCCGTCCTTCAGGATCTCGATGCGCTCGACGGCTTCCATCGGCACGGTCGACAGGTCGGTGAAGCTCTTCTGGCCGTCGTCGGCGCGCGCGAACGGTGCCATGCGGCGGCCGTTCAGCAGGACCAGGGTCGAGGTGGCGCCCAGGCCGCGCAGCGAGATGGCGGTGGAACCGGCGGCGAAGCCGTTGCCGAAACCGGTCGGCAGCGAACCGGCGCCGTCCGACGTCAAGGTCTGCAGGTATTCCGCGACGGTGCCCTTGCCGGACTTGGCGAGGTCTTCGCGGCTGACCACCTGCACGGGCGAAGCCGTTTCGGCGGTCGCGCGCTTGATGCTGGAACCGGTGATTTCGACACGCTGAATCGGACCCTGGGCGTCTTGCGCCACGGCCGGTGCAGCGCCCAGCGCCGCATAGGCGAGGGCGAGCGTGACTGCTTGTGCGATAGCTTTCTTTTGATACATTTGCAACTCCAAATGGGGCTTCGATGGCGAGGCTGAGCATCGATGCATTCCAGATTCGGAACATTCATGGTATGTATATGCCGGACTGGAAAATCTAATGATGTAAGCTCTCTCTCATTGTCCAAAAATCTAGAATTCATTTTTTGGCAACGCATCAGACCACCGCAGCGTGCAATGTGTCAATACGATGACAATGCATATTGCGTAAACACCACAACAGCCCATCCATTTGGTTATGGCCTCGTGACATCTTTTCCCGGCAGGGGCGGCGCAATCTGGTCTATAGTTCCGAACGCGTTCGAAGACTCACCCGGGAATCCCGATGTTTGCTTATATCCTGCGGCGCCTGTGGCAGATGCTGCCGACGATGGCCGGCGTCGTCGTGCTGGTGTTCGTGCTGTTCAACTGGGTCGGCGGCGACCCCTCGTACCTGTTGGCGGGCAAGATGGCCGACGCGCGCGCCATCGCAAACATCCGCGCCCAGCTGGGGCTCGATGCGCCGTGGTACGTCCAGCTCGGCATCTTCGTGAAGCAGATCGTCACGTTCGACTTCGGCAACGCGTGGGCGACGGGCGAACCCGTGTCGCACATCATCGCCAGCCGCCTGGGGCCATCGCTGACGGTGCTCGTGCCGCTGACGGTGCTGGAGACCACGATCGGCATCGCGCTGGCGCTCGCCGTCGCCTTCGTGCGCGGCTCGCTGACGGACCGCGTCGTGATGGTCGCGTGCACGGTCGGCATGTCGATCTCGATCCTCGTCTACATCATCGTGTTCCAGTATGGTCTCGCCTATAAGCTCGGGTTGTTCCCCGTGCAGGGCTGGGGCGAGCATTTCACGGAAAACCTGCTGCGCTACGCCACCCTGCCGATCCTGATCGGCCTCACCGTGTCGCTGGCGCCGACGTTGCGCCTGTTCCGCAGCTTCGTGCTGGACGAAGTCGGGCAGGACTATGTGCGCACGGCGCGCGCGAAAGGCCTGCCGGAGCGGCGCATCGTCTGGGTGCACGTGTTGCGCAACGCCGCCATTCCCATCATCACGTACGTCATGGCCAACCTGCCGGCGCTCCTGATCGGCGCCTTCCTGCTCGAGCGCTTCTTCGGCATCCCCGGCATCGGGCGCGAAGTGATCCTCGCCGTCGAGCGCAGCGACTTCCCCGTGATCAAGGCGATCACCGTGTACGTCGCCGCCGCCACGATGGTGTTCAACCTGCTGGCGGACCTGATGTACCAGGCCGTCGACCCGCGCGTGCAGCTCAAATGACGGGTCAAGAGCTGAACCTTCCCGCAACTCCTGTCGGCCTGTGGGGTCTGGCCTGGCGCCGCCTGTGTGCCGACCGCGTCGCGATGGTCGCGCTGGCCGTCGTGGGCCTGTTCCTGTTGTCCGTCGCGCTGGCGGCGACGGGCCTCGTCGCGGCCGACTGGGAAGACGAGGTGGCCGTCAATTACGCGCCGCCTTCCTTCGTCGGCCCGGATCCAGCGCTGGCCGCGCTCGCGCAACCGCAGCGGCCGGCGCCGCCGAATGCGTTCGATCCGCTCGCGGGCGACATCGCCGAGCTGCGGGCGCAACTGGCACGCCGGGGCCATGCCGCGCATGCGGCCAAACGCACCACGCTGCCGTTCGGCGCCGACAAATGGGGCCACGACATCGTGAGGAAGACGATCAAGGGCGGCGAGACGTCGATCGTCGTGGGCCTCGTCGCCGCGTTCGTCGCCGTCGCGCTGGGCACGCTGTTCGGCGCGCTGTCCGGCTTCTATGGCGGGCTGGTCGACGATTGGTTCAACTGGTTCTACAACGTGTTCACGGCGATCCCCTCGATCCTGATGATCCTCACCGTGGCCGCCGTGCTGCAGACGAAGGGTGTGCTGACGATCGTGCTGATCCTCGGCCTCACCGGCTGGACGGGGCCGTACCGCCTGATCCGCGCCGAGTACATCAAGCACAAGGCGCGGGAATACGTGATGGCGGCCGACGCGATCGGCGCGTCCGGCTGGCGCAAGATGTTCGTGCACATCTTCCCGAACGTGTCGCACGTGGCGCTCGTGCAGATGTCGATCCTCGTCGTCGGCTTCATCAAGGCCGAAGTGATCCTGTCATTCCTCGGCTTCGGCGTGCCGGTGGGCGTCGTCTCGTGGGGCAGCATGCTGAACGAGGCGCAGAATGAACTCATCCTCGGCAAATGGTGGCAACTGACGGCGGCCGCCAGCGCCATGGCCATCCTGGTCACGGCGTTCTCGCTGTTCGCCGATGCGCTGCGCGATGCGCTGGATCCGAAACTCAAATGAGCACCATGAATCTTCTCGAGGTCCATGATCTGCGCGTGTCCTTCCGGACCGACAGGAAGAACACGTTCGAGGCCGTGAAGGGCATCTCGTTCAGCCTGCCGCTCGATGCGACGGTCGCGCTGGTCGGCGAATCGGGCAGCGGCAAGTCCGTCAGCTCGCTCGCCGTGATGGGCCTGTTGCCGGCCGAGACGACGATCATCCATCCCGGCTCGTCGATCCGCTTCGAAGGCCGCGAGCTGCTCGACCTACCGATCGCGGAACGCCGGCGCCTGTGCGGCAAGGACATCGCGATGATCTTCCAGGAACCGATGTCGTCGCTGAATCCCGTGTTCACGGTCGGCTTCCAGATTGGTGAAGTGCTGCGCCTGCACCTCGGCATGGACAAGCGCCAGGCGCGCGCCCGCACGCTCGAACTGCTGGAGGAAGTGGGCATTCCCGATCCGGCGCAAAAGATCGACGCCTACCCGAGCCAGATGTCGGGCGGCCAGCAGCAGCGCGTGATGATCGCGATGGCCATCGCGTGCGAGCCGAAGCTGCTGATCGCGGACGAGCCGACGACGGCGCTGGACGTGACGATCCAGAAGCAGATCATGGACCTGATCGCGGCGCTCCAGCGACGCCGCCGCATGGCCGTGCTCTTCATCACGCACGACCTGGGCCTGGTGGGCGAGATTGCGGACCGCGTGATCGTCATGCGCCACGGCGAGGTGCGGGAAGAGGGCGCTGCCGCGCAGGTGCTGGGCGACCCGCGCGATGCGTACACGCGCGCGCTGCTGCACTGCCGCCCGCCGCTGGATGCGCGGCCCGTGCGGCTGCCCGTCATCGACGACTACCTGAGCGGACGCGCGCAGCCCGGCGACACGCTGCCCCAGCGCGCGCGCGGCTATGCGCCGGGCGACGAGGACATCCTCGTGGTCAAGGGGCTGGCGAAGAGTTTCTACGTGCGCGAAGGCCTGTTCGGCAAGCGCGAATTCCAGGCCGTGAAGGACGTGTCGTTCACGCTCCCGCGCGGGAAAACGCTGGGCGTCGTGGGAGAATCGGGATCGGGCAAGACGACGGTCGGCCTCACGCTGCTGCGCCTGCACCGCGCGACCGGCGGCAGCGCGCTGTTCGACGGCCGCGACCTCGTCGCGATGAGCGATGCCGAGTTCCGGGCGTACAAGCGGCGCATCCAGATCGTGTTCCAGAATCCGTACGCGTCGCTGAACCCGCGCTTCACCGTCGGCCAGATCCTGCTGGAGCCGATGCGCATCCACCGCATCGGCGCGAACGATGCGGAGCGCACGGACCATGCGCGCCATCTGCTGCAGAGAGTGGGTCTCCCTGTGCAGGCGTTCGACCGCTATCCGCACGAATTCTCCGGCGGCCAGAGACAACGCATCGCCATCGCGCGCTGCCTGACGATGAAGCCGGAGATCCTCGTGTGCGACGAATCCGTGTCCGCGCTCGACGTGTCCGTGCAGGCGCAGGTGCTGAACCTGCTGCAGGACCTGCAGGACGAGTACAGGATGAGCTACATCTTCATCTCGCACGACCTGTCCGTGGTGAAGTACATCTCGGACCGCGTGATGGTGATGCACCACGGCAGCGTCGTCGAGATGGCCGATGCGGACGAGCTCTATCGCAATCCGCAGCATCCGTACACGCAGCAACTGCTGGCCGCCATACCGGGGTCAGAGCCCTGATTTAGGCAATTGCCCAAAATCGGGCTCTGACCCCGGTGTGCGGTGTTGCGCGCGGGCTGCGCGCGTTGCCGCTTTCGCCACGCCGGTGCCGGTTTTCCGCTACCATATGAGGATGGCCCAGCTCTCCCACCTGATTCACGTATATGGCGTCCTCATCGTGTTCGGCATCGTCCTGCTCGAACAGATCGGACTGCCCATTCCCGCGTTTCCGGTGCTGATCATCGCCGGTGCGCTGGCCGTCGACGGCGGGGCCAATTGGCCGCTGTACCTGGCCGCGGCCGTGCTGGCTTGCCTCATCAGCGATTATTTCTGGTTCCGCGCCGGCCGCTACTACGGCAAGCGCATCCTGCGCCTGCTGTGCAAGATTTCGCTGTCGCCCGATTCCTGCGTCAGCCAGACCGAGGACAATTTCAGCCGCTGGGGCGCGAAATCCCTCGTCGTCGCCAAGTTCATTCCCGGCTTCAACACGATCGCGCCGCCGCTCGCGGGCGCCATGGGCACGACGACGCCGCAGTTCGTCTGGCTGTCCGTCGCCGGCGGCCTGCTGTGGAGCGGCGTGGGCATGGGCCTCGGTGCCTGGTTCCACAACAGCGTGGACGACGTCATCGCATGGTTCGAGACCCTCGGCAGCACGGCGCTGATGGTCGTCGGCTTCCTGCTCGTGCTGTTCGTGGCGTTCAAGTACATCGAGCGCAAGCGCAACCTCGGCGGGGCCAACCTGCCGCGCATCACGATGGACGAGCTCAAGACCCTGGTCGAGGCAGGACACGATCCGCTGATCGTCGACGCCCGCGGCGTCACCGCGCGCCAGCTGGAAGCAGGCATTCCCGGCGCGCTGGTGTATGGCGACCATGTGCCGGAGCGCCTGATGGCCACGCTCGACAAGGACCGCCACATCGTCATCTATTGCTCCTGCCCGAACGACGTCACGGCGGCGCAGGTGGCGAAGGAATTCGTCAAGAACGGTTTTCATCGCGCCCGTCCGCTGCACGGCGGCCTGGATGCGTGGAACGACCACTGCGCGGCCGCCCAGGCCGACGCCGAGCTCAAGCCCAAGCACGGCTGATCACTATCCCGTTTCCCGATCACGCGGCGCCGGCCCGGCGTCGGCGCTCGCCCATGCTTTCGATAAATCCCGCGCATTGGTAGCTGGACTACTCGTCACCGCACAGGGGTTTTACGCAGATTCGCCCAAGTGTTGGGTCGGATGTACCTAAACTACAATAAAAGCTTGCGCTGCAGCCAAGAAATCCTTAAGCTTCGAGGAATCTGTTTCTTACGGCCTGCCATGATCGTTTCGCCCGTTGCCATCGTCGATCCGTCCACCGAACCGCGCCTCGACAGCGCCCGATACGCGAGCCCGCGCCTGCTGGCCGACATCGGCGGGACCAATGCGCGCTTCGCGCTGGAAACCGGACCAGGCACGGCCGGGCTGATCGAAGTCCTGCCCTGCGCCGCGTACGCGACCCTCGCCGACGCACTGCGTGCCTACCTCGCGCTGCCGCACGTGGCCGCCGTGGGCGCCGTCCGCCATGGCGCGATCGCGATCGCGAATCCCATCGTCGGCGACTTCGTGCGCATGACCAATCATCACTGGGAATTCTCGATCGAGGCGCTGCGCCGCGAGTGCGGATTCGACGCGCTGGCCGTCGTCAACGATTTCTATGCGCTGGCGATGGCGCTGCCGCACCTGGCGGACAGCGAGAAGCGCCAGGTCGGCGGCGGCGCGCCCGTCGCGGCCAGTCCGATCGGCCTGCTCGGGGCGGGGACGGGCCTGGGCGTGTCCGGCCTGGTGCCGGCGGAAAACCTGCCGGCCGGCGCCAAGGCCGCCTGGACGGCACTGCGCAGCGAAGGCGGCCATGTGACGTTTTCTCCGGCCAACGAGACGGAAGTCGCCATCCTGCAATTCGCCTGGCGCGAATTCGAACACGTGTCGGCCGAGCGCTTCCTGTCCGGTTCCGGCCTGGAACTGATCTACCGCGCGCTGGCAAACCTGCGCGGCGGCGCGGTGGAGGCGCTGGATGCCCCCGAGATCACACGCCGCGGCCTGGCCGGCACCTGCGTCGTGTGCGACGAGGTCATCGAGGTCTTCTGCGGCATGCTGGGCACCATCGCCGGCAACCTGGCCGTCACGCTGGGCGCCCAGGGTGGCGTCTACATCGGCGGCGGCATCGTGCCGCGCCTGGGCGAGCGCTTCGCCGCCTCGTGCTTCCGCGCCCGCTTCGAGCAGAAAGGCCGCTTCGCCGGCTATCTGGCGCAGGTGCCGACCTATGTGATCACGGCCGACTACCCCGCCTTCGTGGGCGTTTCGGCTATCCTCGCGGACCATCCGGGCGTGTGATCCGCGCCCGCGGTGTCGCTTCCGATGCATGGCAATGTTCTTTTCCCGGTTTTATCGGGTACAATGGCCGTCAGTTGGAAGAAACGATGTCGTTCGCTTAGCCCGGCGCCAGGAGCCTCGCCTCCAGAGCCCAGTCTCCCGATGGAGCCGGCAGCCCCGTTTCTCTTGAAAATCAACCGTTTGCGGTCCACTTTCCGGTGAGCCGCCCCGTGGCAGGGCGCAAACCCTCACGGTATCCCGTCCGGTACGCCAATCCGGGCGATGGAACCCCGTTTCAAAGCATGAAGTCTCAGTCTGGCGGCTGCCGCGCAGCTGGTGGAACGGGTTATGTTTGATGATTCTTAGCATCCAGAGTTGCACACTCCGCTGACGACATCGTTATGAACACTGATGAGGCCAAGAAGGTCCTCGAGACCGCCTTGCTGTGCGCGCGCGAGCCGATGACGATCCACGCCATGAAGAAGCTCTTCGTCGACGTGGACAAGGACGGCCAGCCGCTCGGCGCCGGCGTCGGGTCGGATACGATCAAGATCCTGCTCGAAGAATTGCGCCAGGATTGGCAGGATCGCGGCATCGAGATCGTCAGCCTGGCATCGGGCTGGCGTTTCCAGAGCCGCCCGGAAATGAAGCCTTACCTGGACCGGATCGCGCCGGAAAAACCGCCGAAGTACTCGCGCGCGACGCTGGAAACCCTGGCGATCATCGCCTACCGCCAGCCGGTGACGCGCGGCGACATCGAGGAAATCCGCGGCGTGGCGGTGAATTCGCAGACGATCAAGATGCTGGAAGACCGCGGCTGGATCGACGTGGTGGGCCACCGCGAAGTGCCCGGGCGCCCCGCGCTGCTGGGAACGACGAAGCAGTTTCTCGACGATCTGGGGCTCGCCGCGCTGTCCCAGTTGCCGCCGCTGCAGCAGGTGGCCGACGTCGGCGCCGGGCGCAGCCTGGAAGCACTGGAAGCGGCCCTGCAACAATTTGACGACACTTCACCCGTTGAAGTCCCGATACACGACCAAGCGCTCGCGTCCAACGACTGATCGTCGCGCCAGGTCAGCAAAACCAAGAAACGAATGATGAATCCAACTGACATGAACGAGACGACCCCTGCCGAGGCAGGACAGGAGACGGCCGCCAAGCCGAAGCGTCGCACCAAGCCGAAGGCGGAGGCCGCACCCGCGCCCGCACCGGAAGGCGCGCAGCCGGACGCCGTGGAAAAACCGAAACGCACGCGCAAGACCGCGGCCCAGAAGGCGGCCGAGGCAGCGGAAGGCGCGGCTCCGGCCGCCGCCACACCGGCCGCCGAACCGGCGCCGCGCAAGCCGCGTACCCGTAAGGTGGCCGAGGCTGCGCCGGCCGCGGCCGAGCCCGCGCCTGTTGCTGCCGCACCTGCACCCGCACCTGCACCCGCACCTGCACCTGCGCCTGCCGTAGCCGCTCCGGCGGACGACGCTGCAAGCCAGCGCAAGCCGCGCGGCCCGCGCCAGATGCGCGAGCAGCGCCAGCAGCGCGAACCGCGCGAACCGCGCCAACTGCGCGTCGAGTCGGAAGCGCCCGCGGTGGAAGCCGTTGCCGCCGAGGCAGCGCCGGTCGAAGCCGGTCGCAACGAGCAGCGCCGCGACCAGCGCGGCGGCAAGCAGCAGAAGAAAGGCCAGCAAGGCCAGCAGCGCGGCCAGCAGGCACAGAACGCCCAGGGCGCCCAGGGCGGCCAGGGCGGCCAGAACGCTCAACCGCAGGGCCAGAACCAGAAACAGCAGGGCAAGGGCAAGAACGCCAGACCGGGCAACAAGCCGGCCAAGGGCGGCAAGGGCAACGATGCCGACGCCGTGTTCTCGTTCGTCACGTCGGACGCGTTCGACGCCAACGAGGGCGGCCGCGGCCAGTCGCAGCCGACCAAGGCGCGCCGCGACCTGACGGCCGAGGACGACGCACCGAAGCTGCACAAGGTGCTGGCGGAAGCAGGCCTCGGTTCGCGCCGCGACATGGAAGAACTGATCATCGCCGGCCGCGTGTCGGTGAATGGCGAGCCGGCCCACATCGGCCAGCGCATCCTGCCGACGGACGCCGTGCGCATCAACGGCAAGCTGCTGCAGCGCCGCGTGAACAACAACAAGCCGCCGCGCGTGCTGGTGTACCACAAGCCGGCCGGCGAAATCGTCAGCGCGGATGATCCGGAAGGCCGTCCGTCCGTGTTCGACCGCCTGCCGACCATGAAGACCGGCAAATGGCTGGCCGTGGGCCGCCTCGACTTCAACACCGAGGGCCTGCTGCTGTTCACGAATTCCGGCGACCTGGCGAACCGCCTGATGCACCCGCGCTACAACATCGACCGCGAATATGCCGTGCGTACGCTGGGCGAGCTGGAAGAGGGCATGCGCCAGAAACTGCTGGCCGGCGTCGAGCTCGACGACGGCACGGCCTCGTTCACCAAGATCGCCGATGGCGGCGGCGAAGGCGTCAACCGCTGGTACCGCGTGGTGATCGGCGAAGGCCGCAACCGCGAGGTGCGCCGCATGTTCGAGGCGGTGGGCCTGACCGTCTCGCGCCTGATCCGTACGCGCTACGGCGCCATGACCCTGCCGTCGGGCCTCAAGCGCGGCCGCTGGGAAGAGCTGGAAGAAAACGACGTCCGCAACTTCCTCGACGCCTTCGGCATCGAGAAGAAGGGCGGCGGACAGAACAACAAGGGCGCTGCCGGCGGCAAGGGGCTGGGCAAGGGGCAGGGTGGTCCCAAGGGCCGCGGCAACGACGATCACCGCTCGAACGGCAACCGCATCGACCGCGCCGACGCCAACCGCAACGTGGATCCGTTCGGCCCGCCGGTGGCGCGTGTCGGCTCGGGGCGCGAAGAGGGCGGCATCCTGGGCGGCCGCGGCGGTCAGGGTCAGGGCCAGGGTGGACGCGGCTTCGGCGGTGGCCAGGCACGCGGCAGCAACCAGCCGCGTGGCAACAACCAGCCGCGCGGTAGTGGCGGTGGCGGCGGTGGCGGTGGCGGTGGCGGCAAGGGCCCGCGCCAGCCGGATCCTCTGCAGACGACGTTCGGTTTTGCCGGCGCCGGCCAGAACCGCCGCAGCCAGGGTCCGCGCGTGAGCGACCACGGCATGCCGCGCCGCGGCCGCCGCGGTTAATTCGTCAAATCGCGCGGGCATGATTTGAGTCATGCCGCGCGAAAATGAATCGCTCGCAGCACCGTATTCTTCAAACGTGTAAACTGTTGCATAGCTGTTCATTTTGCAGTGCGGCGATTGCGGCCGACCCTGTATCGGGTTATAATGCGTGTCTAACCCGAGTGCTTCCCAATATTGTTTTGGCGAACAAGCTCCAGTTGGGAATACAAAAGATGGGCAGTTGCCCATTTTTTTTTTGTTGAATCGTTTTAAGGGTCCGGCACCGGACCGTGGAGAAACCTGTGCAGTTGTTTGATTTGATTGCCACGACAGTCAGCGGACTGGGCTACGACCTCGTCGATATCGAACGGGGCGAGCGAGGCATCCTGCGCGTGTTTATCGACTTCCCGGCGGCAGTGGCGGACGAAAAGGGACCGATCTCGGTCGAGGATTGCGCCACGGTGAGCCACCAGCTGTCGCACGTGTTGATGGTCGAAAACGTCGACTACGAGCGCCTGGAAGTGTCGTCGCCCGGACTGGACCGTCCGGTGCGAACCCTGGCCGACTTCGAACGCTTTGCCGGCAGCGAATGCACCGTCAAGCTGCGCGTCGCGATGCCCGGCACCGCGAACCGCAAGACCTGGACGGGCATCCTGCATGCGCCGCAGGGCGACAAGATCGGGTTGGAATTTGAAAGCAAGGATGGGCCGGCGTTGCTCGAATTTACGCTGGCCGAACTGGACAAGGCACGCCTGGTGCCGAAGGTGGATTTTAGGAGTCGCAAAGCATGAGTCGCGAAATTTTGTTACTGGTTGATGCGCTCGCGCGCGAAAAGAACGTCGATAAGGAAGTGGTCTTCGGGGCGCTCGAGTTCGCCCTGGCGCAAGCTACCAAAAAGCGCTATGAAGGCGAGGTCGACATTCGCGTGTCTATCGACCGCGACACGGGCGAATTCGAAACCTTCCGCCGCTGGCACGTCGTGCCCGACGAGGCCGGCCTGCAGCTGCCCGACCAGGAAATCCTGCACTTCGAAGCCAAGGAACAGATTCCGGACATCGAAGTCGACGAATACATCGAAGAGCCGATCGAGTCGGTCGAGTTCGGCCGCCGCTTCGCCCAGGACACGAAACAGGTCGTGCTGCAGCGCGTCCGCGACGCCGAGCGCGAGCAGATCCTGCAGGACTTCCTGGAGCGCGGCGACGCGCTGGTCACCGGCACCATCAAGCGTATGGAGCGCGGCGATGCGATCGTCGAATCGGGCAAGATCGAGGCGCGCCTGCCGCGCGACCAGATGATCCCGAAGGAAAACCTGCGCATCGGCGACCGCGTGCGTGCCTACATCCTGCGCGTGGACCGCAACATGCGCGGCCCGCAGGTGATCCTGTCGCGCACGGCACCGGAATTCATCATGAAACTGTTCGAACTCGAAGTGCCCGAGATCGAGCAGGGTCTGCTGCAGATCAAGTCGGCCGCCCGCGACCCGGGCGTCCGTGCGAAGATCGCTGTCTTTACCGCGGACAAGCGCATCGACCCGATCGGTACCTGCGTCGGCATGCGCGGTTCGCGCGTGCAGGCCGTGACCGGCGAACTGGGCGGCGAGCGCGTGGACATCGTGCTGTGGTCGGAAGATCCGGCCCAGTTCGTGATCGGCGCGCTGGCTCCGGCCAACGTGTCGTCGATCATGGTGGATGAAGAAAAGCACGCGATGGACGTCGTCGTCGACGAGGAAAACCTCGCGATCGCGATCGGCCGTTCGGGCCAGAACGTACGCCTGGCGTCCGAGCTGACCGGCTGGAAGATCAACATCATGACCGCCGAAGAGTCGGCCAACAAGGCTGCCCAGGAAACCGCTGCCGTGCGCACGCTGTTCATGGCAAAGCTGGACGTGGACGAGGAAGTGGCGAACATCCTGGTCGAGGAAGGCTTCTCGAGCCTTGAAGAAGTCGCATACGTGCCCATCTCCGAAATGCTGGAGATCGAATCGTTCGACGAGGACACCGTCAACGAACTGCGCACCCGCGCACGCGACGCGCTGGTGACCGAGGCGATTGCTTCGGAAGAAGGTCTCGAGGGTATGGAAGAGGCGCTGGCCAACCTGGAAGGGATGGACCGCACCACCGCCGGCAAGCTGGGTCTGGCCGGTATCAAGACCCTGGAGCAATTCGCGGGTCTGGCCTACGACGAGTTCAGCGCCATCCTGGCGCTCCCGACCGATCGTGCCCGTGAACTGATCAAGAATGAATTTAATGATGTGACCGACGATGAGATGAAACTGGTCGACGCCAAGTACGACGACCGGGCCAAGGCCCTCCAGGCGAAAGCCTGGAGCCAGGTCGAAACGGCCAAGGCATAAATGAGACGCGACAGACCGGAGCACATTGCTTTCCGGTCTTCGCGCTTTATTAAGCTAGCAAATTTCTTTATCATCTCGCGACACATAGAAAAGAGGACTGAATGGCGAGTAACAACGTAGCCCAATTTGCCACCGAACTGAAGATGCCTGCAGATTTGCTGCTGACGCAGCTGCGTTCTGCCGGCGTCGAGAAAAGTTCGACGTCAGATCCCTTGTCCAAGGATGATAAGGATAAGCTGCTGAACCATCTGCGCCGTACCCACGGTGCCGCCGAATCCGGCGAAAAGAAGAAGATCACGGTGACCCGCAAGGAAACCTCCGAGATCAAGCAGGCTGACGCGAGCGGCAAGTCGCGCACGATCCAGGTCGAAGTGCGCAAGAAACGCACTTTCGTGCAACGTGACGATCTCGTCACGCCGAAAGCGGCTGCCCAGCAGTCGCCGGTCGTCGACGCCGCCGAGCAGGCGCGTCGCGATGAAGAAGCGCGCCGTCAGGCAGAGCTGATCGCGCGTCAGGAAGCGGAACTGCGCGAGAAGCAGGAACGCCTGGCCAAGCTCGAATCCGAAAAGGCCGAGCAGGCCAAGGCGGCCGAAGAGCAGGCCAAGCGCGACGCGGAAGAGCGCGCCAAGCGCGAAGCCGCGGAAGCCGAGGCAGCCCGTGCCAACGAGGCGCAGAAAGCATCCCAGGCGTCGGCAGGTGCTGCGAACGCCGCCGAGGAAGCGAAGCGCGCCGCCGCCGAGGAAGCCAAGAAAGCGGCTGCCGAGGAAGCCAAGCGCAAGGCCGAAGAGGCCGCGAAGGAAGCCGCCGAACGCGCTGCCGCCACCGAGCGTGCACGCAAGGCCGTGGCCGATGAAGTCGCCCAGATCAAGGCGATGATGGCCCAGCCGCGCCGCGTGATCAAGGCGCCGGAAGTGGTGCCGGCTGCGAAACCGAAGGCGGCCGAACCGAGCACCCTGCACAAGCCGGCGACGGCTGCGAAACCGGCCGAAGCCAAGCCGGCCGACGGTGCGGGCGCCCGTGCCAAGCCGGGCGACAAGAAATCGATCAAGTCGGCCAACGTGGCCTCGACCTGGTCGGACGACAAGAAGCGCGGCGGTCCGAGCAGCGGTACGAAGGGTCGCGGCAACGCGGCGCCGACCGGCCGTGACGGCTGGCGCGCAGGTGGCGGCCGTGGCGGCCGTCGTGGCGGCCACGACGATCGCGAATCGAACTTCCAGGCCCCGACCGAAGCCATCGTCAAGGATGTCTACGTGCCGGAGACCATCACCGTCGCCGAACTGGCGCACAAGATGGCTGTCAAGGCATCGGAAGTCATCAAGCAGCTGATGAAGCTGGGCCAGATGTGCACCATCAACCAGGTGCTGGACCAGGAAACCGCGATGATCGTGGTGGAAGAGATGGGCCACAAGGCCTTCGCCGCCGCCGAGGACGATCCGGAAGCGCTGCTGGCCGACCACGGCGAGCATGCCGATTTCGAGTTGAAGCCGCGTGCGCCGGTCGTGACCGTCATGGGCCACGTCGACCACGGCAAGACCTCGCTGCTGGACTACATCCGCCGCGCCAAGGTGGCGGCGGGCGAAGCCGGCGGCATTACCCAGCACATCGGTGCTTACCACGTGGACACCCCGCGCGGCATGGTCACCTTCCTGGATACCCCGGGCCACGAGGCGTTCACCGCCATGCGTGCCCGTGGCGCCAAGGCGACCGACATCGTCATCCTCGTGGTGGCGGCCGACGACGGCGTGATGCCGCAGACCAAGGAAGCAATCGCTCACGCGAAAGCGGCCGGCGTTCCCCTCGTCGTGGCGATCAACAAGATCGACAAGCAGGGCGCGAATCCAGACCGCGTGACCCAGGAACTGGTGGCTGAAGGCGTCGTGCCGGAAGAATACGGTGGCGAATCGCCGTTCGTCCAGGTGTCGGCGAAAACCGGCCAGGGCATCGACGACCTGCTGGAAAACGTGCTGCTGCAGGCCGAAGTGCTGGAACTGAAGGCGCCGGTGGAATCGCTGGCCCGTGGCCTGGTGGTCGAAGCCCGCCTGGACAAGGGCCGCGGCCCGGTCGCCACCATCCTGGTGCAGTCGGGTACGCTGAAGCGCGGCGACGTCGTGCTGGCGGGATCGTCCTTCGGCCGCGTCCGTGCGATGCTGGACGAAAATGGCAAGTCGGTGACCGAAGCCGGTCCGTCGTTCCCGGTCGAGATCCAGGGCCTGACCGAAGTCCCGAGCGCGGGCGAGGAAGTCATGGTCATGGCGGATGAACGCAAGGCGCGCGAAATCGCACTGTTCCGTCAAGGTAAATTCCGCGACGTGAAACTGGCCAAGCAGCAGGCAGCGAAGCTGGAGAACATTCTCGACCAGATGGGCGAAGGCGAAGTCAAGAACCTGCCGCTCATCGTCAAGACCGACGTCCAGGGTTCGCAGGAAGCGCTGGTCGGCTCGCTGCAGAAGCTGTCGACGTCGGAAGTGCGCGTGCAGATCGTGCACGCGGCCGTCGGCGGCATCACCGAGTCGGACGTCAACCTGGCAACCGCGTCGAAGGCAGTCATCATCGGCTTCAACGCCCGTGCCGACGCCCAGGCGCGCAAGCTGGCGGAAACGAACGGCGTCGACATCCGTTACTACAGCATCATTTACGATGCGATCGACGAGATCAAGACGGCACTGTCGGGCATGCTGGCACCGGAGAAGCGCGAGCACGTCACTGGCCAGGTGGAAATCCGCCAGGTCATCCTCGTGTCGAAAGTCGGCGCGATCGCGGGCTGTCTGGTCACCGACGGCGTCGTCAAGCGTACCTCGTCGGTCCGCCTGCTGCGCAACAACATCGTCGTGTGGACGGGCGAGATCGAGTCGCTCAAGCGCTTCAAGGACGACGTCAAGGAAGTGCGCGCCGGTCTGGAGTGCGGTCTGTCGCTGAAGAACTACAACGACATCCAGGTGGGCGATACCCTGGAAGTGTTCGAAGTTCAGGAAGTGGCGCGTACGCTGTAAATCGGACTCTCCCTCGACTGGAAGGAACCTCGAAAAACCGTAGCGAGCGGCCGCAGTTGCGGTTGAGAAGCGCAGCTGTACGAGAGTACAGCGAGCATCGCAAACCGCAAATGCAACGCGCAGTAGGTTTTTCGAGCTTCCGAGGAGTAGCATTGGGGCTGGCAAGCTTGCGCCGTGGCGCGGGCCGCTGGCCCCAAGTTTTTTATAAGCAGTCAATAACATGGCAAAACACAGCAAAAGCATTCCCCAGCGCGGCTTGCGCGTGGCCGACCAGATCCAGAAGGACCTGTCGGAACTGATCGCCTTCGAACTGAAGGACCCGCGCGTCGGCATGGTTACCATCAGCGAGGTCAAGCTGACCCCGGACTACGCGCACGCGAAGATTTATTTCACGCTGCTCAAGGACAGCCCGGAAGAGATCAAGCAGACGCTCGAAGGCCTGACCAAGGCGTCCGGCTACCTGCGCAACCTGCTCGGCAAGCGCCTGCACATCCACACGCTGCCGCAGCTCCACTTCGTGCACGACACGTCGACGAGCCGCGGACTCGCGATGTCGGCGCTGATCGACCAGGCGAACGCGACAAGAGCAAAAGACGATGTGGCCGACACCGGCCACATCGAAACTGATCGAGGGGTTACCGGCAACGACGTTGCCGAGGATTCCGAGTGAACGCACGTCCCCCGAAAAAGCCCCGCGACCTCGTCGACGGGGTGCTCCTCATCGACAAGCCGGTCGGCCTGTCGTCCAACGATGCGCTGATCAAGGCGAAGCGCGTCGTCAACGCGAAGAAGGCCGGCCACACCGGCACGCTGGACCCGTTCGCCACCGGCCTGCTGCCGCTGTGCTTCGGCGAGGCGACCAAGTTTTCGCAAGACCTGCTGGAAGCGGACAAGACGTATGACGCCGTCGTCCACCTGGGCATCACGACGACCACGGGCGATACCGAAGGCGAGGCCGTCGAGACCCGTCCCGTGAACGTCACGGTCGAGCAGATCGAAGCGGCGCTGGCGAAGTTCCGCGGCCCCATCCTGCAGGTCCCGCCGATGTATTCGGCCCTGAAGCGCGACGGCAAGGCGTTGTACGAGTACGCGCGCGAAGGGATCACGCTGGAACGCGAAGCCCGTCCCGTCACGATCCACAAGCTCGAGATGCTGGCGTACGACGCCCCGATGCTGACGATCCGCGTCACATGCAGCAAGGGCACGTACGTGCGCGTGCTGGGCGAGGACATCGGTGCCGAACTCGGCTGCGGCGCGCACCTGAACGCGCTGCGCCGCATCCAGGTGGGCAGCCTGACGGTCGACGGCATGGTGACCCTGGAGCAGTTGCAGGCGCACGACAATCCGCTGTCGCTGCTGGCCCCCGTCGATGCGCTGCTGTCGAGCTTCCCGCGCGTCGAGCTCACCCCCGAACTGGCCGCGCGCTTCCTCAACGGCCAGCGTCTCGCGCTGAACCGCGAGCCGGTGACGCTGCCGGAGACGCCCGGCAGGGTGCGCGTCTACCACGACGATAAACTGCTGGGCACCGCGATCCTGCAGGACTGGGGCGTGCTGGCGCCGGAACGGCTGATCGCGCGGCCACAAGGTTAACCGCTTGCTCTGGCGTCAACATTGCGCCAGAATCAAGTGATGCAAGCGACCGACTCCCTCCGCACCGAAGCGCAACTGGCCGGCCGGGCCACCGGCGCCATGTTCTTTTTCGTGTTCGGCGCCGTCTGGCTGGAAGGCTGGGCGACGCAAGCTCACGAGGGGGCCGCGGCATGTGCGGGCATCGCGCTGGTGGCCCTGGCCCTGCTGGCCGTCGCGTGGCGCCGTTACCGCCGCTACGCGCCCGCGCTGGCGCACGCGCAGGACACGCCGGAGCGGCGCCGCATGAAGCGTGTCTTCAACATCGTGAACGCGGCACAATGGACCGCCATCTTCATCCTCGCGCAGGTGCTGGTCAACCTGGGCAAGGGCGCGTGGATCATCCCGATGGCCATCGCCATCATCGGCCTGCACTTCCTGCCGCTGGCCCATGTGTTCAAGAATCCGCCGCATTACGTGACGGGCCTGGCGATGGTCGCGTTCGCCGCGCTGTATCCGCTGCTGGCCAGCGGCGGCCCGACGGCGCCGGTGGGCTTTCTCGGCGCCGGACTCATCCTGTGGCTCAGCGCCGCCTGGGCACTGCGCGCCTGACGTCATCGTCGTTCAACATTTCGGCGTTATTCTGGCGATGCGGGCCGTTGCGGCGCAGCAGAGGCCTGTAAGCATGCTATACTAGTGGGTTCCGGAAGTCGAAAGTCTCGAGCTCTTCCGCCCATCACGCAACATTTCACTGTTGAAAACGCATATGTCAGACACCAAACGCGCGATTCGTAATATCGCAATCATCGCCCACGTTGACCACGGCAAGACCACCCTGGTGGACCAGCTGCTGCGCCAATCCGGCACTTTCCGTGAAAACCAGGCGGTCGACACCCGCGTGATGGACTCGAACGACCTCGAGAAAGAACGCGGCATTACGATTCTGTCGAAGAACTGCGCGGTCGAGTACGAAGGCACCCACATCAACATCGTCGACACCCCGGGCCACGCCGACTTCGGCGGCGAGGTCGAGCGCGTGCTGTCGATGGTCGACTCGGTGCTGCTGCTGGTCGACGCCCAGGAAGGCCCGATGCCGCAGACCCGCTTCGTGACCCGCAAGGCACTGGCGCTGGGCCTGAAGCCGATCGTCGTCGTCAACAAGATCGACCGTCCGGGCGCGCGCGCCGACTGGGCGATCAACCAGACGTTCGAACTGTTCGACAAGCTGGGCGCCAACGACGAGCAGCTGGACTTCCCGATCGTCTACGCCTCGGGCCTGAACGGCTACGCCGGCATGGACGAAAGCGTGCGCGGCGGTGACATGAAGCCGCTGTTCGACGCCATCCTGAAATACGTGCCGGTGCGTGACGACAACCCGGACGGTCCGCTGCAGATGCAGATCACGTCGCTCGACTACTCGTCGTACGTCGGCAAGATCGGTATCGGCCGCGTCAACCGCGGTCGCGTCAAGCCGGGCATGGACGTGCTGGTCGTGAACGGCCAGGACGACAAGAATCCGATCAAGGGCCGCATCAACCAGGTGCTGAACTTCAAGGGCCTGGAGCGCGTGCTGGTCGATGAAGCCGTCGCCGGCGACATCGTGCTGATCAACGGTATCGAAGACATCGGCATCGGCGTGACCGTGACCGCGGTGGATACGCCGGAAGCGCTGCCGATGCTGACCGTCGACGAGCCGACCCTGACGATGAACTTCATGGTCAACAACTCGCCGCTGGCCGGCCGCGAAGGCAAGTTCGTCACCAGCCGCCAGCTGCGCGACCGCCTGGACCGCGAACTGAAGTCGAACGTGGCGCTGCGCGTGCTGCCGACCCCGGACGACACCGTGTTCGAAGTGTCGGGCCGCGGCGAGCTGCACCTGACCATCCTGCTGGAAAACATGCGCCGTGAAGGCTTCGAACTGGCCGTGTCACGTCCGCGCGTCGTCTTCAAGGAGATCGACGGCGTCAAGTGCGAGCCGTACGAAAACCTGACCGTCGACGTCGAAGAAGTCAACCAGGGCGGCGTGATGGAAGAACTGGGCCGCCGTCGTGGCGACCTGCAGAACATGGAATCGGACGGCAAAGGCCGCGTTCGTCTGGAATACCGCATCCCGGCCCGTGGCCTGATCGGCTTCCAGGGCGACTTCATGACCCTGACCCGCGGCACCGGCCTGATGAGCCACGTGTTCGACGCGTACTCCCCGGTCGACAACGGCAAGGGCGAACTGGCCGGCCGCCGCAACGGCGTGCTGATCTCGCAGGATGACGGCCAGGCCGTCGCCTACGCACTGTGGAAGCTGCAGGACCGCGGCCGCATGTTCGTCGAGCACAACACCCCGGTGTACGAAGGCATGATCATCGGCATCCACTCGCGCGACAACGACCTGGTCGTCAACCCGATCAAGGGCAAGCAGCTGACCAACGTGCGCGCGTCGGGTACCGACGAAGCCGTCCGCCTGGTGCCGCCGATCCAGATGTCGCTGGAATACGCCGTCGAGTTCATCGAGGACGACGAACTGGTCGAGATCACGCCGAAGAGCATCCGCCTGCGCAAGCGCCACCTGAAAGAGCACGAGCGCAAGAAGGCCAGCCGCGAAGCCGCATAAGCTTCACCGGTTCCAACGAAAAACCCGCTGTTCGCAGCGGGTTTTTTTATGGCTCGGGAATCCATCGATTTGGCTTCCCGGGCAAGGACAAAACGATGTGGTTATTGCATTGGAAGGAATAACATTATTTCCACTTAATTGACTTCCAATTAAGGCAAAAGCGGTCCCGACGCAGCCGTCCCGATTGGCCACAAGCCGCAGAGGAACCGATGCGGACGCGCGGGTAAGCCCGAAGAGATTCCGTCGATCACAATAACACTGGAGATACCATGAAACTGCTGAAACAACTGACCGTCGTTGCCGCCCTGTCCTCGATCGCTTCGTACGCATCGGCCCTGACCCCGATCGCCGATGCCGAACTGTCCAAGGTCTCGGGCCGTGACGGTGTGTCGATCGCCGCTGACCTGCATGTGAACATCGGTTCGTTCGTCTACACGGATACCGATACCGCAGGCGGCTCGGTGAGCTTCAACAACATCAAGATCGCCGGTGCCATCGCTGCAACCATCGACATCATCAACAACGCCACGTTCCAGGCCGACGCCAGCGCGGCGTCGGGCGCATCGAGCGTCCTGGGCGTGACCGGCGGTGCCGGCCTGGCCGCCTTCATGCCGGCTGGCGACGTCGTCAAGATCGCCATCCCGCTGATCGACACCAACAAGAACCTGAGCATGTCGGTCGACTCGATCAAGATGGGCAACTCGACCGCTTCCTACGGTTCGTTCGCCGCCAACGACATCAAGCTGCAAGGCACCACCGTCTACATCTGGGCGCACTGAGCGGCCCGGGTTGGGTGATGGACGGCCCGCGGGCTTGCCCCGGGCCGTTTTTTTGAGCTCGTTTTCCCTCTGGTTCGACCATGCGCACCTTGCTCGCCGCATCCATCGTCGCACTCTCGCTGTTGCCCTGCGCGGCATCGGCCCAGATGCGCGCGATGTCCGACACCGAACTGTCCACAGTCAGCGGCCAGGGCCTGTTCACGGTCAGTAACTCCAGCTACAGCGGTTTCGATTTCACGCGCATCAGCCTCGACGCCGACGTCACGCTGAACGCCAACCTCGCCAACATGCGCCTGGGCGAGTACACGTACGCGCCGCGCAACGGGTCCGGCGCCGACCTCGACATCGGCGCGCTGCAATTCGGCCGCACCGACGCGTCCGCGGCACAGCGGCTCGTGCAGATCACGAATCCCTATTTCGAATTCGTCTACAAGAACACCGCCGCGGGAAGCGGCAGCCAGCGCGAGATCGTCGGCATGCGCCTCGGCTTCGACGGCATCTCGGGCGACATCGGCATGAAGATCGCCACACTGTCCGGCGCCATGCGCATCGACGCGGGCGCCGCCGGCATCATCGACAGCATGAACGACGCCGGCGGCGGCAAGCGCTGGGACGGCACGTGCGCGGGCTGCACACCGCTCGCCAACGTGGGCGGCGTCACGGCGGGCGATGCGAACGGTCCGAGCCGCGATTTCTGGATCGCGATCCTCAAGCAGCCCGTGACATTCCAGGCCGCGGCCGGCATGCCCGCGCTGACCGAGGCGCAGGCCGGCATCTGGCTGAACTGGCGCGACAAGCTGACCGCGCTGAACCTCACCGGCACCGTGCCGGTCAATAACGCGGCGGGGCACTGATGCGCGCCGTCGCCGCCGCCATGCTGTTGTCCGCGCCGGCGCTGGCCGCCGCGCTCGAACCATTGCCGGACAGCGCGCTCGCCAAGGTGGCGGGGCGCGACGGCATGAGTTTCAACCTCTCGAATTTCGCCATGAGCGGCAACGCCGAGCTGCGCTACTACGCGCCCGGCGGCGGCAGCCTCGGCGTCGGCAACCTGGCCGCATCGCGTTCCGACAACACGGACGCGCCGTTCGCCGATCCGTACCGCCTCGACATCAGCGCGGGCGGCCAGGGCCGCGCCGACATCATCAACATCGCCTTTCCCGAGAACGCGGCCGGACGCGAAGTCTGGCAGGTCGCCTACGACTTCGGCGTGAACGCCGGCGGCTTCGACGTCAGGAACGGCAGCGTGATCCTCAAGGATCTCGTGTTCTACGGCGGCGGCCTGCAGTGGTCGACGCCGGCCGTGGGCGACGGCCTCGCGTTCGGCCTCGCCACGCGCATCGAGCTCGGGAGCCTGACGCTCGCGCCGAACGGCCGCGCGGCGACGGGCGAGGCGATGGTGCTGTCGAACGTGACGATCGGCGCGGCGACGGCGGACGGTTCCGCGCCCACGTCGCCGTGGCGCATCGCCGACGTGACGAGCCAGGCCGGCATCTTCAATGCACGCACGGATGCGGCAGGTAATCCGAGCCTGCACATCGGCGTCAACTGGCCCGATGCGGGGCAGGCGGCACCGAGCGGCACGCTGCAGATCGGGAACATCGGCTTCCGCAGCGACGCGGGGGCGAACATGGACCTGGGCAGCTCGCGCATCGGCGCGATCCAGTTGCAGTACCTCGACGTCAAGTTCCGCCAGTGAGCACGCGCCTTCTCGCCCTCCTGTTGCTCTGCACGGCGCGGTGTGCGCTGGCAGGGCCGCAGCCGCTGGCCGACGAAGAACTCGCGCAGGTGCGTGGCGCCGACGGCGTCAGTTTCGCCGTGCGTTTGCAACTCAATCGTCCGGGCGACGGTACGACGGGCGACAGCCGTCTCACCATCGGCCAGACGGTCGACGGCCGCACGACGTACACGGTCCTGAAAAACATCGGCGGCGTGATCCAGATGGTGGGGCTGAACATCAGCCCGCAGGCGGCCGCGGACGGCACGAACTACCTGGCACTCACGCTGCCGGCGTGGACGAAGTTCACGGACGCCGGCTTCGATTCGCTCAGCGTGCAGGCCGACCCGCGCGGGCCCGTCACGCAGAGCCTGGGGCAGGTCACCCTGAACGGCGAACTGCAGATGCAGGGCCAGCTGCGCCTGTGGTCCCATTGACGGCCGCTTGTCCGTGGGCGTTCAGCCGGTCCTGCTGGAACTCGCCGGGCGCCTTGCCGAACCAGCGCAGGCAGGCGCGGTGGAAGGCGCTGGGGTCGGCGAAGCCCAGCTTGTAGCTGAGGTTCTTGACGCTGATGCGGTCGCTGCCCAGGTATTGTTGCGCGATCGTGCGGCGCACCTCGTCGACGAGCGTGGAAAAGTCGGTGCCCTCGTCCGCAAGACGGCGCTGCAGGGTGCGCTCGCTGATCGCGAGGCGCCGCGCGACGGCATCGCGCAATGCGCCGCCCTGGTCGATCATCGCCGGCAGCAGCTCGCGCACGCGCGCGGCCACGCTCGTGCGCTCGGCCTGCGCGAGGCGTTCGTCGAGCAGGCGGAACAGGCCTTCCGCCGCGAGCGGGTTCGCGGTCGGAATGGGCGCCGTGATGTCGGCATTGGCGAATTCGAGCGCGTTGGCGGGCGCGCCGAAACGCACGGGGCAGCCATACTTTCGCATGTACGGCGCCGTGTCGAGCGGGGCCGGATACGCGTATTCGACGAGGGCCGGCTTCAGGTCCGGCCGTGCACCGACGAAGCGCAACGTCGCCAGCAGCAGGTTCCAGGTGAAGTCGTAGCGCGCCTGCGGCACGGCGCGCGCGCCGCCGACGAGGTTCAGGCCCACGCGCACGCGGTCCGCCTTCGGCTCGATGGTGGCGCGCACGACGGGCGACACGAGCGGCATGTAGCGCGTCAGGCTGTCCGCGGCCTGGCGCAGGGTGGGCGAGGCGAGCATCAAATGGCCCAGTACGCCGAGCCAGCTGAGCGGGTCGGGGGCGAACACGCGAAAGCCGACGAGGGCATCGCCGCTGGCGGCCGCGAGGCTTTCCCACAGAATGCTGAACTGGTCGGACAACGCGAGCAGGTCGGCCGCGCGCTGTCCCTGCGCGCCGTGCTCGAACCATTCGAGGCCGGCCCTGGCGAACAGGGCGTCGACGTCGATGCCCTCGGCGCCGAGGCAGGCCTCGATGCGTTGTACCACGTCCGTGGCGGACAGGTACTTCACGCTGGCGACCGCGTACGTGCGGACGCGTCCTGCGCTGGTCTCATGCTTGGTCTCCTGACTCATTTATCGAGTGGCCACGGGTTCTTGTGCCCGGGTGTGTTTTTTATTATGTGTGCATGCGAAATCGCAACGCTTCGGAAAATGATCCCGTATTTATCAAAAAACGATCATTTTCGACAGGCAAGATTTTCAATTTGATGCAACGCAAACCCGGCGTTGCCGGCGCGGGTCAGGACCGTGCCTGCTGGCGTGCCCGAGCGGGCGTGATGCCATACGCGGCCGCGAAACAGGCCGTCATGTGACTCTGGCTGTTGAACCCGCATTGCGCCGCAACACGGGCGATCGAGAAGCTGGTCCGGGTCAGTAATTCATGCACCCGTTCGAGGCGTAAACGCAACACATAACGGTGCGGCGTCATCCCCATCGCTTCCTGGAAGATGCGGCGGAAGTGCGATTCCGACACACCCGCGCGCTCGGCCAGTTCGGCATTGGACAGCTCGCTCGACAGGTTCTGGCCGATCCATTCCAGCACGCCCTGCAGGCGGCCCAGCTGGAGGGCGTCCGGGGGAAGGTGGCGGCCCGTCTTGCCTTCCAGCACGCGGCACGCCTGCTCGATCATCAGGGAACAGGCCCGCTCCACGAAGCCCGTGTTCGGCGTGCTGGTGCGGGACACTTCCGCCAGCAGCTGCTGGGCGGCCGCATGCACGAGCGGATCGGAGAACATGGGCGACTTGGCGCGCGCGGCGAGCAGGCGCTGCAGGTGGCGCACCATCTCGTGCTCCGGGTCGAGGAAGTGGAACATCGCCATGTCGATCGCACCAAAGAACGACCAGCGGCTCGCGAAGCCGGGCTGGAACACGGTCGCGGCGCCGGCCAGGAAATCGAACGAGCGGCCCGGACTGCGCCCGGCCGTGGCGCGCGCGCCGCCGAGGTGGCAGGCCAGCACCATCGAATCGAGCGGCGGGACTTCGCAGCCGCCCAGCTGGAAGATGTAGCGCTCCGCGCGCAGCGGCACGCCGCCGATCTCCACGCTGGTGACCGGCTCGCCCAATGCATTGCTGATCCTGTCCCAAGTGTGCACGGTGCCTCAATGAATGAGCGGTTTTTTATAAAAACGATAGCGTTTTATAACATCCGTCAGCCGTGGCTGCATCCAAAATATAGAAAAAGTGCAATAAACGTGGCCAAAACACCACGTTGGGATGCATGAAAAATCCGCCATCCGGGCGCCATGAACGCGCACGGAGCCGGGCCACAAGGGGCCGCATGAAGCGCCCCAGGGAGACATCATGTACACATTCCTGCTGGGGATCCTCGCGGTCCTCGTGGGCGGCGGCGGCGTGCTTGCCAGGCACGACGTGCAGGACCGTCCGCTCGACCGTTTCGACCTGCCGACGACCATGTCCGTGGCCGCGGCCGGCATTCCGAACGTGGCGATGGAGCCGTTCTCCGAGCTCAAGTACAAGAACATCGTCCACCAGGCCTACGACTACAGCTGCGGCTCCGCGGCCCTCGTCACGATCCTCAAGTACCACCTGGGCATCGACGTCACCGAGCAGCAGTCGATGGAAGGGATGATGGCCTTCGGCGAGAAGGACAAGATCATCGAGCGGCGCGGCTTTTCCCTGCTCGACATGAAGCGCTATCTCGCCTCGATCGACGTGCAGAGCGCGGGCTTCCACGCCGAGATGGCGGACCTGCTCACGCTCGATGCGCCGGGCATCGTGCCGATCGACTACGCCGGCTTCAAGCACTTCGTCGTGCTGCGCGGCGTGCGCGGCGGCCTCGTGTTCCTGGCCGACCCGTCGGCCGGCAACATCACGTTCTCGGTCGAGGAATTCGCCACGCTGTGGGACCGCAACACGCTGTTCATCGCCTATCCGCCGAAGAACCATCCGCCCGCGTTGAAGCTCGCGCTGGCCGACGACGAACTGGGCGTGGTCGACATGGACCGCATCCGCGACCGCGGCCTGCAGCGCCCCATCGACACGCAGGTGGCGAACGAGCGCCTGCTCAACGGTTTCGGCGGCATCTCGATCCGCAAACACTAGACCCACCACGAAGGACCACCATGAAGATTTCCACTATGTCGGCGTGCGCGCCGGCGCTGGCTTGCACCCTCCTGCTCGCCCAGGTGCCGGCGCAGGCCCAGGACACGGCGACCTCGGAAGCCGTGCGCGACGCGCTGGCGAAGAAGGAGGGCGATGCCGACAACACGACGCTGCTGAAGGAAACGCTGACCGCGGTGGACAAGCAGTACTCGCTGATCCGCAAGGGCAAGGTGCAGCTGAACTACGAGCTGGGCTACACCTACATCGGCCAGGAAAAGATCAACACCGACCTGTCGTCCGGCACCGCCACGCTGTTCTCGATCGAGAACACGAACTCGCACACGATCACCAACACGATCATGGCGGACTACGGCGTGCGCAACAACCTGACCGCCAACCTCACGCTGCCCCTGATCAGCCGCTACTCCGATTCCGGCGGTTTCTCGGGCGTCTCGCACACGATCGGCGACGTGGGCCTGGGCGTGCGCTGGCAGCCGCAGGAGGTCAAGCGCGACGAGGTCGCGTACACGCTCACGGGCAACGTGCGCCTCGCGACGGGCACCAGTCCGTACAAGGTCGACGTGCAGAAGGGCGTGGCCACCGGCTCCGGCGTCAACACCTTCAACATCGGCGCCAACATGACGCGCATCGTCGATCCGGTCGCGCTGTTCGGCTCCTTCAACGTGGGCTACAGCCTCGCCGCGAAACACCTGAGCCAGCAGATGTACGGCGCCACGCTGCGCGAAGTGAAGCCGGGCGCCAGCTTCGGCTTCGGCCTCGGCTTCGCGTACGCGCTGTCGTACAAGATCACGACGTCGTTCTCGTTCCAGGAATCGATCCAGGCCCGCTCCACGCTCACCTTCGACAATGGCAACAAGGCACAGACGCAGACGCAGAGCGCGGGCATCCTGGCGATCGGCGCGGGCTATCGCATGTCGCCCAAGACCACCGTCAACGTGACGGTCGGCGCCGGACTCACGGCGG
This sequence comes from Massilia orientalis, assembly GCF_030411975.2. NCBI lineage: Bacteria > Pseudomonadati > Pseudomonadota > Betaproteobacteria > Burkholderiales > Oxalobacteraceae > Massilia > Massilia orientalis. The sequence goes on along the minus strand of NZ_JASNRB020000016.1, from coordinate 80,788 downwards.
CCGCGCCAAACCTGTCGCTCACCATGAGCCTGCCGTTGTCGCTGTGAGGCCGTGCCCATGAACGCCGCGCCGTCACCGATCGTTCTGCTCGCCGCGGCCGGCCTGGCCATGGCGCTGGCGCCGGTCGCCCATGCCGGCGTCACCGACAACCTCGTCACGAGCCCCACCGCGATGGCGATGGGGAATGCGGTGACGGCCGACCCGCCCGGGATCGAATCGATCCACTTCAACCCGGCCGGTCTCGCGCGCCTGGAAGGCACGCATCACATCGATTCCGTGTTCGTGGCGACGATCCGCAACCCGAACCGGTTCGTGTCAGCGCCCGACCTCGACATCGGCGGCTTCAAGGACGATCCGATCAACGGCAAGTCGAGCGGCCCGGTGCGCCAGGCCCTCTACATCCCGTTCTACGGCGTCCCCAAGGCGCGCCTGCCGGGCGTGCTGGTGCCGAGCATGGGCATGTCGTACAACGCGCCCGGTTCGCGCTGGACGTTCGGCACGAACGTCTACCTGGCGGCGGCGATGAGTATCGACCGCACCAAGGACCCGGACGATCCCGCGCGCTTCGACGGCCGCCTCGTCCAGCTGCAGCGTCTCGTCTACCTGTCGCCGGCGGCCGCGTACAAGGTGTCGGACACGCTGAAGATCGGCATCTCGGTGCCGATCGCGTATTCCGCGTTCGCCATCAACACCGACTTCCGCGCGCCCAACAAGCTGCTCGGCACCGTCGGCCAGCTGCAAAAGGCCGTCTGCCCGGACGGCAACGGCACCGTGATCGACACGCTGACGTTCGGCCTGTGCGGCGGCGGTCCGGAAGGCATGGTCAACCCGTTCAAGCGCGCCGCGAACATCGACTTCGACCTGCGTGCGTCGTTCGACCCGACGGTCAACATCGGCGTGCTGTGGGAACCGAAAAAATGGTTCGCGCTGGGCCTCGTGTACCAGGGCGGCGCGCGCACGACCTACACCGGTTCGTACACGTTCCACAGCGACCCGATGCTGCGCAGCTTCGTGCGCGGCCTGAATTCGAGCCTGCTCGGACCGATCGTCGGCGCCGTCACCGGCATGCCGCAGGACATCCCCGAATACCAGTCGGGGAACATGACGGCGCAGATCCCGTTCCCGTGGCGGGTACAGGCCGGCATGAAGCTGATGCTGACGGATTACGTGCAGGTGAACGCGGACGTCAGCTACGCCGACTGGTCCCAGTGGAACGAGTTGACGTTCCAGTTCGACCGCAGCGTCAAGCTGCTCGAGATGGCGCGCCTGTTCGGCTATGCGAATTCGAGCCAGGCCACGTTCAAGATGGGTTTCAGGAGCGTCGTCAACTACAGCTTCGGCACGCAGCTGAACCTGACGAAGAAGCTCGCGCTGCGCTTCGGCTACGAGCCGCGCAAGAGCTCCATCCCGGGCAACCAGATGAGTCTTCTCGCGCCGCTGCCGGACACGAAGCTCAGGAGCGTCGGCCTGCGCTACCGCTTCGACGACGGCGGGGAACTCAACCTGACGGGCAGCTACATGAAGGGGACGTACGACATCCCCGCGCGCAGCGACTGCAATCTGAATTGCGACAATTTCTTCAACCTGATCTACAACCCTTACGCGGCCACCAACGTGTCCGGCAGCCTGATCGTGAAATACGCGGGCGCCTCGTACACGCGGCCGTTCTGACTGGAGACGACGATGTTGCGAACGATGTGGATGACGATGGCGCTCGGTGCGGGCGTGGGCCTGGCCGCGGGCGCGCACGCGGAGGGCATGACCGGCGTGTCCCCCGCCAAGCAGGCGCTCGTGCAGCGCGTGCTGGACAAGATGGGACTGGAATCCGTCGGCCTGCAGATGCTGCAGGCACCCGTGGCCGACATGCTGCGGCAGTCGCGCGTGGTGGTGCAGAGCCGCGTCCCGGCCGACAAGCAGGACGCGACGATGAAGGACATCACGGCGGAGGCGACGACGTTCGTCGAGCAGGAATCCGCGGGCCTGCGCACGAGCACGCGCGCGATCGTGCAGTCCAGCGTGGCGCCGCTGCTCGCGCAGAAGTTCAGCGAGGAGGAGCTGAAACAGCTGGCGGGCATCCTCGAATCGCCCGTGCTGGCGAAGTTCGAGAGCGTCGTGCCGGAGATGAAGAAGGCCGTCGGCGACAACGTGGCCAAGGCCAACGCGGCGCAGATCCAGCCGAAGATGACGGCGCTGCAGAACCGCGTGGGCCTGAAGCTGCGCGCGGCCGTCGGGCAGTGATGACCACACCATGAGGAGGCGGGGATGAGCGACTGGATGACACGCAGTACCAACAGGTCCCGGCTGGGCCAGATCCTGATCGAGAAGAAGCTGATCTCGCAGGACCAGCTGGACGCGGCAATCCGCGCGCAGGAACAGAGCGGACGCCGGCTGGGCGAGATCCTGGCCGACATGAAGCTGATCACGCAGGCGCAGGTGCGCGGCGCCGTGCGGCGCCAGCGCAGCCTGCGCATGGCGGCGGCGCTGGCGACCGCATTGCTCGGGCCTTTGCACGCCTACGCGGCGGTGGCGGCGGCGCCGGCGGCGGCCGTCTCCACGCGCCAGGGCGGCGAAAGTGGGCGCGAATTCGGCCGCGGCTTGCGTGCGCTGTCGGATGAGGAACTGGGGGAGGTGACGGCCCAGGGACGCAAGGAGGATCCACTGAGTGATGCGCTGCGCGACCAGGCCCGCCAGGCGGAACTGCGCCTGATCGCCATGGCGGCGCAGGGCGGCCAGCATGGGGTGCAGACCGCCGTGCAGCACGCGCTGCCGAACGACGGCGTGCGCGTGCTGGGCGAACTGGCGACGGTGTTCAATCCGCTCGCGCTGCTGCTGTCGGCCGACACGACGGTGCGCGACGTCAGCTACGACCCGGGCAATTCGCACGCGACCGTGAACAAGGACGGCTCCATCACCTTGCGCCTGCCCAGCACGATCGGCGAGATCAGCTTCCGCAACATCCGCGTGGGCAGCCATCCGGGGCCGACGTTCGGCAGCATCGAGATTCACGACATCGATTTGCGGGGGACGACGATCAGCGTCAAGCCGATCGGGCACTGAGGTGCGCACGTCATTCCCGCGAAAGCGGGAATCCATGCGCACGTTCCAACAGTGGAGGCGTTCGCGTCGACGCGAACTCAGTATGGGTCCCCGCCTGCGCGGGGACGACGTCGATTTTCAGCGCAGGCCGAGCAGCGCGAGGACGCGATCCCGGCTGACGCCGACGAGCGCCGACGTCAGGGCGATCAGCGACTCGTAGTCCGTGCTGGCGGCGACCTTGCCGAAGTCGTCGATCGCGATCGTCATGTCGGGCGGCGGCGTCGCGGCATCCGACACCTGGGCGCTGGCAGCCTGCAGGGCGGCGCTGGCGGCGGCCTGCGAACGGTGCACGCGTTCCAGCGCCTGCACCACTTCGCGCAGGCTCTGGCGCAGCGCGTCGGCATTGCCGGTCTCCGTGCCCACGTTCCACAGCTGGGGTGCCAGGTTCGCCGGCAGTTCTTCGGTGGTCACGCGGCCGCGGCCGCTCACGGCGATGCTGTCCTTGACGGACGACCAGTTCGATTCCGGCGTCGAGAACACGAGTTCCCCGTTCTCGTCCAGGCTCGCGTGCACGCCCATCGGGGCGAGGGCGCGGTCGAGGGCGCGGGCGACTTCCTGGTTCGACTGGTCCGGCTCGATGTTGACGCCCATCTGCGGGCCGCCGGCGCTGCCGACCGAGAACGAGATGTTCAGCGGCGCGCTCTGCTTGATGCTGGCGATGTCGAGACCGCGGATACGGAAGCGCTGCGTGGCCGGCTTCGTCGAATAATTCAGGTTGTTGTCGACGCTGCCGCCGCCGGTCTTCTTGCGCTCGGCCAGCGTTTGCGCAAGCTGGCGCGCGTGGACTTCGAGCTGCAGGCGCGAACCGTTGCGGGTGCCGGCCAGCTTGGCCGTCAGCTCGCCCTTCAGCGCCTCGAGCTGGTTCGACACGCGTTCGAGGTAGTCGAGCGCCTGCTGGGCGCCCGCCACCTGGTCCTGCAGGCCGCTGGCGATCTTCGCCGCGCTGCCGTTGGCGCGCAGCGGCGCCGCGGATGCGGCGGAGGCCGCCGTCGTGGCGGCCGCGGCGTCGTCGACCGACCCGCTCGAGCGGGTCGGAACGAGGCGGGACGAGGCATTCGCCCGGGTGCCGAGTGTGCCGCCGGTTCCGCCGGCGGTCGTGGTTCGTAATGTGGTATCCATCGCCGTCAGAGCACCGAGAACAGGGACAGGGTGCCGATCTTGCTGTAGGCCTTGTAGCTGGCCTGGAGTGCCGTCTGGTAGCCGTTCAGCTCGATGGCCGCGGTACCGACGTCGAGCTGGCCGATGTCGAGGATCGCCGTCTGGTTCGACAGACTGACGTTCTCGTGGTTGGCGTCGATCGTCTTGAGGACGTTCTGCTGGCCGCCGATGACGGCGACCTTGCCGGTAACGAGATTCAGCGCATCGTCGAAGCCGTCCAGGTTGGCCTTCAGGATGGTGCGCACGGCGGGGTCGTTGGCGTTGACCGTGCTGCCCGACAGCGTGCTGATCGTCTGGTCGAGCTGGTTCAGCAGTTTTTCCAGCCCGCTGATGTTCTGGTTCGCCACCTGGGTGATGCCGTTGCCCACCACCACCAGCTGGTCATTCGTGTTACCCGCATAGCTGTAGCGCGAACCGAGCGGGGCGGATGCATTGTAGGTGATCGGGGCCGTGCCGGTCTCGGTGCCGGAAAATACGTAGCGGCCTTCCTGGTCGACCGTGTTGGCCGAGTACATCAGGCTGTCGCGCAACGAGGTCAGCGGGCTGACCATGGCGTTCAAGTCCTGCGGGGTGTTCGAACCGTTCAGTGCCCACACGAGCAGGTCGCGGCCCGGGCCCATGTCGTTGACCATGTTCTGCAGGTAGCCTTCGTTCTTCGTGAGCCGTTCGTTGATCGCGGCGATGTTGTTGCGGTACTGCTTGATGCCGGCTTCTTCGCGCTTGAGGCGCGACAGGCGCACGCTGTCGACCGGATCGTCCGACGGCAGCTGGATGCGATTGCCGTTGGCCATCTGCTGCGTCACGTAGGTGATGCTCTCCTGGTTCAGCTCGAGCGACTGGGTCATCATCGCCTGGTATTGACTGGTGGCGATACGCATGCTTTTCTCCTTTAGCCCATCATCTGCAAGGTGGCGTCGAACAGCGCGTTCGCGACGGACATCACCTTCATATTGGCCTGGTACATGTTCTGGTATTCGACGAGATGCACGGCTTCCTCGTCCTGGTTCACGCCGCTCGTCGACTGCCAGTCCGCGACGGCCTGGTCGCGCATCGTCTGCGCGGTCTTGAGAGCCCCCTTGTTCTGCTGGCTGTCGACGGCGAGGCGGCCGACGAGCTGGGTGTCGGCGTCGCTGATGAGCACCGTGCCGATCTTCGCCATCGTGATCGTCTGGCTCTTGATGGCGACCAGTTGTTGCAGGTTGCCGGTGTCGCCCGGCTTGCCGTCGCCGGAAAATGCGAGGTCGGACGTCTGGTAGCCGTCCGCCACCTGCAGCATGTTCGACGTGCTGCCCGGGTTGTACACGAACAGCGGCTTGCCGGCCGAGCCGTCCATCGCATACCCGGCCTTGAGCTGGGTATTGACCTTGTCGGCGATCTGCTGCGCCATCTCGGCCACGCCCTGCTGCAGCGGCAGCAGCGTGTCCTGTTCATAGACCGACAGGCCGCCCAGCTGGCCGCCGGCCTTCGTCGTGTCGAGGTCGAACGTCGTGCCGGCGAACGTCAGGCTGAAGGTCTGCGCGGCGCCGCCGCTGACCGACAGCTTGCCGGGGACGCCGCCCAAAACCAGCGACTGGCCGGTCTTGAGCGACACGTTGCGGGTGCCGTCCGGCTGGTCGCTGACTTCCAGGCCCATCTGGCCCGCCAGGCTGTCGATGGCCTGGTCGCGCGCGTCGATCAGGGCCGACGGATTGCTGCCGGTGGCATTCGCGTTCGCGATCTGGGCGTTCAGCGACGCGATCGACGCGATCGTCGTGTTGGCCGAGTCGACCAACGCGCTGCGCTGCTGGCGCACCGATTGCAACTGGGCGTTGTAGACGTTATTCATGCTGTTGAAGCGCTGGGCCAGCAGGCCGGCGGCGGTCACCACCTGCTGGCGCAGCGGGGTCGACGTCGGGTCGACGCCGGCCACCGAGTTCAATGCCGCGAAGAAGCCGTCGACGCCGCTCGACAGGCTGGCGGTGTCGTCGCCCATCACCTTTTCCAGCTGGGTCAGATAGGGCTGAGTCTGCGAATGCGCGCCCAGGTCCGACGCGCTGCGCCACATCTGCTGCGTCTTGTAGCTGTCGGAGAACCGCATCAGCTCGGTCACGCGCACACCGTTGCCGGCCTGGCTCGAACCGGCCGCCGGCGCGACCGCGCTCAGCAGGGCCGACTGGCGGGTGTAACCCTTGGTCTGCAGGTTGGCGATGTTCTGGCTGCTGGCGGACAGGGCCAGTTGCGAAGCGACTGCTCCGGACAGGGCGTTGTTCAGGATGCTCATGGGGCGTAGCCTTCTTGTGCGTGATCAGTAATGACAGGCGACCGTTCAGCTCGTTTTATTAAGCGGCGCGGGCAAGATCTGCCGCAAAATCGCATCGGCGACGCCGAAGGCACGCTGTTGCGCCATGTTACCGGCCAACATGTTGTCCACCATGTCGGTCATGTCCTGGTTGACTTTGTCCTTCGTCGGGCTGTCGTCCGGCGCGATGGCGCGCGTGGTCTCGCGCATCTGGTGCAGCATGTGCGAGATGAAGAAGCTCTCGAATTCGACGGCGGCCTTGGTCGCTTTGGCAACGTAGGCCTTGTCCAGCGCGGCGGGCGCCACCTTCTCTTCGCCCGTGGCCTGGTCCGGCTGTTCCGGACCGATTGCGTTGACGTTGTTCAGCATCAGATCACCACCAGTTCGCCTTCGATCGCGCCGGCCTGGTCGAGGGCTTGCAGGATCGCCATGATGTCGTCGGGAGACGCGCCGAGGCTGTTGACCGTGTCGATGATGGTCTGCAGGCGGGCGCCGGCCGGCCAGTGGAACATCTGGCCCGAGCCCTGGTCGACGGACACCTTCGATTGCGGCGTGACCTGCGTCTGGCCTTTCGAGAACGGTCCCGGCTGGCTGACCGCCGAGCTTTCCGAGATCACGACCTTGAGCGAGCCGTGGGTCACGGCGGCCGATTTCACGCGCAGGCCGTCGGAAATCACGACGGTGCCCGTGCGCGAGTTGAACACGACGCGCGGCACTTCCTCGCCGGCTTCCACCGCCATGTTTTCCAGCTTGGCGACGAAGGCGACGCGTTCGGTCGGATTCGTCGGCGCCACGACCTCGACGCTGGTGCCGTCGGCGGTGGTCGCGACCTGGCCGAAGCGGCGGTTGATCGCGTTCACGACATTGGTCGCGGTGTCGAAGTTCGGGTGCCGCAGGCGCAGCAGCACGGCCGGGCGGGTGGCGAAATCGGTCGCGATCTCGCGCTCGATCATCGCGCCGTTCGGGATGCGGCCGCTGGTCGGCGTGTTGACCGTCACCGACGAGCCGCTCTTGCCGGCCGCCGACAGGCCGCCGACGACGAGGTTGCCCTGGGCCAGCGCATAGACGTCGTTGTCGGCCGCGCGCAGCTGGGTCAGCAGCAGGGTCCCGCCGCGCAGGCTTTTCGCGTCGCCCAGCGACGAGACGGTCACGTCGATCTGCTGCCCGCGGCGGTAGCCGGGTGGGAACACGGCCGAGACCATGACGGCGGCGACGTTCTTGTTCTTCGCTTCCTCGCCTTCCGGCAGCTTGACGCCGAACTGCTTGAGCATGTTGACGACCGACTGGCTCGAGTACTTCACCTGGGTGGAGTCGCCGCTGCCGTTCAGGCCGACGACGAGGCCGTAGCCCACCAGCGGGTTTTCGCGCACGCCTTCCACGCTGGCGAGGTTGCGCAGCGGCTGGGTGCGCGCGAGGATGGCCATGTCGGGACCGGCGGACGCGGTCTTCACGGCGGGGGCGGCCAGGGCCGGCAGCGCCAGCACCGCGGCCAGGACCAGGGAAGCGAAACGTAAGGTGCGGGTCATGACGTCCTCAGAAGGGCATGAACGGACCGGTGAAGAACCGGGTCAGCCAGCCGGGGGTATTGGCGTCGGCCAGGGAGCCCTGGCCGGAATAGGCGATGCGGGCATTGGCCACGCGCAGCGACGACACCTGGTTCTCGTTGTCGATGTCGGCGGCGCGCAGGTAACCCTTGATGCGCACGTATTCCTCGCCCTGGTTCAGCTGCAGGCGCTTTTCGCCGGCCACGCGCAGCAGGCCGTTCGGCAGCACTTCCTGCACGAGCACGGTGATCGCGCCGGTCAGCGCGTTCTGCTGGGTGCTGGTGGCGTCGCCGTTGAAGCTGCGGTCGCCGGCGATCTCGAGGCCGGTGCGGCCGAAGGTCTTGCCGAGCGCGCTGATCGGCGTCACGGAGGCGGAGGAACCCTTGCTGAAGCTGGTCCCGGCCTTCTTGCTGGCCTGGGTCGTTTCCTGCAGCAGGACGGTGACGACGTCGCCCACGCGGAACGCGCGCGCGTCCGAGGTCAGCGAGACGGTATCGGCGCTGAACACGCCGCCCCCGACGCCGGCGCGCGCCGCCTGCGCTTTCGGCAGGGCGAGGGCGTCGTCCACGGGGGCAGGGTTGTTCAGGGGGACGCGCGAGGCGCATCCGGTCAGCACGAGGCTGGCCGCCATCCCGGCGGCGAGGGCGAAGCGTTTCATGGTCAGCGGGACGCCTGGGACAGGTATTGCAGCATGTTGTCGGCGGCCGACAACACCTTGGTGTTCATTTCATAGGTGCGCTGGGCGGCGATCATGTCGACCATCTCTTCGACGACCTGCACGTTCGACCCTTCCAGTGCTCCCTGCTTGATCTTGCCGAAGGCGCCGTCGCCGGCGCGGCCTTCGTTCGGCGTGCCGCTGGCGGTCGTTTCCTGGAACAGGTTGTCGCCCAGGGCCAGCAGGCCGGCCGGGTTGACGAAGGTCGTCAGCGTGAGCTGGCCCAGTTCCGTCGGGGCGATGTTGCCCGGAACGGTCGCGCTGACCATGCCGTTCTCGCCGATCGTGATCGCGGTCGCGTTGTTCGGGACCGTGATCTGCGGCACCAGGGGCAGGCCCTGGGCGTTGACCAGCACGCCGTTCGAATCGACCTGCAGCTGGCCGGCGCGGGTGAACGCCGGCTGGCCGTCCGGGCGGCGCACCTGCAGGAAGCCGTTGCCGTTGATGGCCACGTCGAGCGGCTGGCTCGTCGTCTGGATGCTGCCGTTGGTGAACACCTTCTGCGTGCCGACGATGTTCACGCCGTTGCCGAGCTGGACGCCGTTGCTGACCGTGTTGTCGGCCGTCTGGGCGCCCGGCTGCTTGTCGACCTGGTAGAACAGGTCTTCGAACACGACGCGGTCGCGCTTGAAGCCGACCGTGTTCACGTTGGCCAGGTTGTTGGCGATGGCTTGCAGTTTCGCATCCTGCGCCTGCACACCGGTCTTGCTGATCCACATTGCTGGATTCATGGTTTCTCTCTCTTCTGATTCGGTTGGGGACGCGCGTTCAGCCTGCGATCAATTTGTTGCCGACTTCGTTCATGCCGTCGCTGGCCTTGAACAGGCGCATCTGCACCTCGAAGCTGCGGTTCAGGCTCATGGTGGCGACCATTTCCTCGACGGCCGAGACATTGCTGCCTTCGAGCGCGCCCGGGCGGACCTTGACGTCCGGATCGGCCGGCAGCTGGGCGCCGTCGCGCGTCACGATCAGGCCCGCCTCGTTCTTCGTCAATTCGGCGCCGGTGGCGTTCACGAGGCGCAGCTTGTCGACGACCTGCATCTGCGTGGCGCCTTCGGTCAGCACGGAAATCGTGCCGTCCTTGCCGATTTCGACCGCGGTGTGCGGCGGCAGGACGATGGGGCCGCCTTCGCCCATCAGCGCATGGCCGTGGACCGACAGCGCGCCGTCGGGACCGATGTCGATCTCGCCGGAGCGGGTATAGGCTTCGCTGTCGCCATACTGCACGGCGAGATAGCCCTGGCCGCCGATCGCGACGTCGAGCGGACGGCCCGTTTCGCGGACCGTGCCGGCACGGGTCGAGACCATGTCGGCCTGCATCGACGACATATGCCGGTCGTCGTAGCCGAAACCGCCCAGCTGCTGGTTGGTCGCCACTTCCATGCTGGCCCGGAAGCCCGCGGTGTCCAGGTTCGCCAGGTTGTTGGCGTGGACCTGTTGGGCGCGCATCAGGCGCTCGGCGCCGGAAACGGCGGTGAAGATCAGTTTATCCATGGGGCGTCAGTCTTACAGGGCCTGCATCAGGGCCTGCATCATCTGGTTCTCGGTGGTCAGGACCTTCGAGTTGGCCTGGTAGTTGCGCTGCGACGTCATCAGGCCGACGAGTTCCGACGTGATGTCGACGTTCGAGCCTTCCAGTGCGCCGGTCGCCAGTTTGCCGGCCAGACCCACGCCCGGGGAGCTGTACAGGGCGGCGCCGGACGCGGAGTTGGCCACCCAGCTGGTATCGCTGATGGACGACAGCGCGCCTTCGTTGGCGAAGGTGGCGACGGCGACGGTGCCGACCACCTGCGACTGGTCGTTGCTGTACTTGGCCACGAGCGAGCCGTCGGCCGCCATTTCCACGCCCACGAACGTACCCGACGCATAGCCGTCGCTGCGGTTGGTGGTGGTGGTGGCTTCGCCGGCGAAACGGGTCGTGCCCGTGTAGTCGATGGTGACGTTGCCGGCCGCGGCGCCGCCCGCCGCCGTGATGGCGACCGAGTTGCCGGTGGTGGTCTTCAGCGCGCCGGTGGCGTCGAACGTCAGCACGGCGGGCGTCGTGCCCGGCGTGGCGCCGTCCAGCGAATAGAACGCGTTGACGGTGTTGGCGTCCTTCTTGACGAAGTATTGCGACAGGGTGTGCTGCGTGCCCAGCGAGTCGTACACGATCGACTGCTTGACCATGTTGTACGAGGTGTTCTTGGTCGGGTCGAACGGGGTGACGGTCGGCACGGTCCAGTCGGCCGACAGGTTGCCGGTGTAGGCGATGCCGGTCGTCGCGACGGCCGGGATCTGGCCGGTCGGGATCTGCACGTCGCCCATCGCACCCAGCGTGCCGTTCTTGGACGGACCGTAGCCCTGCACCTTGTTGCCGTTGCTGTCGATCAGCATGCCGGTCGAGTCGGTCGAGAAGATGCCCACGCGCGAATACTGCGTCGTGCCCTGGGCGTTGACGCTGACGAAGAAGCCGCGGCCGTCGATGGCGGCGTCGAGGCCGCGGCCGGTGGTCTGGGTGCTGCCGTTCGTGCTGATGTTCTGCGTGACCGAACCGATTTCCACGCCGTTGGGGCGGCTGCCGGCCATGACGGACGCGAAGTTGGCGCGGCTGCCCTTGAAGCCGTAGGTGGCCGCGTTGGCGATGTTGTTCGAAACGGTGTTCAGTTGCTCGTTGATGGCCTGGATGCCGGACAGTGCGATGTCGAAGCTCATGTCGATTCCTTAAATGCGTTGCGGTAGAGGGTGGGCGCCGTTCAGGAGCCCGTCTTGCCGTTGAAACCCGTGACGGCCGAGGGATCCACCTCGCCGATGTTGGCCACCTGGAGCACGACGCTGGTGCCGTTCACGCGCACGCTGTTCAGGCGCGCCGCCACTTCGATCGTCGGGGCGCTGCCGTCCGATGGCTTGGCCTGGATCTTGTACGTGCCGGGCGCCAGGCCAAGGGCGTCCGGATCGATCGTGAACGACTGGGCGCCGGAACCCGGGCCCAGGTCGATCGCATGCTGCTGGCCGTCGCCACCGGTCAGGACCAGGCTCGTGCCGGCCGAGAGACCGTTCAGCTGTACGGTGCCGTTCACCTTGCTGCCGTCGAGCCTGACGGTGTCCGTCGCGACCGTGACCTCGGAACCCACCTGGCCGCCCATCGCGAGCGTCTGCAGGCTTTGCAGGACGGATGCGCTGGCGGTCGTCGTCTGCGACAGGTTCTGCAATGCCTCGGTCTGCGACAGCTGCGACAGCTGGTTGACGTACTGGGTCGGATCCTGCGGCGACAGCGGGTCCTGGTTCTGGATCTGCGCCACCAGCAGCTTGGTGAACATGTCCTTGTTGGCGTCGGTCGGCGCCTGCGTTGCGATCTTGTTGCTGCCCGTATTCGACGTGCTGCCGAACTGGGTGTTGGTGGCGTGATTGGTGGTCACCATGTTCAGGATTCTCCCAGCTTGAGCAGCGACTGCTGCATGGATTTGATGCGTCCGAGGACTTCGACGTTGGTTTCGAAGGCGCGGCTGGCGGACATCATGTCGGCCATCTCGGACACTTCGTTGACATTCGTGTAATAGACCATGCCGTCGGCATCGGCCTTCGGGTTGCCCGGCTCGTGCACGCGGCGCAGCGGCTCGGCGCTCTCGACCACGTCGAGCACCTGCACGCCCGCGCTGGCGTCGTTGCCCATGACGGCCGCGAAGACCGGCTTGCGGGCGCGGTACGCTTCCGCTTCGGAGCCGGCCGCGACGTCGGCGTTGGCCAGGTTGCTGGCAATCGTGTTCAGGCGCACCGACTGCGCCGCCATCGCCGAACCGGCGATCTGGGAAATGTCCTTGAAGCCCATTGTTGACCTGTTATTGACCGTTGATGGCTTTTGCCAGACCGCGCAACTGCATGTTGATGAAGGTGAGGCTGGTATTGAAATCGGAAGAGTTCTGGCCGAACGCGGCCTGCTCGACGCCGATCTCGACGGTGTTGCCGTCGGCGCTCGGGTGGTAGGGCACGCGGTACAGGGGCTGGTCGTCGCTCAGGCTGAGCTCGCCGTTCTCGGTGTCGATACGATCCTGCAACATGGCGCCAAAGTCGATGTCACGGGCGGTGTAGCCGGGCGTGCTCTCGTTGGCAATGTTCGCCGCCAGCACCTTGGTGCGCTCGGCGCGCAGTTCCAGCGCGTCGGCATGCACACCCAGTGCATCTTTGAAATTAATCGTCATGTCGGGAACTCCTGTCGGTTGAACTTCGGATGATTGGTTAGAATCAGATTTTTTCCGCAGCCACTATTCTCTAATGATTGCTTTCTGTAAGGCAACCCTTGCCGCTTTATCACTGATGCTGTTTTCTGCGTTCGCGCAAGCGGCGACGCCGTCGATTCCCATGCAAATCGAGCAATCGGCCCGTGCCGAACTGGAAAGACAGATGGCCGCGTCCGGCCTGACCGAACCGCAATTCGAGATTGCCGTCGTGACCGCGCGGCCGGCGCCGCCGTGCAGCCAGCAAGTGGCCGTGGAACCGCTCGATACCCGCTTTCCCCAGAGGATGCGCTTCTTGGCGCGCTGTCCGGACACGCCCGGATGGCGGTACGAGTACGTCGTCCGCGCGCGCGTGACGGCCATGGTCGCGATCGCGGCGGCGCCGGTGGCGGCCAACGAAGCGTTGACTGACACACAAGTTACGATCGAGCGGCGTGATATTTCCAACATTGCCGATCCGATCAGTAATCCAGCCGATGCGGTCGGACAAATGTCTCGTCGCATGTTGCATCCAGGAGACATTTTGCGCAGCGGCCAGCTCAGCAGCCCCGTCCTGGTGAAGCGCGGCGATGCCGTCATGATGATCGCGCGGCGCGAAGGTATCGAAGTCAGCATGGCCGGAGAAGCACTGGATGCGGGCGGAAAGGGTGCCGTCGTGCGCGTGCGCAACGCCGGCAGCGGGCAGGTCGTGCGCATGCGCGTCGCCGGACCCGGCACGGTTGAGCCGATCGACATGGCGATCAGCCGCTGATGTTCTGCAATTTGCCGGCCAGGCGCGACAGCTTGGCCGCATAGGCGGGATCGGTGGCATAGCCGCCCTTGGCAAGGCCGGCGGCAAAGGCCCGGGCGTCGGTGCCGGCGCCGAGTGCGCCGTGGAAGCGTGGGTTGTCGATCAGCATCTGCGCATAATCGCGGAAGGCGCTGGCCTGGTCCGGGTAGGCGCGGAACTTCGCGTTCGTCTTGATGGCGGCCCCGCCGACGTATTCGGTGGTGGCGGACTGCGCGACATCGCCTTTCCAGCTGGCGCCGGCCTTGATGCCGAACAGGTTATAGGATGAACTGCCGTCCGTATTGCGCAGCGGACGCTGGCCCCAGCCGGATTCCAGTGCGGCGTGCGCGGAGACGAGCTCCGGCGCCACGCCCAGCTTGTCGGCCGCTTCTTTCGCCCACGGCGCGATGCTTTCCAGGAAAGCCTGCTGGTCGGGCGACGCGTCGGTATCGCCGCCCATCAGGGCCGCCGTTGCGCCCTGGCTGCGTGCGGCCCACATGCGGCCCTCCGCGCTGAGCTGGGCGCTCGGCGCGAAATCGCCGCCGCCGTTCTGGATGAAGTCGGTGACTTCGCCCTGCACCTCGTTGAAGATGCCGCCGAACTTCCCGCCGCCGTTGCCGATCGGCGAGGTGGGCGCGGTGGCCGCAGTCGGGGTCAACGAGGGGATCGACGTCGTGAATTCAGCGTGGCGCATAGGTATCGTCTTCGCCGTGCAGCAGGCGTTGCATGATCGTAAATTGTTCAGCCATCAGGTTGCCGTTGCGCGTCGTCGCCTGCTTGCAGTCGCGCACGAGCGTCTCGAGCTGTTCCCAGTCGGCCTGGCCGCGCGTGCGCTGCGGCGCCGGCAGGCTGCCGAACAGGTCGTCCATCGTCGCTTGCTGGCCCAGCAGGGCGCGCACGAGCTGCACGCGCTGCTGGCGGCGCTGTTCCATCGCGTCCAGTTCGGGCGTGAGGGCCTCGGCCAGCAGCGCCAGCTCGGTGGCGCGGTGGCGCATGGCGGCCTGGAATTGACGTTCCAGCAGGTCGCGGATCGTGCCGCAGGCGGTCATGTCGGCCTGGACACCGTCCAGCAGGCGCGCGACGGCCTGGTCGCGGGTCATGCGGCTCATGGGGTCAAGCCTTGCTGCCGTGGAAGCGCTGGATCAGGCCGGCCAGGCGGCCCGCGTCGAACGGCAGTTCGCCCTTGGCCAGCGCGTCGCGCAGCTCGGCCACGCGGGCGGCGTCGAAGTCGGGCAGGGCGCCAAGCGCTTTCTGGGCCGGCTGCAGCACGGCGGATTCGAGGGCGTCGTTGCCCGCCGGGGCGGCAACCGGGGCGGCCGCCGGCGCGGCGGCTGCGCCGCCCGCCTGCGGGGCGATCGAGACGGAAGGCGAAGAGGCGCTGGAAATCTTCATGCGTGGTCCTCGGGTTTTCGATTGAATCGTCATGGTTTCTTTACCATCTGGCTGCGCAGGTCCTTCAGCGCCGGATCGTCCGTTTTGGACGTGGACGCGTCGGAGGTCAGGGCTTCGGTATCCGCCGGAGTGCCGAACATGGTCTTGATGGCAGCCGCTTGCTTGCTGGTCAGGATTAACAATTCGATACGGCGGTTGGTCGAGGCATCCGGATGGGCCGCGTCGATCGGGGCGCGGTCGGCCATGCCGACCAGTTGCAGGATGCTGTCGCTGCGCATGCCGCCGATGAGCAGTTCGGACCGCGCAGCCAGAGCGCGGTTGACCGACAGGCTCCAGTTGGAATAGCTGGTCGGTCCGGCCTTAGTGTACTGCAAGGAGTCCGTGTGGCCTACGATCAACATCTGATTTTCCATCTTTTCGAACAGCGGTGCCATCGCACGCAACAGTTTTGCGAATTTGGCGGTCGGCAGCGGGCTGCCGCGCACGAACATGCCCTGGCGGTCGGTGTCGTGCAACATCACGCGCAGGCCGTCCGGCGTGATCACGGCGGCAAGGTTCGATGCGAGGCCGGCGTCCACGCTCATCTGCTCGAGCCGGTGCGCCAGCGCGGCCAGTTCGGACGGCGATTCGTACTTCGTGCGGACCGTATCGGTATTCGCCTTGGCGCCCGCGGCCGGGCCTTCGGCGCCGCCGTTGCTCTTCGGGAGCTGGAAGCGTTCGATCAGGCTGCCGGCGGGGCTCGACTTGACTTCCGGCTTGCCGCCCGTGCCTTCGAGCAGGCCGCTGGCCGTGTTGTCGCGCACGATGTTCTTGGTTTGCTGGGCTTCGCGCGCGGCGATCAGCCACAGCACGAGGAACAGCGCCATCAGCGCCATGCAGAAGTCGGCGAACGCGACCTTCCACGCGCCGCCGTGTTCGTCGTCGTGATGCTTGCCGCCGCCACGCTTGACGATGGTCGCTTCGTGCTTGTCGGCGGCGGCTTTCTTGGTAGCTTGCACTTATCGCTCCAGATCAGGCCTTGCGCCTGGCGCCGGCGTCCTCGCCGTCGGCCATCGCGTTGATCCACGCTTCGAGCTGGGCGAAGCTGGGTTTGGTGTTCAGCTGGATCAGGCGGCGGCCCGCGTCGATCGCCAGCAGGGGCGGCTTGCCGGCGACGTGGGTGCACAGCACGACCTTCACGGTTTCCATGGTCGACGCTTCGGAATTGACCAGCTGTTTCATCATGCCGGAGATCGGATCGAGCACGCCGTAGCAAAAGAAGATGCCGATGAACGTGCCGACCATCGCGGCGCCGACGTGTTCGGCGATCTCGGCGGTGTCGGCCCCTTCGCCGACCGAGTTCATCGTGATCACGATGCCCAGCACGGCGGCCAGGATGCCGAAGCCCGGCATGGCCTCGGCGATCTTGTGCAGCGATTTCGACGGCTGGGTCAGTTCGTCGTGGATGGCCTCGAGTTCCTGTTCGAGCACGCCTTCCAGTTCATGGGCGTTGATCTTGCCCATTGCCATCAGGCGGAAGTTGTCGACGATGAACGCCAGCAGCTTCGGTTCTTCGAGGATCCGCGGATAGCGCTGGAACATCGGGCTGTCCTTCGGCGCCTCGACGTGGGCGTCGAGCGCCTTCAGGCCGCCCGCGGCCGTCTGCAGCAGTTCGTACATCAGCAGCAGGAGCTGGCGCTGGAATTCGGAGTCGTGCTTGTGCTTGCTCGCGACCTTCCTGACCTGGGAAAACAGTTCGGCCAGCACGTGCTTGGGGTTACCCAGCACGAGTGCGCCGACGGCGGCGCCACAGATGACGAGCATCTCGGTCGGTTGCCAGATGGCGAGGGCGCTGCCGCCCATCATGAGGTAGCCGCCGAACACGGCACCGAGCACGATGAGAATGCCAAGGATTTGCATGATTGTTATACCTTTCTTGTCTGGTCGTTCAGGCCTGGGCCAGCGCCGCTTTCATCTTGGCCAGCGCACTCTTGTTGAGCTGGCAGACGCGGGCGTCGGACAGGTCGAGCACGGCCGCGATTTCCTTGTAGCTGAGCTCGAATTCATAAATCATCTGGATCACGCGCTGCTCGCGTTCGTTCAGGGCGCCCAGTGCCTGCTCCAGGCTGCGGCGCACCATGAACTGTTCTTCCGGACCGGGGGCGTTGTGGGCGCGCTCGGTCGCTTCCTGCAGCACGTCGTCGAAGCTGAGCAGCTCCTCGGCAACGTCATCCAGCAGGAACTGGCGCCAGTCTTCCTGGCTGACGCCGAGCGCGTCCGCCGCTTCCTTGTCGTTCGGCTCGCGGCCGAGCTTGCGGGTGAGGGCGCGCACGGCGTCGCGCATCTTGTGGCTGTCCTGGCGCACGGCGCGCGGGCGCCAGTCCTGGCGGCGCAGCTCGTCGAGGATCGCGCCGCGCACGCGCAGCGACGCGTAGCTGGCGAAGCCGGTGTCCGGGGTGCCGTAGCGGCGCAGCGCTTCGAGCAGGCCCATCAGCCCGATCTGCTCCATGTCTTCGCGTCCCATCGCGCCCGACACCTGCGACGTGAGCTGGCGCGCGATGCGCTTGACGAGCGGCGCATAGGCGACGAGGTGTTTCTGCTCTTCGGCCGCGCTCATGGCCGCATGGATGGCGGCGTCGGCATATTCGCTGCTGGCGTAGCTGTCGGCGTAGTCGGTCATGTAACCCACGTTGTCCCCGATGGTTATTCGATGATCAGCTTGCCGATCATGACTTGCACGAACGGTTTTTCCGTGTGCTCGTGCTCATAATTGGCGTCGAAGGATTTATTCAGTTCTTCCGCGTACTGTTCCACCGTCATGCCGGCCGCTTCCTTCATCGTGTAGGCCGACAGGGTACGCACCGCCAGGCTGCGCAGCAGCGGCAGGTTTTCCTTCGTTTCCTTTTCCTTCGCCGCTTCCGTCGACAAGACGAGGTCGGTCGACAGGTAGTGGGTGTCGGCGTCGTCCGGGCCGCGGCGCAGCATCACGATGACCTTGTCCAGCGTCACGTACTTGACCGGCTTGCCTTCCCTGGCCTTTTCCGCTTCCGCTTTTTTCGCCGCGCCGGCGGCTGCCGCGGGCTTGGGCATGAACCACCAGACCGCGCCACCCGCACCGGCCGCGCTCACGATCACGGCGCCGGCGATGGCAATAATCATTTTCATTTTGCTCATGTTGGTACTTGCGCCCGAAAGCGCTCTCGATTCGTCCGTTGCTTACGAGTCGCGGCCGAGATTGAACACGGACGCGGGGTTGCCGGCTTCGGCCAGACCGCGGCCGGGCTCGTTGTCCTGGTCGCGGCCTTGCTGGCGGCCGCGGCCCTGCTGTTGCGGGTCGCCGAACGGCGCCGCATTGTTCTTGGGTGCCGGTGTCACCGTCACGGCGACCTCCGTGTACTGGCGCTGCGACAAATCGTTGCGCAGGTTGTCGCTGACGGTCTGCAGCTGGCGCAGCACGTCACCGTTGGTGGCCGAGATATTCACTTCCAGCGTGCCGGCGCTGTGGCGGATCGCGATGTCGATGCGGCCCAGCTGGGGCGGCTCGATGCTGATCGTGGCCTGCTGCACGTTGCCCGCGACGTGGACGTTCAGGCGGTCGCCCAGCGTTTCCTGCAGAGTCTGGCGCCATGCCGTCGGCGGACCGGCCAGCTTGACGGTGTCGGCGGCCGGCTGGGCAGCCGGCAAGGTCACGGCGCCCGCAACCGGCGCGGCCGTGGCGGTGCCCGGCTGGACGCCCTGCGCACCGGACCCGTCCGTCGCAGCGTCCTGGCCGCCGGTACCGGCGTTGCCGTTGGCGGGATTGCCCTGGACGGCCAGACGCACGTGGGCGGCGGTCGCATCCTGCTGGGCAGCTTGCGCGAGCACGGCCTGCGGCAGGGCCACCGGTGCGCGGCGGGTATCCTGGCCCGAGACTGCGAGCGGCTGCGCCGGCGTGTCGGCCTTGCCGCCCTCGTCCGTGCTGGCGTGCGCGCCGCCCTGGGCAGCCTGCACGGCCTGGGTGACCTGTTGCGGCGACAGCGGCATCAGCGGCATCGTCATCGCGGCCAGCAGGGGATTGTCCGGCGTGGCGGCGGCGTCGGCCGGCGCGGTGTCGGTCGCGGCGTCGGTGGGCGCGCTCGCTTGCGCGGCGGCGGCGTCCGCTGCCGGATCCGCCGCGGCGTCCGTCGGCACCTGTGCGCCCGCGACGTTCTGCAGGCCGAGCCAGCGGGCGAACGTCTTGCCCGGCGCCGGCGCCGGCGCAGTGCCGGCGGCCGTGGATTGCGCGGGTGCCGCCGCGGTCGGTGCGTCCTTGGCGGCAGCCGGGGCATTCGCCTGCTTGGCGGCCGGCAGGGCCGACGTGGACGGGTTTACGGTGTTGAGCATCATGGTCATTCCTGGCTTGCGCCTGATTCTGTTTCGCTGTGCATCGCGTAGGCGATCCAGCCGTCCTTGTTGGCGCGCATCTCTTCCAGGCGCGGTTCGAGCGCGCGCGCGGCGGCGGCCACGTGGCGCGCGGCCGTGTCGTGCTGGGCACGCACGCGTTCCAGCGCGGCGCGTTCCCCGGCGTTCCACGGGCCCTGTGCGGCGAGCGCGTGCAAGGCCGGGAAGAGGGCACGGGCCTGTTCGCCCAGCCGGTCCCAGTCCTGGCGCGCGGCGGCGTCCTGCAGGGTATTGCCCAACAGCGCCAGCCGTGCAAGCCGGTCGGTCCGGTCAGCCATTACGCGCCTGTACGCCGGCCCAGCCCTGGCGGATGGTGGTCAGGATGCGCACGACCTCGTCGATCATCGCCGGGTCCTGCTTGATGCCGGCGCCATGCAGGTGCGTGACGCAGAAGTCGTACAGGTTGGCGAGGTTGGCGACGACCTGGCCGCCGGTCTCGAAATCGAGCGAGCTGGACAGGCCGTTGATGATGTCGACGCATTTGTTGATGCTGTTGGCGCGCTGTTCGTAGCGCTTGGCCACGATGTGGGCGCGGGCGCGCGCCAGTTCGTCGAGCAGGCCGTCGGTCAGCACCAGGACGAGTTCGATCGGCGAGGCGCGCGACGTTTGCGCGTCCAGGCTGGTGGCGTGATAGCTGCTGTAGGCTTCGGTATAAGACATCTCGAATCTCTCAGTTGGATGAGTTGCTGTTGAACAGCGCGCTGAACATCGAAGAATTGTTTTGCATGGTCGACTGCAGGGCCTGCAGGGCGGTGTACTGTTTCAGGTAGCGCTGATAGGCCGCGTTGTACTTGTCATCGAGGTCCGTCTGGCGCTCGGTCAGGCGCGACTGCAGACTGCTGTTGGCGTCGGTACGCTCCTGGATCTGGCCGGTGGTCGCATTGCTCCACATGTTCAGGTAGGTGTTCAGCGAGCCCGCGATGCCTGTCGGTGCCGACGTGCTGGCCGTACCGATCAGCGTGTCGAGGCCGGTCGGATTGACGGCCAGCTGCTTTTGCAGGCGCGCCGAATCCAGGCTGAGGGTGCCGTCGTGCGCGGCCGTGATGCCGTAGCTGGCCAGCGACAGCACGCCGCTCGGCCGCAGCAGGTCGACGACGCGGTTGCGCAGCGCGGTCACGCCCGCGTCGTGAGCAAACGCGCCGGCCGCGACGTTGTTCTTGGGGTCGCCCGCCGAGAGGAGACCGTCGAGTGCGCTCTTGAGTTTGTTGTAGGCGTCGACGAACGCCTGCACGTTCGCCGTCGTGCCGGTGGCGTTGCCGCCCACCGTCAAGGTGATCGGCGTGGCGCCCGGCGCCTGGGCCTTGGTCGCCGTGAACGATACGCCGTCGATGTTCGTGAAGGTGTTCGACGCCTGCTTGACTTCCGTCGTGGGGTCCGTGGGATCGCCGAAGTTGACGATGGCGTCCTGGGCCGTACTCATGACCGTGGGCGCGGCGTTCAGGGCGGCCTGCAGGTTGGCGTCGAGCACGCCGGTCGTATCGAGCGAGATGGTGTTCGCCGCGCCGGTTTTCGTCGACGACAGCACGAGACGCGACGTCGCGCTGGCGCCGGTGCCGATCGTGACGATGCCGGCCGTGACCTTGCCGCCATTGTCGGCGGACTGGTTGATGGCTACCGCAAGCTCGCGCGCGGTGAGCGTGCCGTTCTTGTCCGCATCGGCGGCGGCGAGGTCGACGTTGATGGTGACGGGGGTCGCGGCGAGGTCGGCCGGGTCGGCCAGGTTCAGCTTCAATACGCCGGGCTGGTAGGTGCCATCGGGCTGTTTCTCCGCGCTCAGGTCGAAGTCGCCGAGGTTGTAGGCGATCTGGCTCGGCGTGGCCACCTGCTTGACGAAGACGCTGTAGGTGCCGGGCGTCGCGGTCGAGCTGGCGGTGGCCGTACCAAGCGTCGTGTCGGACAACGTGGCGCTCTGGGCGAGCATCGACTTGCCGATGCCGGCCAGGCTGGCGAGGGACGTCTGGTAAGCCGAGATCGCGGAGCTCAGCGTCGTCAGGGCCTTGGCCGTGGCGTTCGCCGTATTGGTCTGCGTGGTCAGCTGGGTCTGTGCACCTTCGATGTACTTGTCGGCCAGGGCCTTGGCGGTGCTGGTCGGGTCGTAGGTGGGGGCGGTGATCGCGCTCGTTGCCATATCGGTTCTCCTGCTTATGCGTTCTTTGCCAGCCACGACTGCGTGGCGATCTCGTCTTCGCGTTTGCGCTGCGTGCGTTCCTGCGCACGCGCATACGCGACCTCGTGTTGCTCCAGCACCTTGCCCAGCAGCTCGCGCCGCGTCCAGGCCTGGGCCAGATGCTTCTGCGCGACGGCCATGTCGGCCTCGTGCAACTGCAGGTCGGTCCGGTGCGTATCCGCCAGCGCGAACACGGCCTGCTTGTAATTGCCGCAATTGATGGCCAGCGCCGGCGACAGCGCGCGCGCGCCGGCCGGCTGCCCCGACGGGCCGCTGCCTTCCGCCAGCGCCGTCAGGCGCTCCACGCTGGCCTGGAAGCGCACGCGCGTCGCCTCCTTCTTCGCCAGCGCCGTCTGCATGCGTTCCACTTCGGTGCTGCGCACGCGTACGAGCGTGTCCAGGCTGGTGATCGTCTCGCGCTTGCTCATGCCATCATCGCTTTCAGTTGGTCGACGCAGGCCGCGAACGGCGCGTCTTCGCGCGTGCCCTGGCACAGGAACGCCTCGATGTGCGGGTTCAGCTTCACGGCGCGGTCGGTTTCCGGATCGGCGCCCGGCTGGTAGGCGCCGAGCGGTATCAGGTCGCGCACGCGCGCATGCTTCGCCAGCGCGGCCTTCAGCTTGCGCGCCGCCTGGGCGTGTTCCGGCGTCACCACCTGCGCCATGCAGCGGCTGATGGATTGCGCCACGTCGATCGCCGGGTAGTGCCCGCGTTCGGCCAGTTCGCGCGTCAGCACGATGTGGCCGTCGAGGATCGCGCGGGCGCTGTCGACGACCGGGTCCTGCTGGTCGTCGCCCTCCGCCAGCACGGTGTAGATGGCGCTCATGCTGCCCTGTTCGTTTTCGCCGTTGCCGGCCGATTCGACGAGCTGCGGCAGGTTCGAGAACACCGACGGCGGGTAGCCGCGCGTGGCCGGCGGCTCGCCCAGCGACAGCGCCACTTCGCGCAGCGCCATCGCGTAGCGCGTCAGCGAATCGCACAGCAGCAGCACGTTCTGGCCGCGGTCGCGGAAATGCGCCGCGATCGAGTGGCACAGTTCCGTCGCCATCACGCGCATCAGCGGGCTTTCGTCGGCCGGCGCCACCACGACCACGGCTCGACGCAAACCCTCCGCGCCGAGCGACTTCTCGATGAACTCGCGCACCTCGCGGTTACGCTCGCCGATCAGGCCCACGACGATCACGTCGGCCACGGTCTGGCGCGTGATCAGGCCGAGCAACACGGATTTACCGACGCCGGAACCGGCCATCAGGCCGACGCGCTGGCCCTTGCCGATCGTGAGCATCGAATTGATCGCGCGCACGCCGACGTCCAGCGGTTCTTCCACCGGGGCCTTGCGCAGCGGGTTCACCTTCGGCGGCGTCGTCGACAGGGCTTCCTCTCCACCCAGCTTGCCGCGGCCGTCGATCGGTTCGCCCAGGCCGTTCACCATGCGGCCCATCCACGAGGGGCCGATCTGGATGCTGGACGGGCCCGTGGCCGGCAGCACGCGCGCGCCGGTCACCAGGCCGTCGGCCTGCTTGAACGGCATCAGGTACGTGACCTTGTCGCGGAAGCCCACGACCTGCGCGTCGAGCCACGAGCCGTCGACGGTCTCGACGCGGCAGCGCTGGCCGGTGTGCAGGCGGCAGCCCACGCTTTCGAGCAGCAGGCCCTGCACGGCGACGAGGCGCCCGGTGGGCGTCGCGACCGGCGGGGCCTTGATCTCGAGCGCGCGCAGGGTTTCGGCCAGTGCGCTCACTCGGCGTCCTCCTTCGCGGTCGCGTCCAGGCTTTCGCGGACTTGCGTCATGCAGGCGGCGAGGCGGTTCTGGCAGCCGGCGTCCACTTCATGGTCGCCCGCACGCACGCGGCACTCGCCCAGGTCCAGGGCAGGATCGGACATCAGGTTCCACTTCTTGGCGCGCTTCGGATCGAGTTCCTGGATGCGCTTGAGTTCTTCCGGATTCATGAACACTTCCACCTCGTCGCGCGTGGGCGGCATCGCGGCCAGCGCCTCGTCGACGAGGTTCAGCATCTGCACGGGTTGCAGCGCCAGCTCGGCGCGGATCACCTGGCGCGCGATCTTGCCGACCAGGTCCACCACTTCCTTGCGCTGGGCGTTGCGGAATTCGGTCTTCATCTTCTTCAGGCTGCGCAGCATGGCGTCGACGGGCTTGGCCATCTGCTCCAGTTCGGCCAGCGCCTGCTGGCGGCCTTCGGCGATGCCGCGTTCCACGCCTTCGGCATGGCCCGCGTCATAGCCGTCGGCACGGCCTTCGTCCAGGCCGACTTCATAGCCTTCGCGCTGGCCCTGGCGATAGCCGTCGGCCACCGCGCTCTGCCAGTCCTCGGTCGGCGTGGCGGAGGAGGACGATTGCGCGCCCTTGGCCGCGCCGGCGGCGATGAACTGCGCCAGCGGCGGGAAGTGATAAGGCCGGAACTGCTTCATTCGGCAGTCGCCTCGGCAAACAGCTGGACTTCGATCTCACCGTTGTCGACGAGCTCCTTGACCTGCGCCATGATCTCCTGGCGCGTCTGCACGATGCGCGACATCGGCACCGGGCCGGAACGCTTCATGAGATCCTCGAAGCTCTGTGCCTGGCGCTTCGGCATCGCGCCGAGCAGCGCGTCGCGCAGCGCGGGTTCGGCACCCTTGAGCGCGATCGCCCACTGCTCCAGCGGGATCTCGTCGAGCAGGCGGGTGATGGTCTGTTCGGTTTGTTTCGACAGGATGAAGAAGTCGTACATCGACATCTCGATCTTCGACACGACATCCGGATCGTGCGCGCGCAGCAGCTCGACCATCGTGGCGCGGTTGTTCGGCAGGCGGTTCAGGATGTCCGCCGCCTGGCGCACGCCTTCCACGGTGGCGCTCTGCGTGTCCAGTGCGGACAGGCAGCGCTGCACCAGCTCTTCCAGCTCGGTGAGCAGGTCGCGGTCGATCTCTTCCAGGCGCGCCAGGTTCAGCAGGACCATCTCGCGGCTGCCTTCCGGCAGCGCATCGATGATCTGGCCGGCCAGCGCGGGCGGCAGGAAGGCGAGGAACACGGCCTGCATCTGCACGTGTTCGGCGGCGATATAGTCGGCCAGCCACTTCGGCGATGCGTACTGCAGGCGCGCCATCATCGGGCGGATAGCGTCGCCGTAGATCGTGTTGAGCACGGAATTGGCGATCTCGCTGCCCAGGGCCAGGTCGAGCGAGCGCTTCAGGTAGCTGCGCGAAGCGCCGTGCAGGCCGCTCTGCTGGCGGTAGTCGTCGAAGAACTTCTGGATCGAGTTCTTCACGGCGTCGACCTTGATGCCGCTCATGCGGCTCATCACCTGGGTCAGCTCGATCAATTCCTCGCGTTCGAGGCAGCGCAGAACGGCCGCAGCCGGTTCTTCACCGATGGACAGCAATACGATTGCGGCCTGTTCGACCGGGCTCAGCACTGCTTCCTGCACGTCGTTATTGTTCAGATCCGCCATTTTTCTTTTGCACCCATTGTTTGACCACTTCCGCCACCCGCTCCGGCTCCTTGCCCGCCAGTACTTTCAGGTGGTCGACCATCACATCCACGGCCGAGCCGGCCGGGGGCAAATCGTATTCTTCGAGCAGCGCCTGGACCGGCAGCGTGCCGCCGGTCGATGCTGCCGTCGTTTCGCCCGGCAGGGCCGCCGCGGCGGTGGCGCCCGGGGCCGGCAGCGCGCCGGCGCTGTGCACGGCGCCCGGCAGGGCGTTGCTGGCGCCGGCCTGGACGGTCGCCAGGGTCGGTGCGGCGGCTGCCGCTGCCGCTGCCGGCTGCGGGGCGACGCGCTGGTTCAGCATGCGCATCAGCGGACGCAGGACCAGCAGCCAGCCGAGCAGGGCGCCCAGCGCATACATGCCGTAGCGGACCATGTCGACGATGTTGTCGCGCTCCTGGTACCACGGCTCGACCGCGACCGGGGCCGGGAACGACAGCGCGGACACCGTCAGCACGTCGCCACGGGTGGCGTCGATGCCGAGGCCGCCGCGCAGGATCTTGTCGATGTTGGCGATCTCGGCCGGGGTCCAGCCCGTCTTCGGCGTCGCGGCCTTGGCGTTGTTCAGCACCACCGCCACCGACAGCTTCTTCAGGCGGCCGCGCGAGCGCTTGATCTGCGTGATGGCGCGGTCGTAGGCGTACTGGCGCGTCGTCGCGTTCTTGCGGGCGCTACCGTCGTCCGCCTTGGCGTTCGGGTCGGCGGCGGCGCCGTTGGCGGCGGCGTTCGGATCGGCCGGCGGATTGGCGGCGACCGGCGGACGGTTCGACAGCGTGCCCGGCACGCCCAGCGCCATGCGGCTCTTTTCCATCTCCTCGCGCATCGCTTCGCTGGTGACTTTCGGCGCTTCGCCGTATTTCTCCTGCGTTTCCTCGATCTTGTCGTTGTCGACGTCGGCCGTCACGCTGACCTTGAAATTGTCGGCGCCGAGCACGGGGCCGAGCAGGCCGGCCACGTTGGCGCGCGCTTCATCCTGGTAGCGCTTGGCGGCGGCATCGCCCTGGGCGGCGCCGTCGAAGCCTTCGGTCAGGTCCACGCGCGACGACAGGTAGTTGCCGTTCTGGTCGACGAGCGACACGCGCGCCGGCGCCAGGCCCGCGACGCTGCCCGAGACCATGTTGACGATCGCGGCGATCTGTTCGTTCGACAGCGTGTGGCCCGGCTTGACCGCCACCACGACGGAGGCGGACGACTTGTCGCCGTCGCTGGCGACGAACGACGAGGACTTGGCGATGGCCAGGTGCACACGCGCCGAGGCGATGGCGTCCAGGGTCAGGATCGACTGCGCCAGCTCGCCTTCCAGGCCGCGGCGGAAGCGCACGTCCTGCACGAATTGCGACACGCCCAGCGGGTCGTTCTTGTCCATCAGCTCCAGGCCGGCCGGCAGCTGCGCGGTGACGCCCTTGGCGGCCAGCAGCATGCGGACCTTGCCCAGCTGGCCGGTCGGCACCATGACCTGGCCCGAATCCGGGTGGATGCGGTAGGGCACGTGTTCGGCGTCGAGCACGCTCATCATGTCGCTGGCGACGACTTTCTCGTGGGCGCCGAACACCGGTTTGTAGCCGGCCTGGTCGTTCCACATGTACAGCATGACGGCCGCGGTGATGCCGATGGCCAGCACCAGCATCGGGGTCAGGTTCTTGGTCAGCGCGGGCGGCAGGGCCAGGCGCTTGCCGCCGATGGCGGACTTGAGAGTAGCAATCACGATCGGTTCGTTCCCGTTACACCGGCAGCTTCATCAGCTCGTCGACGGCGCCCATCACCTTGTTGCGGACCTGCATCAGCATGGAGAAGGACAGGTTGGCCTGCTGCGACGACAGCATGGCGCCGACCAGGTCGTCGCTCTTGCCGCTGTCCACGTCGGCCATCTTCTGGTTGGCCACCTGCTGGTCCTGGTCCACGCTGACGAGAGCATTCTTCATGCTCTGCGCGAAGGAGAAGCCGCCGTTGCCATCGCCCAGGGTGGGGTGGCCGCCATCGACCGCAGGCGCCACGACGGCGAGGCGGTTGGCATCGTTGGTGAGGGCTGCCAGGTCGGCCCGGATCAGGCCGGCAAGTTCAGTTCCCATCGTGTTCATCGCTCCCATGCTTAAGTTTGCGGTTGTAACTTTTAGTCAATCTTGCTTCGCCTGCGGCTGTTACATTTTCTGCAAGAAACGTTGACATTTAGAAAATTGTTAAATTCTTAGTGTCATACTGTGGCTTGGTTTCTCTCGCGGAACCGAGGAGAATAGCAGCGGTTTCGTCCGATCCCCAGAGTGTAGTTTGATTTCCCCAGCGCAGTGACAGCATCTTACCGTAGGGCAATGGCGAATTCAAAGGGGAAAATCAAATGGCGTGACACAATTTCCCGGGTATAATTGTTGCCCAGAGGAATGAAAAGAAAGCATCTCTGCTTATCATTTTTTTAACTTGACCATGCCGATTGCAAACCCCGACACCACCCTGCAGCACCAAGTGCTCGACCCCTGTCTTCTAGGGCGTCCGGTACATCTGCTGCCCCAGTTTGCGGCGCGTCTCCAGGAAGACCTGGACACTGCCATGCAGGGCAGCGCACGCCGTTACTGGGCCGGATGGCGTCTCGAAACCGTTGAATTCGGCCGCGTGCCGCAAGAAACGAGCCTGCGCTGGATGGCCGTATTGGGTGCGCTGGGCACCGTCGCGGTGACGTTCGAGCGTGGTTTATTACTGACACTGTTGGAGCGACGCTACGGTGGACGTAGCGCCGGCGCAACTCAGCGGGACCCGCAAACCGAGCGCGTGACGGCCACCGAAGAAAGATTAGGCGTCGTACTGACGCAACAAATGGTGGATCTGTTGTATGCACGCGTCGCTGTCAATGTGGCAATGGAGGTGGCGCCGCGGCCCATCCAGGCCAATGCCGTGGTGCCTTCGGCAATGCCCGGCGAAAGCAACTGGGCCCTGCGCCTGCAGGTTCGTGACAACAACGACAACACCGGCCAGTTCTGGATCGCGCCCGACCAGCAGCTGATGGCCATGATCCTGGGCACGCTGCGCCCGGAAACTGGCCGTCCGGCCGCCGCGCGCGGTCCGGCCGAGCCCCTTGCGACCAAGCTCCAGGTCAAACTGGACGGCCGCCTGGTCAGCAAGGAAATCACCCTGGGCGCACTGTTCGACCTGAAGGTGGGCGACGTGATTCCGGTGAACGTGGGCCGGGCCGACGTCCTGCTCGACGAGGCGCGGTTGTTTACCGCCGCCGTCGCCGAGCACAAAGGCAAGCTGTGTTTAACCTCTTTTGAAGACGCCGAGTAATCAATATGAACCTGAACGATCAATTCGCCGGTGACGACATCCTCATCGACGACGAGCTGGCGGATGAAGCCGCAGAAGGTAAGCAAAGCGCGGCAGCGGCACCGAAAGCCGCGCCGCGCCTGCCGCAGATGATGCGCCGCATCCCGGTGACGCTGACGCTGGAAGTGGGTTCGGCCCGCATCTCGCTGCAGGAACTGATGGCGATCGGCCCGGACAGCGTGCTGCCGCTCGACGCCATGGCGGGCGAGCCGCTCGTCATCAAGGTCAACGGCGCCGCCATCGGGCGCGCCGAAGTGGTCGTCGCGGGCGAGCAGTACGGCCTGAAGGTGATCGATCTGGACGGCCTCAACCTGGACCTGATCGCGTCATGACGTTGCAACGCCGCGGTGCCGGGGTGGCTCACACCTTGCACCGTTTTGCGCCCGCCATCGCGGGCGCCGTTCTTTTGCTGGCCAGCGCAGGCGCATGGGCCGCACCGGACGTGCTGCCCGGCGTGATCCCCGGCTCGTCCAGCGGCCTCACGGTGAAGTCGCAGATCCTGGTCCTGATGACCATCCTCGGGCTGTTGCCCGTGATGGTCATGATGATGACCAGCTTCACCCGCTTCGTGATCGTGCTGTCGCTGCTGCGCCAGGCCCTGGGCCTGCAGCAGGGCCTGCCCAACCGGATCATCACCGGCGTCGCCCTGATCCTGACCCTGCTCGTCATGCGTCCCATCGGCGAGCAGGTGTGGAACGAGGCATTCGTCCCGTACGACAAGGACAAGATCTCGCTCGAGCAGGCGCTCAAGATCGCCGAGGTACCGCTGTCGCGCTTCATGCTGGCCCAGACGAGCAAGACCGCGCTGGCCCAGATCGCGCACCTGGCGGGCGAGCCGGCCGAGATGAAGCCGATGGACCGCGGCTTCACCGTGAAGCTGGCCGCTTTCGTGCTGTCCGAGTTGAAAAGCGCGTTCCAGATCGGCTGCATGCTGTTCATTCCGTTCCTGATCATCGACCTCGTGGTGTCGTCGGTGCTGATGGCGATGGGCATGATGATGCTCTCGCCGCTCGTCATCTCGCTGCCGTTCAAGCTCCTCTTGTTCGTGCTCGTCGATGGCTGGACCCTGACCGTGAATACGCTGGTCGGCAGCATCCACGGCATCTAGCATTCATTCACATGACTCCTGATATCGCCGTCGACTTCGTCGTCGAAGCCCTGCAGCTGGTGATGCTGCTCGTGATGGTGCTGGTGGTGCCGGGCCTCGTGGCCGGCGTCATCGTCGCCCTCGTGCAGGCCGCCACCCAGATCAACGAGCAGACGCTGAGCTTCCTGCCGCGTCTCCTCGTCACGCTGGTGGCCCTGATCCTCGCCGGTCACTGGATGACCGGCAAACTGATGGACTATTGCGTGAGCGTGTTCCAGCGCGCCGCGACCCTGGTCGGCTGATGCTGGAAGTGTCTCACCTGCTGCTGCCGTTCATCAGCGCGCTGTGGTGGCCGTTCTGCCGCGTCATGGCGCTGCTGTCGACGGCTCCCGTCATCGGCGACGCGCTGGTGCCGGTACCGGTGCGCGCGCTGCTGTCCGTGGTGCTCGCGTTCCTGATGCTGCCGCTGACGAAAGGCGCCGTCATGCCGGATCCGTTCTCGCTGGCCGGCGTCGTCGTGATGATCGAGCAGGCCGTGATCGGCGGCGTGATCGGCCTCGCCCTGCAACTGACGATGGCCGTCGTGAACATGCTCGGCTTCCTCGTCTCGAGCCAGGTGGGCTTCTCGATGGCGCAGATGAACGACCCCATGAACGGCCAGCAGTCGGACGTGATCTCGGGCCTGCTGGGCATCGTCGCGATCCTCGTGTTCTTCGCCGTCGACGGCCATCTCGTGCTCGCGGGCGTGCTGGGCCAGAGCTTCAAGGCGTGGCCGGTCGGCGGCGGCTACAACAGTCTCCTGCTGGAGACGGTGGCGCTGAACGTGGGCTGGGTGTTCTCGGCCGCGATCCTGCTCGCGCTCCCGATCGTGTTTTCGACGATGGTCGTGCAGATCGGCTTCGGCTTCCTGAACCGGGTCGCGCCGTCGCTGAACCTGTTCTCGCTGGGCTTTTCGCTGGTGACGCTGTTCGGCCTGATGATGCTCGTGCAGGTCGTGCGCTTCATCCCGGAACACTATGTGCAGATGACGAACCAGGTGCTGGAGATGCTGCAGCAGCAGATGGGGGCGGCGCATGGCTGACAATACCGGCGGCGACAAGTCGGAAAAGGCGTCAGCACAGAAGCTCAAGAAGGCACGCGAGCAGGGCCACGTCGTCCGCTCGAAGGACCTGGCCACCGCGGTCGGGATCCTGGTGAGCCTGAAGCTGTTCGCGTTCCTGCTGCCCGGCTACCTGGAATCGTTCCGGTCGCTGTTCCGGCTTGTCTACGCGCCGCTGGGCGCGGCCGGCTCGATGGAAAACGCGATGACCGTCGTGTGGAGCGGCGCGGCCGTGCTGCTCGTGAAGATGGTGCTGCCGCTCGCCGCCGTGCCGCTCGCGATCGTCGCCGCGAGTCTCGTGCCGGGCGGCTGGGCCGTCTCGACCAGCAACCTGGTGCCGAAGTTCGACCGCTTCTCGCCGGTGAAGAACCTCGGCAACCTGGCCTCCGGCAAGCACTGGACGACGTTCGCGACGTCGGTGGCCAAGGCCGCGCTGCTCGCCGTGGTGCTGGTGCACGTCGTGCGCTCGGCGCTGTCGGCGTGGGTCAACCTGCAGCGCATGCCGCTGTCGGACGCGCTGCTGCACGGCGCCAGCATGATGTTCGACGGCCTGATGGCGCTCGTCACCGTGTTCGTGCTGTTCGCGCTGATCGACGTGCCGCTGCAGGCTTTCCTGTTCGCGCGCAGCCAGCGCATGAGCAAGCAGGAAGTGAAGGAAGAATACAAGAGCACCGAGGGCAAGCCGGAGATCCGTGCGCGCATCCGCCAGCTGCAGCAGCAGATGGCACGCCGCAACGTGAACAAGACGGTGCCGACCGCCGACGTGGTGATCGTGAATCCCGAGCACTACGCGGTCGCGCTGAAGTACGACACCAAGCGTGCGGAAGCGCCGTTCGTGGTGGCGAAGGGCATCGACGAGATGGCCCTGTACATCCGCTCCGTCGCGGCGAAGCACCAGATCGAGACGATCGCCTTGCCGCCGCTGGCACGTGCCATCTACAACACCAGTCAGGTGCAGCAGCAGATTCCCGCCGCGCTGTACCAGGCGGTATCGCAGGTGCTGAACTACGTGCTGCAATTGAATGCGTTCCGTGCGGGCCGGCGCCAGGCCGCCCCGCGGTTCCCGAGTGACGTGGCCGTGCCGGCCGCTTTGAGTGAGGTATCCCCGACATGAATTTCCTGAACAGCTTGATGCTCGAGCTGCGCCGCCAGAAGATCGCCACGCCGGCGTTCCTGCTGACGCTCCTGGCGATGATCATGCTGCCGCTGCCGCCCGCGGTGCTGGACGTGCTGTTCACGTTCAACATCGTGCTGGCGCTGATCGTGATCCTGACGTCCGTCTCGACCAGGCGGCCGCTGGACTTCTCGGTCTTCCCGACCGTCATCCTCGGCACCACCTTGCTGCGCCTGGCGCTGAACGTGGCGTCCACGCGGGTCGTGCTGCTGCACGGCCACGAGGGCACGGGCGCGGCGGGGCACGTGATCGAAGCCTTCGGCAACGTCGTCATCGGCGGTAACTTCGTCGTCGGTATCGTCGTCTTCGTGATCCTCATGATCATCAACTTCGTCGTCGTGACGAAGGGTTCGGAACGTATCTCCGAAGTGTCCGCGCGCTTCACGCTGGACGCGCTGCCCGGCAAGCAGATGGCGATCGACGCCGACCTGAACGCGGGCCTCGTCAACCAGGAACAGGCGCAGTTGCGCCGCAAGGAAGTGGCGGCGGAAGCGGACTTCTACGGCGCGATGGACGGCGCCTCCAAGTTCGTGCGCGGCGATGCGATCGCGTCGATCCTCATCCTGCTCATCAACATGATCGGCGGCGTCGCGATCGGTGCGGTGATGCACGACCTGTCGTTCGGCGATGCCTTCCGCCAGTATGCGCTGCTGACCATCGGCGACGGCCTCGTGGCCCAGGTGCCGGCGCTGCTGCTGTCGGCCGCGGCGGCGATCCTCGTCACCCGCATCAGCGACTCGGGCGACTTCGAGCAGCAGGTCGGCGGCCAGTTGCTGGCCAACCCCTCGGTCCTGTACTCGGCCGCCGGCGTGATGCTGATCCTGGCGATGGTGCCGGGCATGCCGTCGCTGTTCTTCATGGCGTTCGCCGCGGCCATCGGCTACGTCGCCTGGAAGCTGGCGCGCGAAGACGTGAAGCCGCCGGACGAATCGGGCGTGGCCGCCATCGAGGCCGCGCTGCGCGACGACCGCGTGCCGGAACTCGACTGGCAGCAGCTGCCCGTCGTGCAGCCGATCTCGATCACCGTCGGCTACAAGCTCGTGCACCTGGTCGACAAGGCCCAGGGCGAGGTGCTGACCAAACGGATCAAGGGCGTGCGCCAGAGCCTGTCCGAGCAGATGGGCCTGCTGCTGCCGCCCATCGGCGTGCGCGACGACCTGACGCTGCGCCCGAACCAGTACGCGATCGCGATCAACGGCACCGTCGTGGCCGAGGGCGAGGTCGTGGCGGAATGCCTGATGGCGATCCCGTCGCCGAACGTGTACGGCGACATCGACGGCATCCCCGGCATCGAACCGGCGTTCGGCATGGCCGTCACGTGGATCGATCCGGAGCAGAAGGCACACGCGCTGGGGCAGGGCTACCAGGTCGTCGAGGTGCCGAGCGCGATCGCCACGCACACGTCCAAGGTCGCGCGCGACTACATGGCGGAGCTGTTCCGCCACGAGGACGTGCCGGCGCTGATGGAACGCCTCACCGCGCTGTCGCCGAAGCTGGCCGGTGCGCTGGACAAGGCGCTCACGCACACGCAGCTCCTGCGCGTGTTCCGTGTGCTGCTGGCCGAGAACGTGTCGCTGAAGGACATCGTCGTGATCGCGACGACCTTGCTGGACAGCTCGGAAACGACGAAGGATCCGATCCTGCTCGCGGCCGAGGTGCGCTGCGCGCTGCGCCGCCAGATCGTGTCCGGCCTGTACGGCAAGAAGAAGGACATGCCCGCGTTTAACCTGTCGGGCGAGCTGGAAAACATGCTGCTCAGTTCCCTGAACCAGGCGCGCCAGAGCAACGGCGGCAAGGTCGTGCTGGACAACTATCCGATCGATCCTCAGCTGCTGCAGCAACTGCAGCTGAACATGCCGGTGGCGCGCGAGCAGATGAAGCAGCATCATACGCCGCCGCTGCTCCTGGTGCTGCCGCAGATCCGCCCGCTGCTGGCCCGCTACGCGCGCCTGTTCGCGCCGGGGCTGCACGTGCTGTCGTATAACGAGATTCCCGAGAACCGGGAAGTCTCGATCATCGGCACGGTCGGCTAATTACGCCGCCGGCAGCAGCAGCGCCAGTTCCGCCATCGCGCGGAACACGGGCAGGCTGAGGGCGGCCGCCGCCTCGGTCGACGGCAGGCGCGCGTGCACCCGGCCTTCCGGCAGGGTGTCGTTCCAGGTCCAGCCGAGTACGCGCAGGCCCGAGCGGCGCACGGCGTCTTCCAGCTGCGGCTGCAGGGCGCGCAGGTGCAGCAGGGTGCCCGGGTCGAGCGTGCACAGTTCGAGCATGACCCCATCGGCCAGCGGCTCCGCCTGCACCGTGACGACGGTGCCGTCGGCCAGCACCAGTTCCAGGCGCAGCGCGGCACGGCGCCGGCGGCGCTGCGGTTTTTGCGATTGTTCCTCTTCCCCGATCACGCGCAGGTGCTGTGCCTGCGGTCCGCCCGCATGCACGGTGAACCGCCAGGCGTCGGGCGGCAGGGTCGCGAGATCGGCCTGGCGCAGCACGCGCGCATCCAGCCCGCTCTGCAGCAGCGCGCCCGGCAGCGACTGGCCCGACTGTTGCCGGGACGCCTGCACCGCGCGCGTGACGAGCTGGGTGCCATAGTTGCGCACCATCCCGCGCCACGACGTGGCGAGCGCACCGCCGTCCGGACGCGGCCAGGTGAGCTGGCGCGCCATCACGACCTGGTCGGGACGCATCGCCGCGGCATCGGGCAGGGCATCGCCGGCGGGCAGCGCGGGCGCCGGCTGCGCGGCGGGCAGCGGCAGCGGGATTGCCTCGAGCTCGGCCTGCAGCAAGGCGACCGGGACGGCGGCCGCGACCGCGCCGACCGGCGTGGCCGGCAGGGGGCCGGGCGCGCTCGCCGGGATGACGGGTGGCGGAAGGGCGGGGATGGATAGGCTGGCCATGATCTCGGCAGTGTAAAGTGAAAAGGCCAGCTTGTGGCTGGCCTCTTGCGGATTCCGGCTGGACTAGCCCGGGGTGGCCATTACTGGCCCTGCGATTACTGCAGCAGGGACATGACCATCGACGACATGCTGTTGGTCTGCTTCAGCATGGCGGTACCAGCTTGCATCAGCATCTGGTTCGAAGTCATGCTCGACGACTCGGTCGCGAAGTCGACGTCCATGATGCGGCCGGTAGCGGCTTGCGTGTTGCTCGAGATGTTCGACAGGTTGTTGTAGACGTGGTCGAGGCGATTCGACACGGCGCCCAGCTTCGAACGCAGGGTCGAGACGGCGTCGACGGCCTTGTTCAGGTTGCCGATCGCCGTGTTGGCGTCGGTGAACAGGATCGAACCGGTCGACGCGGCGATCGGCGCGCCGGCGGCGTTCGAGACGAAACCGGTGGTCGCCGTCGTGATCGTGTCGGTCACGCCGCCGGCCGCGGCGAGTTCGGTGTCGAAGTTCGCGGTCATTTTTTCCGAGCTGTCGGCACCGATCTGGAAGGTGATGCCGGCGGCGGCGTTCAGCTTGCCGTTCGCGCTGGTCGACAGCAGTTCGGTGCCGCCGAATTTGGTGTTCGAGAAAATGTTCGAAAGTTCGTCGGTCAGCGAGTTGTATTCCTTGTCCATCGCTTTCTTGTCGTCGTCGGACGAGGAACCGTCGGCGGCCTGGGTCGCCAGGTCCTTCATGCGGGTCAGGATGTTGGTGACTTCGTTCAGCGCGCCGTCGGCGGTCTGCAGCATCGAGATCGAGTTCTGGGTGTTGCGCATTGCGACGGCCATGCCGCTGCTCTGGGATTTCAGGCGGGTGGCGATCTGCAGGCCGGCCGCGTCGTCCATTGCCGAGTTGATGCGGTAACCGGTCGACAGGCGGGTCATCGAGGTCGACAGCGAGCTCTGGGTACGGGTCAGCGAATTTTGTGCGGAAAGCGATGCGACGTTGGTGTGAAGGCTCAGCATGATATGGCTCCTAATGGCTTGGATACTGTTGGGAGGTTGCGCATCTCGCGCTCTCACAAGTACAGGACGACCATTTCACGTCCGTCATTAAATGCCGAGCGGAAATTTTTTAAATTTTTTTTTGCGGGTTTCATGTTGTCATTTTGACTGTTGTACGTATGGCAGGGCTGTCATGCGTAAACCGGATATGCAAGACCGAAAGTATTCGTTCGTCTTTCGAGGGGGTGTGCTTAACCTGTGCCTTCCAGAACCTTTCGAAAAGAGCCCTCCATATGTTGTCAAGAAAACTGATCCAGGCCCTGGTCGGCATCGCGCTGATCGCCCCGACCGTGCATGCCGCCGACATCACTCTCCTGAACGTGTCGTACGATCCGACGCGCGAGCTGTACCAGGACGTCGGCAAAGCCTTCGCCGCCAGGTACAAGGCCCAGACCGGCGACAACGTCACCTTCAAGGCGTCGCACGGCGGTTCGGGCAAGCAGGCCCGCTCCGTGATCGACGGCCTGCAGGCGGACGTCGTCACGCTGGCCCTCGCCTGGGACATCGACGAGATCGCCGAGCGCGGCCTGATCGCCAGGGATTGGCAGAAGCGCCTGCAGCACAACAGCTCGCCGTACAACTCGACCATCGTGTTCCTGGTCCGCAAGGGCAACCCGAAAGGCATCCACGACTGGAACGACCTGATCAAGCCGGGCGTGCAAGTCATCACCCCGAACCCGAAGACGTCCGGCGGCGCGCGCTGGAATTACCTGGCGGCCTGGGGCAACGCCCTGAAACAGCCGGGCGGCAATGAAGCGAAGGCGCGCGACTACGTGGCCAAGCTGTTCAAGAACGTGCCGGTGCTGGATTCCGGCGCCCGCGGCGCGACGACGACCTTCGTCGAACGCGGCATCGGCGACGTGCTGATCGCCTGGGAAAACGAGGCGATCCTGGCCATCAAGGAACTGGGCCCGGATAAATTCGAAATCGTCGCGCCGAAGGCGAGCATCCTGGCCGAGCCGCCGGTGGCCGTCGTCGACAAGGTCGTCGACAAGCGCGGTACCCGCAAGGTGGCGGACGCCTACCTGCAATTCCTGTACACGGATGAAGGCCAGGACATCATCGCGAAGAACTACTACCGCCCGATCAACGCTGCGATCGGCGCGAAATACGCGGCGCAGTTCCCGAAAGTGAACCTGTTCACCATCAACGACGTGTTCGGCGGCTGGACGAAGGCACAAAAGACGCACTTCGCGGATGGCGGCACGTTCGACCAGCTGTACCAGCCGGGCAAGTAAGCATCGGCGTAAGATAGCCTGACGTCGACGCCGGCGCTTTCCGTGCCGGCATTCTCTTTTTACGGACCCATCATGGACTGGCTCGATCGGGTGACATGGTTCCTGGTCATCGTGCTGGTGATCGCCGCGCTGTGCTTCCCCTTCAACCGCGGCGACTAGCGGGAGCCGCTGCAGCGCCGTCCGTGAACTGGATGGCGTACTCGAAGCGGTGGACGGGGCGCCTGGCCTGCCGCCACCACCGTCAGGCCACATACGGGCAAGCTGAGGCGGATGCGCGTGATACCGATTTTTTCGTCGAGTTCGAATCCCATGTCGGCTGCTCTCTTCACGATGTGGAAAAGTGTAGGCGCCGGGGGGCGGCCCGGGTAGGCATGCGGGAAGCCGCACCGTGGTGCATGCGGCGCTCCAGTGCCGATCGAACCCGTCAAAAAGCGTGACGGATGCCGAGCGCGTTCGTTGCCGCGTAGCCCGCGCCGGTTTTCTTGTCGCCCGTGTGGATGAGATACACGTCCGTTCGTTTGGACAGCCGGTAGTCATAGCCGAGCGACGTCGTGCGGCGTTGCGTGTTCGCGCCGCGCGCCGGCGTCAATCTCGTGCGGGCGCTCTCCAGCAGGATCGCGCCCCGCGCGCCCACCGGGACCGACAACCCGGCATCGAGCAGCCGCGACGTGTTCCCGCCGTCGATGCCGGCGTGGCCGGCATTGCCGTAGACCTTGACCGGACCGAAGTCGTAGGCGACGCCCGCCATCCACGCCTTCTGTTCCACCGGCAGCGGCGTGAGGATG
The DNA here is from genome assembly GCF_030411975.2 of Massilia orientalis. Lineage (NCBI taxonomy): Bacteria > Pseudomonadati > Pseudomonadota > Betaproteobacteria > Burkholderiales > Oxalobacteraceae > Massilia > Massilia orientalis. The sequence continues at coordinate 42,952 of NZ_JASNRB020000016.1, read as the reverse complement.
TTGACGCGCAGCCGCTGTGCGCTGACGGCCGCGCTCCACGGGCCGTCGTTGTAGTCGGCGTGCACGCCCAGGTTCGCCACGCCCGCCCGGCCGGCCTGTTCGCCCGGGCCGTAGTCGATGCTGGCGCGCACGCCGCCGACGCGCGGCGTCGTGTACCGGATCACGTTGTTCCACACCGTGTCCCCGAGCACGTTGCTGCCGTACGCCGCGACGAAGCTCTGTGTCGCGAGCGGCGAGAACACCACCGAGGTGCCGAACGGGCTCAGTTGCAGCATCTGCTGGTACATCGGATTCGTCTGCCGGCCCAGTGTCAGCCTGCCGAAGCTGCCTTCCACGCCGACCCAGGCATTGCGGGACCAGAACGGGTCTGTCGCGTTGCGGCCCTGCTCACCGGTATCCGGGCGGTAGAAGCTTTCCAGCGACCAGACGATGCGGTTACCCGATCCGAGATCCTCGCTGCCGCACAAGCCGAGGAAGGACGTCGTCAGGCCACCGCCGTTCAGCTGCGTGACCGCCTGCGGCTCGCCGCTGCGCTTCACGCTGCCCAGGTAGGTGCCGATCAAACCATAGAGTTCGACGGACGATTGTGCGGCCGCATTTGCGCACAGCAGGCATGCGAGGGCCCCTGCCGCGGCCAGCGCGGCTTTGTTGTTTTCGATTGTCATGGTGTCTCCGGGTGCGGGCTATCGCCTCAGGGCGAGATTTCTTCGAGCGAGCGGTTGGTGGTTTCGATCATGCCGAGGGTCGCGACGAGGCCGACGACGGTCATCCCGGCGAACATGAGGAACACGGTGTTGATGCCGTCCTTCGCCAGCACGACGCCAACCAGTGCGGGCGCCGTCGCCGATGCGGCGCGCAGCCACGACGTGGCGAGGCCGGTACCGATCGCGCGGATCCGCGTCGGATAGATCTCCGGCGTGTACAGGTACAGCATCACTGTCGTCGTGCCCATCACGGCGTACGCGGCCGAACCGAGGATCATCACGTGGGTGGCGCTGTCGGTACCGAGCGTGACCAGGCCGACGAGCAGCAGTCCGGCCAGGATGAAGCTGCCGATGGCCCAACGGCGGCGCCCCGTACGGTCGATCAGCAGTGCGCAGCAGACGACGGCGCAGGTACTCAGCACGTTCGACAGCGACGCCATGTGCAGCGCTTCCTGCAGCGGCAGGTGGTACACGGTCTTGTAGAGACTGGGCAGCCAGTTGTTGATGCCGTTGGCGACGAAGTACGCGCTCGCCCACAGCGCCCATACGACGAACGTGCGGCGCTTGTAGACGGGCGAGAACAGTTCCTTCCACGACCCCTTGCGCTTGTTCTGCAGCGTGCGGGCCAGTTCCGCGGTGCGTGCCGCGCAGGCGTCCGGCTGCGTGGCCGGATCGAGGTGGCGTCCACGGCTGGAAGCCTCGACGGACGCGATGATGCGCTCCGCTTCCGCGTAGCGTCCGCGGCCGATCAGCCAGCGCGGCGATTCCGGCAGGCGGAATACGAGGAGGCAGATCAGCAGGCCGGGAAGGCCGCCGATCAGGAACATGTACTCCCAGCCGAAGCGGGGCACGACGAACGCGCCCGCTTGTGCCGCACCCAGCAGTCCGATCGGGAAGATCAGTTCGTACAGCAGGAAGAAGCGCCCGCGGCCCTTCGCCTGCGACAGTTCGTTGATATAGGTGGCGGCCACCGGCACCTCGCCGCCGACGCCGATCCCCTGGATGAAACGGGCCAGGAACAGCATGTTGAAGTTGCCGGCCAGCGCGCAGCCGATGCTCATGATGGACATGAGGCCGATCGTGATGCCGGCGCTGCGCACGCGCCCGATGCGCTCGGCGAGCCAGCCGAAGAACAGGGCACCGACGACCTGGCCCAGGTAGCCGGACGCGATCAGCAGGCCGACCTGTCCGGGCGTGATCTTCCACAGCCCGATCAGGACCGGGAGGACGAAGGCGAGCGACAGGGCGTCGAACGCGTCGAAGAACGTGGCGCTGCCCATGATGACCCTGGCCTTCGTGTGCCAGCGCGACATGTGGACGTTCTCGAGCCGGAAGAGCAGCGGGGCGGCCTGCGCGACGTTCTGGTCGCGCTTGGGCGATGGTTCGAACTGGTGTTCGGGTGTGACTGTCTGGTTTGCGATGCTCATGTTGTCTCCGTGATTATTGATTGTGGTGCCGTCTGGGCGGCCTACGGGAGCTTCTGCGTATGTGACCGGTTCATGTCTCCTTGTGGGCAAACACGGCCAGCGTCGCTTCGATGTCGTCCTGGTCGATGCCGCGTGTGATGAACACGAGACGCGTGCGGCGGTCCGTGCCTGGCCAGGCGTCCAGCTTGCGGGGCGGATGGAAGATGTGCTGGACGCCGTGGATGACGATGGGCGCTTCCGGATGCTCGCGCACGTGCACGATGCCTTTTACCCGCAACAGGTCCGGACCGCGCATGGCCGTCATCATGTCGAGCCAGGCCTGGAAGCCGCGCCACGACACCGGATCGTCGAGCACGACGGCATGCGAGCGGATGCCCCCGGCGTGGTCGTGGTGATGGTGATCGTGATCGTGATGGTCATGCCCGGTCGCGCGGGCGATCCACGCGTCGCTGTCGGCCGCGTCGTGCGCGACCGCGCCGCCGAACAGGATCTCCGGTTCGATCCTGCCCTGGGTGGCGGGGCACACGGGCGCACCCGGGTTGAGTGCTGCCAGCCGGCGTTGGAATGCCGCGCGTCCCTGCGGCGTGGACAGGTCGGTCTTCGTCAGCACGAGTCGGTCGGCCAGTGCGACCTGGTGCCGTGCCGCGTCGTGACGCGCCAGCGTGTCCGCGCCGTTCACCGCATCCACCGTGGTGATCAGCCGGTCGAAGCGGAAGTGCTCGCGCAGCGACGGTTCGGCCATCAAGGTGTGCAGGATCGGCGCCGGGTCGGCCAGGCCCGTCGTCTCGAGCACGACGCGGTCGATGCCGTGCGCCGCACCGTCGCGCGCCAGCCGGGCCAGCGTGGCCTGCAGGTCGCCGCGCACGGTGCAGCATACGCAGCCGTTCGCCAGCAGGACGAGTTCCTCGCGCGTCTGTTCGAGCAGGTCGTGATCGAGCCCGACTTCGCCGAACTCGTTGATGATGACCGCGGTGCGGGCGAAGGCCGGATCGCGCAGGATGTGCGACAGCAGCGTGGTCTTGCCGCTGCCCAGGAAGCCGGTCAATACGGTGACGGGCAGCGGCAGCGTGGGTTTGTCGTTGGGGCTCATGTGTGTTCCTCAACCATGGAGTTTAGCGAAAGAACGCAGGGTCTTGCCGAGCCGGGCGACGAGGAAGGCACAGGTGTCGTCCCCTGGCGCCCCGGCCAGCGCCCCGAGCAGGGCGCCGATGCTCCAGGTGCCGTCATCCGCGCGGCCCCGTTCGCGCAGCAGCGCCGCGACGTCCGCGCGGCCGTTGCGCTCCGCCTGGCCCAGCAGGTAGTCGGCGATGTCCTGCTCGAAGTCCTGCAGCTGCAGCGTGACGCCACCCGCGCTGCAGGCGCAGCTTCCCGCCAGCGCCACGTGCTGGCGTGCCAGGCGGTCCCAGATGTCGAGCAGTTCGCGTGCTTCGACCGATACGGCGTGGGCGGCGGCTTCCATCGTGGCCTCAGGCGGTGACGGACGCGGTGCCGCGCAGCCGTGCCGTGGCCGCGGCATCCAGCTTGCCGTCGGCGCCGACGATCACCTTGTAGGCGCTCGCGGCCTGCTCGCGGCTGACGTAGCCCTCGCGCACGTCGTCCGCCACCAGCGCGGGATCGCGCTCGGCCGGATCGCCGAATCCGCCGCCGCCGCCCGACAGCATCTTGTACGCATCGCCGCGCGCCAGGCGGACGTTGAACACCTTGGCGTTCGCATGGCTTTCGTCCCAGACGCCGTCCTTGCGGATGCCGATGCCGTTGCCCGCCGCTTCATGGCCGCCATCGAGGCCCCACGGCTTGCAGTGGACGCGGTCGATACGCGTCGTGACCGAGAACGGCGACAGCGCCTGCACCACCATCTCGGCGCCGAGACCGCCGCGCTGGCGGCCGGCCCCCGCGCTGTCCTGGCGCAGCCGGTAGCTTTCCACCAGCACCGGGTATTTCGCCTCCAGCTGCTCGGTGGGGCTGTTGTGGGTGTCGCCGTCGTTGATGCAGACCGTGGCCGACACGCCGTCCTCGCGCGACTTGGCGCCCCAGCCGCCGCCCAGCGGGCCGATGCCGACGATGAACAGGCGCCCGTCTTCCGGCGAGATGCCGTGGATGTTCGGGAACACGAGGTCGGCGTGGTGGCCGGCGATCGCGCGGTCGGGAATCGCGGGGGCGAGCGCCTTGAAGATCGTGTCGATCACCGTCATCGGGAACGTCATCCACACGCGCATCGGGAACGGCCGCTCCGCGCTGATCACGGTCCCCATCGGCATGATGACTTTCAAGGGACGGAAGCTGCCGTCGTTGACGGGATAGTCCGTCGGCGTCGTCAGGCACTTGTACGCGACCTGGGCGCAGGCGATACCCGTCGTGAAACCGGAGTTGTAGAAGCCGCGCACCTGCTTGGCGACGTCGGTGAAGTCGACCGTCATCTCGTCGCCCTGCACGACCACCTTGACGCGGATCGGGATGCGCTTGCCGACTTCGAGGCCGTCGTCGTCCATGTACGATTCGGCTTCGTACACGCCGTCCGGGATGCTCAGGGTGTTGGCGCGGGCCAGCGCTTCCGAATGGTCCATGATCTGCACGACGGACGCGCGCACGGCCTGCCAGCCGTAGCGGCGCACGAGTTCCAGGTAGCGGCGCTCGCCCGTCGTGATCGCCGTGATCTGCGCGCGCAGGTCGCCCATCGCGCGCTCGGACAGGCGCACGTTCATCGCAATGATGTCGACCAGGTCCTGGTTGACGATGCCTTCCTTGCGATACTTGACGATCGGGATCTGGATGCCTTCCGAATAGATGTCGGTGGTGATCTGGCCCAGCGTGCCGCCCACGTCCAGCCAGTGCGCCATGCAGCAGGTGAAGCCGATCAGCTCATCCTCGTGGAACACCGGCATCGTGAACGTGAAGTGGTTCAGGTGGCTGCCCGTCGTGTACGCGTCGTTGGTGACGAGGATGTCGCCCGGCTTGATGTTCTCGAGCCCGAAGTGGCGGATCTTCGCTTTCACGGTTTCGCTCATGCCGCGAATGAACATCGGCAGGCCGAGGCCGATGGAGATCGAGTCGCCTTCCACGGTGAACAGGCCCACGGTGAAATCCAGCGCCTCGTAGATGATCAGGTTGTAAGCCGTCCGCGTGAGGTTGGATTTCATTTCTTCCGTCACCGCGATCAGGCCGTTGCGGATGATCTCGACGGTGACGGCATCGACCGCTTCTGCGGCGTGTGCTTGCGTGTTCATTACAGTTCGCTCCCGATGGAAATTTGCAGGTTGCCGAAGGCGTCGACGAGCACCTCGTCGCCCGGTTGCACGACGGTGGTCGATGCGTGTTCCTCGACGAGCGCCGGTCCGGTGATGCGGTTCCCGCTGCGCAGCAGGTGCCGCTTGTAGACGGGCGTGGCGACGAAGCCGGCGGCCGAGCGGAAGTACACGTCCTTGCGGGCACGCAGCGCTTCGTCCGGCGGCACGGCGCTGCCTTCCTCGACGGCGTGGCGGGGCGGCTTGCGCATCACGCCCAGCACCGTGACGCGCAGGCTCACGAGATCGGCCGGCTCGCCCGGTGCCGACGTACCGTAACGAACATTGTGGACGGCGTCGAAACGCTGCTTGATCGCGCCGCGGTCCTGGCGCTCGAAGAATTCGGTCGGCAGGTCCACGGCGACGGCATGCTCCTGGCCGACGTAGCGCATGTCGGCCGCGCGCTCGATCACGATGGATTCCGGCGCCACCGCGGACTGCGCCAGCGCGGCGCGGCCCTCGGCCTCCATGCCGGCGTAGATCGCCTCGATCTCCTCGAACGACACGTCGTCCAGCTTGCGGAACACCGAGCGGACGTAGTCGTAGCGCAGGTCCGAGAACAGCATGCCATAGGCGGAGAAGTAGCCGGGCGCGAACGGAATCAGCACCTTGCGGATGCCCAGTTCGCGGGCGATGGCGGAGGCGTGCAGCGGCCCCGCGCCGCCGTAGACGACCATCGTGAAGCTGCCGGCGTCCAGGCCGCGCTCCGTCGTCACGGCCTTCACCGCGTGCGACATCGAGGTCACCGCGATGCGCAGGATGCCGTCGGCGGCGCGCACCGGATCGATATCGAGCGGATCGCCGATCTTCGTCTGCATCGCGCGGTAGGCACGGTCCTTGTCGAGCAGCATTTCGCCGCCGAGGAAGTTGTGTTCGTCCAGGCGGCCCAGCAGCAGGTTCGCGTCCGTCACGGTCGGCTCGGTGCCGCCGCGCTGGTAGCACACGGGGCCCGGGATCGAGCCGGCGCTTTGCGGGCCGACGCGCAGCGCGTTGCCCACTTCCAGGCGCGCGATGCTGCCGCCGCCGGTGCCGACCTCGAAGATGTCGATCATCGGGATCTGGATCGGCAGCGCCTTTTCGTAACCGCCGATCAGGGCGCTGCTGCTCGTCAGCGGCTTGCCGTCGTTGATGACGCCGGCCTTCGCCGTCGTGCCGCCCATGTCGAACGCGATCGCGTCGCCGAGGCCCAGCTGGGCGCAGATCGCCTGCGCGCCGATCACGCCCGCGGCCGGACCGGATTCCAGCATGCGCACGCATTCGCGGCGCGCATGATCGAGCGGGAACAGGCCGCCCGTAGATTGCACGGCGTAGAAGTCGCCGGGGAAGCCCTGCTGGTCCAGGTGCTCTTCCAGTTCGCCGAGGTAGGCGGACACGCGCGGGCCGACGTAGGCATTGGCCGCCACCGTCGAGACACGCTCGAACTCGCGGTATTCCTGCGACAGTTCGTGCGACGCGGTGACGAACACACCGGGGATCTCCTCGCGGACGATGTCGCGCACCCGGATCTCGTGCGCGGGATTGCGGTACGAGTGCAGCAGCAGGACCGCGACCGCGTCCACGCCTTCGTCCTTGAGCTGGCGTGCCAGCGCGCGCACCGCATCGTCGTCGAGCGGCCGGTAGACCGTGCCGTCGGCCAGCAGGCGCTCCGGCACTTCGAAGCGCAGCGAACGGCGGATCAGGGGCTCGTGCTTGGAAAAGAACAGGTTGTACGCGTCCGGACGGTTGACGCGGCCGATCTCGTAGATGTCGCGGAAGCCCTGCGTGATGAGCAGGGCCGTCTTCGCGCCGTTCCGCTCCAGCAGCGTGTTGATCGCGATCGTCGAGCCGTGCAGGAACAGGCCGCCGTCCTCGACGTGCGCACCGGCGCTGTCGAGCGTGTTCTGGATGCCGTTCACGAGCTGGCCGTGCGTGGACAACGCCTTGCCGAACGACAGCTCGCCCGTCTTTTCGTTGAGGATCGCCAGGTCCGTGAACGTGCCGCCGATGTCGACGGCGATGCGCAGGTGGCCCGCGGTGTTTTCCGTGGTCATGCTGATGTCTCCTTGTTTGCTTCGATGGGCTCAGAGAGCCTTGACGGTGTTCTTCAGCAGTCCGATGCCGCTGATCTCGACCTCGACCGTGTCGCCCGGCTTCATGTACAGCGGCGGCTCGCGGCGGTCGCCGACGCCGCCCGGGGTGCCCGTCGCGATCACGTCGCCGGGGGAGAGGGGGGTGAACGTCGACAGATACGAAATGATGACGGGCAGCGTGAAGATCAGGTCCGACAGTGGCGCCTGTTGCATGACGGCGCCGTTCAGCCGGGTCGTCAGCACGGATTGCGTGATGTCGGCGATCTCGTCTGCCGTGACCAGCGCCGGGCCGAAGGCGCCGGTGCCAGGAAAGTTCTTCCCGGGCGTCCACTGGTGCGTGTGGCGTTGCCAGTCGCGCACGGTGGCGTCGTTGAAGCAGGCATAGCCGGCGATATGGGCCATTGCATCCGCCTCGGCGATGTCGCTGCCGCCCTTGCCGATGACGACGGCGAGTTCGCCCTCGAAGTCGAAATTTTCCGATTTGCCGCTCGGGTAGCGCAGCGGCGCGCCGTCGGCGATGAGGGAGTCCGCGAAGCGGACGAAGATCGCCGGGTGCTCGGCATCCGGACGCTTCGTCTCGGCGACGTGCGATTTGTAGTTCAGGCCGACGCAGAAGATCTTGCGCGGGTTGGCGAGCGGCGGCAGCAGTTCAACGTCCGCCAGGGCCAGCGTGGCCGGTGCACTGGTCACGACTTCCTGCAGTTTGGGCAGCGCGCCGCCGTCCAGGACGGAACGGATGTCCGGATAGCGTTCCAGGAAATCCTTGCCCGGGGCGGCGATCCGGTCGCCGGACAGCACGCCGTAGCCGGCCTTGCCTTCGTATTGGTAAGCCACGAGTTTCATCCCGTATCTCCTCCGTTGTGTTGTTAGTCGATTCAGATTGGCAAATCGAGTCTAGGCCGTGCTAGGCTATGCCGGAAGCCATCAGTCAGACATTTCAGACATGCCTAAAAACGCATACCAAGAAGACGCCATCCATTACGGGGCCTGGAAGCTGTTCATCGTCGTGAGCGAGCTGGGAAGCCTGACGAAAGCAGCGACGGCCTACGGGACGACGCAGCCGCACATCAGCCGGCAGATCACCGAGCTGGAGCGCGAGTGCGGGGGGCGGTTGTTCGTTCGTACGGGACGTGGCGTCGTGCTGACGGAGCTCGGGCGCCGGATCGCACCGCGCATCCGCAGGTGGATTGCCGACACTGACCAGCTGACGAACGATATCCGCGCGACGGCGGACACGCCCGTCGGCGCGGTCCGGCTCGGGATCCTGCCGTCGACGGCCCATCCGTTCGTCACGACGCTGTATTACCGGCTGAAGGAGCAGTTCCCGCTGATCCAGTTGACGATCCGGGAAGGGCAGGGGGCGCAGCTGGAAACCTGGCTCGAGAATGGCGACGTCGACCTGGCACTGCTGTACCGGCACAGCGCGACCCCCAACCATGGCGACGTCTACCTGTCCGAAGTGGAGACGTACCTCGTCGGCCCGCCCGGCGATGCGTTGACGGGCGCACCGACCGTCGCTTTCCGGTCGTTGAACCGGCTGCCTCTCGTAATGTTCTGCCGGCCGAACTCATGGCGCGACAGGCTCGACCATGTCGCGGCCGAGCATGGGATCGCGCTGAATGTCGTGGCCGAGGTCGATTCGCTCGCGTTACAGACGCGGATCGTGAGCAATGGCGGCATGTATGCACTGCTGGGGCCGTATGCTATTTCCGGCGCAACCCGGTCCCTCCAGCTCCAGTCCAGCGCGATCGTCGAGCCGCAGCTGCTGCGTCATATCGCGTTGGCGGTGTCCCAGCAAGGACCGTTGACGCTCGCGGGCAAGACGGTCATGCAGCTCGTCAGGGAAATCGCGAACGAGGCACAGGTTGGCGGCATGCCGGTCAGTGTCGGGTGAAGACAGGTTCGAGGGGCGTCGTATATACTGACCGGTTTCGGTGCCGAGCCTGGATAGTATGAAATACCGCAAGAGAACGTTAAGTGTTGCCCCGATGATGGACTGGACCGAGGAAGCGCTGTTTATAGAGTGAGGAATGGGGCAGCTGTAGCAAATTTGTAGCAATCGGTTTTCGCGAAGACGAACGGCCCGTGCGAAGGCGGCGTTCGACACTGCCAAGGCATTCGTGGTCGAAGCCGTGCCCGAGCCCTTACGCCGGACTCCGGGGAACCTCGGTTGTGTGTCCGGCCGCTACGGTCGGCGTAAGTCGTTGGTTCAGATATGCCCCGACGTCGCGGCTGTTCGGTTTGCATGCTTGGCACTACGCATGTGCTGATTGCCGATCGATATAAACAGTTTATTTAATAACGCCTCATGAGAAAAATCGCTGGCTGCCTTGCCACCGCGGTGATGTCAATGTAGGAGCGGACATCGGTCATGCGGTTCTAAGTCAACTTGTCCGCGGCACTGGCGGCCCTGACCGCACGGCTCGACGCGCTGGCCGCGCAGGCGCGTTTACAGCTCGACAGTCACGTACTGTAGTCTTACGACTAAGCCATTTCTCGAAACGGCCCCTGGCAGTGGGACAGCCTCCGCGGGAGCAGGACGGACAACACGGCGAACCGCGCCATGCGATGTCATAAGCCGACGTTGAATGCGCTGCCGATGGCCACGGTGGAACCCATGGCGAGGGCGCTCCAGCACGTGACGCGGAGCGCGGCCGGCATGGCGGGCGCGCCACCAGTCTTTGCCGCCAGTGCCCCGAGTCCGGCAAGCCCGACAAGTGTGGCAACGACCAGCACCGCAATGAGCAGCCCGGCTGGCGCCAATGCCGTGATCGCCAATGGCATGGCGGCGCCGACAGCAAAACTCGATGCGGAGGCAAGGGCCGCCTGCAATGGGCGTGCCTGCGTGGCTTCGGACATCCCCAGTTCGTCGCGGGCATGGGCGCCGAGAGCGTCATGCGCCATGAGTTGCGCGGCAACGCGCCGGGCCAAATCCGCCTCCAGGCCCCGCTGCACGTAGATCGCGGTCAATTCGCGCAGCTCCGCTTCCGGGTCATTGGCCAGTTCGTTTTTTTCCTGGCCGATCGATGCTTTCTCCGTGTCGGCCTGAGACGCGACCGAGACATATTCGCCCGTCGCCATCGACATGCTCCCGGCCACGAGTCCAGCGAAGCCGGTCAACAGCATATTGCTATGCGACGCATGAGCTGCGGCAACGCCGACGAGGAGACTGGAGGTCGAAATGATGCCATCGTTCGCCCCAAGGACGGCGGCGCGCAACCACCCCAAGTGTTTGATACGGTGCATTTCCTGGTGTCTCATGCTTCCGACCCGTAGTTGAGGTGGCTTTATTTTATGGCAAGCCAGGGGCATGCGCGAGTGGATAGTTGGGTTAAACTGACTTCATGCCTCCTGGTCCGCACCCGATTCACACCCTGGAACTCCGCGTCCGCGAGATCGAACAGTTATTCAATTCGCTCGACCCATCACCTCTCCTGGACAAGGATCTCGACCGCAGTTGTGAAGCATTCATTGAAAGCTGGGCGTTGGCCTTGCCTCACGAAAGCCGTTTGCAACTGACTATTTTCGTCGAAAAAATCGAGTCCACCGCAAAGGCCTGCGAACTTGTTTCTGATGCTATCCACAACTATTACCGATACAAGGCCGAGATGGTGCGTTATGAACTGCGCCAGTTATTAAGGCAGGGACGGATGAGTCTTGCAATCGGTGTGGCTTTCGTTTGTGTTTGCTTATTCCTTGCAGAGGTCGCGGAAGGCCTTATTCCCAGCCCCACCCAATCGATCGTACGCGAGAGCCCCACGATCATCGGTTGGGTTGCAATGTGGAGACCGGTGCAGATCTTCCTGTACGACTGGTGGCCGCTCAAAGGGCGAATCCGGGTCTTCGACAACCTGCGCTTTGCACGCGTCTCGATTATCGAGGCCTGATTTGTAACTGATTTGCCTGTTATGAAAGCAAAATACTCATCTTGGATCGCGCTTTGATTTGCATCAATTTTCAAAAAGATAAATTTGTGTCGATATAAGCGTTTTCGGCTATATTTTCCAGAGCTATCTGCTTGCTGTCAGACGCTTTCGGGCATTGGATATATTCTCTCCGCTATTACCCGGGCACCCCGTCGAGTCGTCATCGCAGGTCCGATCTATGTATCGCTCCGACACTCCATCATGAAATTACTTCCAGTTTTCGTCGTGTTGACTGCCCTGGTCTGCAGTGATAAGGCGTCGGCCCATGTCGACTGTACGGACCCGGTTGACCAGTGGAAGCCACGTGATACGTTGCGGCAAGAGGCCGAAAAAAACGGTTGGACCATACAGCGCATCAAGGTGGATGACGGTTGTTATGAGGTGAGGGCGGTGGATCGCAACGGCAATAAGGTAAAAGCGAAATATTCTCCTGCTACCCTGAAAATTCGCAGTCTTGAAGTCGAGTTCCAAGAAGAGGCGGATACGGCGGAATATCTCCCGCCGGTTGGGAGAAGACATAACCTCGGGGCGAAGCACGACCGATAAAGGAAACTTTCGTGAAAAAAATAACCACATATATGTGCATCGCGAGCGCGTGCGCGCTTCCGACTGCCGCTTGGGCCAAGCCGGTAACGTTGAACGCTCAATTGCAGAATTATGGCGGCAATGGGGCTTATCTGGCGGTGTATCTGACCGACGCTGCCGGAAAATACAAGAAAACCTTATGGGTCGCGGGAAAGAAATCGAAATACTACAAGCACATGAGTGCATGGGCCCGGGGTAGCGGTCTCAATACCCGCGAGTTCGACGGCATCACAGGCGCCAGCGTCGGCAGCGGCAAAGGACTCAAGGTCACAGTCGAAATCGCTGATGTCCTGATCGACGCCGGCTATGAAATCAGGATCGACAGTGCTGTCGAGGACGGCCGGGACAATCCTGCCGAAGTGCGTGTGCCCCTGACGAAACAGGGCAGCGGAAAAGCGGTCAAGGGCCGAGGCTATATCAATACCTTCAGTTACGATCTGTAACCGCGGACGTATGTTACGCAAGATTCACTCGCTCCCGGGGCTTGTCGCCGCGCTGTTCATCGCCGTCGTGGGCGTGACGGGTGCGATCCTGTCGGTCGATCCGGCCGCCGAGCGGATGGGAGCGAGCCTGCCGGCGGGTCTTAACGTGGCCCGGCTGGCGGAGCGGGTGCAGACACGCTATCCCGGCGCGGAACAGATCCAACGCACGCCGTCGGGCGCTCTCATCGTGTATTACCAAACCGGGAGCGGCGCCGGGGCAGACCAGGTCGATCCAGCGAGCGGCAACCGTATTCGGCCGTACACCCCATCGGCGTTCTTCCGATGGGTTAAACAGTTGCACAGATCGCTGTTCCTCGACACGACCGGCCGCATCGCAACTGGCGTGACGGCGGTCTTGATGCTCGTGCTCTGCGTGTCGGGACTCATGCTGCTGGTCCATCGCGTCGGCGGTTGGCGGGCGCTGGCGCGGCCTCTACACGGCAGCAGAAGCCAGCGCTGGCATGCCGAGGTCGGACGGCTAGCCATTGCGGGCCTGTTGATATCGGCGATCACGGGCACGTACATGTCGGGCGCGACGTTCGGCTTCGTCTCCGACGGCATGCAGGACGAGCCCGATTTTCCGTCGACGACGTCGGGTGGGCCACCTGCGCCCGTGGGACGATTGCCTGCCCTGGTCGCCACCGACGTAGCCGACCTGCGCGAACTCGTGTTTCCGGAGCCCGGCGACGCTGCGGCCGTCTACACGTTGCGAACTGTCCAGGGAGACGGATACGTCGACCCGTCGAGCGGCGCCTTGCTCGCTTTTCGCGCGCACAGCGGCACGCGCGAGGCGTACGAGTTGCTCTACCGCTTGCACACGGGCGAAGGTCTCTGGTGGTTCGGTTTGATTCTGGGCGTGTGCGCATTGACGTCACCCTGGATGGCGGTGACGGGCGCGACTGTCTGGTGGCAGCGGCGGCGCGCGAAGCCGCGCCTGTCAGGCAACAGTCGGGCGCGGTCGGCGGAGATCCTGATCCTGGTGGGCAGCGAGAACAACAGTACATGGGGATTTGCGCGCGTTTTGCACGATGCGCTGCGCGAGGCGGGAAGGCGGGTGTGCACCGCGCCGATGAACCAGGCCTCGTTCCATGACAGCCCCGCACGCATGGTCTTCGTCCTGACAGCGACCTATGGCGACGGCGGCGCGCCTTCATCCGCCGACCAGTTCCTGGCGCGGCTGGCTCAACGCCCGCCTGACCCGGCGACCCGATTCGCCGTGCTTGGTTTCGGTGACCGGCAATTTCCGAAATTCTGCCAGTTTGCCAAAGACGTCGATGCGGCTTTCCGTGCGCATGGCTGCCAGCCGGCCCTCGAACTGGTCCCGATCAACCGGCAATCGTCGCAGGAATTCGCACGTTGGGGCGTTGCGGCCGGCGACATGCTTGGCTCCGGGCTGAAGCTGGAATACACGCCGGTCCATCCGCAGACCTTTCCGTTATGCCTGCAGGAGCGGATCGATTATGGCCGGGAGGAATCCGAACCGACGGTCGTGCTGCGTTTCGTTGCCGCTTCCGTTGCGGCCCCCGGGGGCCTGTTGAACAGGCTGTTCAAGAGAGATCGACTGCCGCATTTCGAGGCGGGGGACCTGGCCGGCATCATTCCTCCCGGTAGCGCCATGCCGCGCTTCTATTCACTGGCGAGCGGTTCCGGGAACGGCGTGCTCGAAATTTGTGTGCGTAAGCAGCCGGGCGGCATGTGTTCCACATATCTGCACGGTCTTCGGGTTGGCGACCGTGTTGAAGCGTTCATCCAGCCGAATCCCCAGTTCCGTCCCGCGTCCGGAAAGTCGCCGGTGATCCTGATCGGAGCCGGCACCGGCATTGGCCCGCTCGCGGGTTTTATTCGAAATAATACCGGCAAATATCCCATGTATTTGTACTGGGGAGGGCGGGATCCCGAATCGGACTTCCTGTATGAACCGGAGTTGAAGAATTATCTGGCCGACGCCCGGCTCACGCAGCTTCACACCGCATTTTCACGTGTCGGCAATGGCGTCCGCGTGCAGACGCGCTTGACGGAAGATGCCGAGAACATGCGCAGGTTGATTGGAGGCGGTGGCCAGGTTCTCGTCTGCGGCAGCAGTGCGATGGCGCACAGCGTGAGGATGGCTCTGGACGAGATCCTGGCGCCCATGAACCTGAGCGTACAAACGCTCAGAACGACTGGACGGTACCGTGAAGACGTTTTCTGAACAGCAGTCCCATGTCGCCTTGCGGCGCTACAGCCTGAATGGCAAGACGATGGGGACGCGCTATACGGCGATCTTTTATGCGTCGGAGCCCATCGATGCGATGGCAATCGGCGCGCGGCTGCAAGCCGCCGTCGACAAGGTGGATCTGCAAATGTCGACCTGGATACCAACGTCCGATGTGTGCCGCCTGAACGCCGCGCCCGAAAACACCTGGGTGACGATACCCTTCGAGCTGATGGAGGTACTCGACATCGGGCTGCGGGTCGGCCAGGCATCGCATGGCGCCTTCGACATGGGTGTTGGCGCACTCGTGGACGTGTGGGGATTTGGTCCATCGGCCCGGTCGTTCGCGGCGCACGATCCCGCGCCGGATCCGCGGCGACCCACGCAAGCGGGTGCAATCCTCGATACGGACCGCGCACGTCGGCGAGTCCGCAAGCTGCATCCGGTCACGTTGGACCTGTCGGGGATCGCCAAGGGCTACGGCGTCGACGAGCTTGCGCGCTGTCTCGAACGTCTGGGTGTCGAGCGTTACCTGGTCGGTATCGATGGCGAAATGCGGGCGCGTGGCGTCAAGCCCGGCGGGGAAGCTTGGGCTGTCGCGGTCGAGAAGCCGGTCTTCGGCCAGCGCGAGGTCTCCGGTGTCATGGAACTCGTTGACGCAGCCATCGCAACATCCGGCGATTATCGGCATTGGATCGAAGTCGATGGGAAGCGGTATGCACACACGATGGATCCGCGATCCGGACAGCCGTTGTCGAATGCCGTCGCGGCGGTCACCGTGCTCATGCCGACTTGCGTCCTGGCCGACGCCTGGGCCACGGCGCTGCTTGTGCTTGGTGAACAGGACGGTGTCGTCCTTGCCAGGGCAAACGGGATCGATGCGATTTTTGTCCTGCGCGAGGACGACCGGTTGCGGGAGATCCTGGTTCCTGGTCGTTTGCTGCAATGAGATCGGCGTCACCCGGCCGGCGCAGTGCCGCCTTGCCGCTTGCGAAGTACCGTCTTCACGACCTCGAACCACAGCGTGGCTACGATCGCGGCCCCCGCGGCAATCGGCAGTATCCCGGCCGGCGGTCGTACGAACGAGAACAGGCGCGCGATGGCGGGAATCGTGAGAACGATGGTGAGCACGGCGAGCGTCGACACGGCCATCCAGTTGAAATAGCGGTTCCCGGCATGTTCGCGTTGCCACGTGGCGCCTTCCCAGGTACGGTTTACATAGATGAGTCCGATGTTGGAAAGAACCAGTACCGTGAAGGTCATCGCGCGGGCGGCATCGTCGGAACCCGTGTGATGGCGGCTCCACGCGTACATCCCGCAAAGTAACGCCAGCAGACCCGCTCCCTGCCATAGCCCCCTGATCAGCACAGCCGTGTCGAACAGTCTGTCTTCCGGACGCCGTGGCTTGCCACGCATCGCATCCCGTTCTGGCTCCTCCGCTTCGAACACGAGCGAGCAGCTCGGGTCGATGATCAGCTGGAGGAACAGGATATGGGCTGGCAGGAGCACCAACGGCCACCCGAGCATGACGGGCAGAATGGACAGGCCGACGATCGGCACATGGACGGCGACCACGAACACGATGGCCTTGCGCAGATTGGAGAAGATGCGACGGCCATAGCGTACTGCCGTGACCAGTGAGGAAAAATCGTCCTCCAGAAGCACGAGGCCGGCAGCCTCGCGCGCGACGTCGGTGCCTCGCGCACCCATCGCGACCCCGATATTCGCCGCTTTCAGGGCCGGCGCATCGTTGACGCCGTCGCCGGTCATCGCAACGACTTCGCCGCTTGCCCGGAACGCCTGCACCAGCCGCAACTTGTGCTCAGGCATCACGCGGCAGAAGATATCCGTCGCCGCCAGGCGCATCCCGAGTTCGTCGTCGCCGAGCGAGGCCAGCTCCGCTCCCGTCATGAAGTTGCCATTCGCAGGCAGGCCCGCCTGGCGCGCAATCGACAATGCGGTGGCCGGATGGTCTCCGGTGATCATCACGACGCGGATGCCGGCTGCGCGGCATTCGGCGATGGCGTCGGGCACGTTGGCGCGCACCGGGTCTTCCAGTCCGACCAGGCCGAGGAATTGGAAATCGAAATCGTGCTGGCTCTCCGGCAGATCGCGGGCCGCGAACACGGCCCTCGCTACGCCGATCACACGCAGGCCGTCGGCCGCCATGCGCGCGACCTGATCCGCGATACGCGCGCCGCGTACCGGGTCCAGGTGGCATAGATCGACCATCGCCTCCGGCGCACCCTTGGCCGCGATCATGCGTTCGGTGGTGTCCGGCGATTGCCACACCCGCGTCATGGCCAGCATCTCGCGCGACAGGGGATAGTCGTCGACGAGCGTCCAGTCGCCGTGTAAATGCTCGGTGTCGGCAAGGAGCGTCTTGCCCGCCTCCGTGATGGCCGTTTCCATCGGATCGAAGGCGCGTCGGTGGCTCGCCAGCACGGCATACTCCAGCAGGCCATGAAAGGTTTCCGGAAATAGAGCATCCAGTGCGCCCCCGACGTCAAATTCCGTACCGTCGCACCAGAGCTTGCGGACCACCATGTGATTGGTGGTCAGCGTCCCTGTCTTGTCGACGCACAGCACTGTCGTGGCGCCGAGCAGTTCGACAGCGGGAATGTTCCTGGCTAAAACGCTTTGCCGGGACAGGCGCCAGGCACCGAGTCCGAGGAAGAGCGTCAGGACAACCGGCAACTCCTCGGGAATGATCGCCATTGCCAGCGTCAATCCCGCCAGCAGGGCGTGCAGCCAGTCCGCGCGCAAGATGCCATAGCCGAGGGTCAATAGCGCAGCCAGCGCCATACCGGCCAGGGCCACGACCTTGACGATATGGCGGGTCTCGGCCTGGATGGGTGTACTGTCGCCGCCCAGGCCGGCAAGCGATCTTCCGATCCTGCCGAAGGCGCTTTGCTCGCCGGTGGCGACGACTTCGCCGCGCGCCGTGCCCTGGGTGACAAGGGTTCCGGAAAACACGTTGACGTTTGCATTGTCGTCCGGGGCCGCGCTGTCGGACGCCGCCCGCTTGGCGACAGGTACCGACTCGCCTGTCAGCATTGATTCGTCCACCATCAAGTTCGACGATTCGTGCAGCCGGATGTCGGCCGGCACCCGGTCGCCTTCCGCGAGGAGAACGGCGTCGCCGCGCACCAGTTCGCGGCCCGGAATCCGTCGAGCCTGGTCTCCGCGCAAGACGAGCGCCCGCGGACTGGACAGGTCACGCAATGCATCGAGAGAGTGTTCCGTGCGGCGCTCCTGGACAAAGGTAATGCCCATCACGACAAACACGAACCCCAGCAGCATCGACGCTTCCTGGCGGTCGCCCAATACCATGTAGATGGCGCCACAGGCGACCAGCAGCAGGAACATCGGCTCGAAGACAATGTCGCGCAGCAGGCGCAGGACGCTGCGCGGCTTCGATGTGGGCAGTTCATTCGGACCTTGTTCGCGCAGTCGTCGTCTGGCTTCCTCTTCGTCGAGCCCGCAAGGCTGGGCAGGCCGCATGTCAGCTCCTTGATCCATCGGGGTGGTGTTTCTTCTGTCGGCTCACCCGCCGTGAGGCAGTCCGAGGTTCTGGTTGGCGGGGACGGCGATGTCGATCAGTTTGGGTTTCGGCAAATTCAGCTCTCCCATCAGTTTAATGAACTCTTCCCGGCTGCGGTTGGCGAGACGCGCGTTGTGGCGCTTCTCCCAGCCGACCGTCGACACCGACTGTCCCTTGTAGTCGTGACCTGGCCAGACGCGCACATCGTCGGGCAGGGCGAAGAGCTTGCGGGTTACGCTGTCGTACAGGGCGTCGGCGCTGCCGCTCTGGAAGTCGGTGCGTCCGCACCCGTCGATCAGCAGCGTGTCGCCGGTGAACACATTGCCGCGCCAGAGATAGCTCATGCTGCCCGCGGTATGGCCGGGTGTATGGATCACCTCGATCATTTCACCGTTGCCGAACGTGAGAACGTCGCCGTCGTTGAGTTGCATTTCGGCCGGCGCGATACCGCACCCACTCGGCACCGCCGCCTTGGCGCCGGTCAGGTCCCGTAGTTCGCCGGCCGACGTGACGTGGTCGGCGTGCGCGTGCGTTTCAAGTACGTAGGCCAGCTTCAGGCCGAGCCTCTCGAGATGGCGCAGATCGCGCTCGAGCTGGCGGTCGACAGGATCGACGATGACCGCTTCGGGACTTCCCGGTGCCGAGAGAATATAGGTGAAGGTCGATGACTCGGTGTCGAACAGCTGAATTGGATTGAGATGCATGGCGTACTCCATGGGCGTCGTGTGGTGCTTACAGTAATGTCTTGGCGATCATGCCGACAGCGACCACGGCGGATACCGTGGCGAAGGCTCTTTGCAAATGTGGGCCGGACAGCCGCGCCGACAGCGTGCGGCCGCCGAACATCCCTGCCAGCGCGCCGGCGGAGAATGGTAGAGCGATGCCCCACGCGAACGTGCCGCTGGCCGCGCTGGAGGCGACCCCGGCCGCCGAGATCAGCGCGATGACGGCCAGCGACGTCGCCACCGCCGACTGCATCGCCAGGTCGGTATGGCGCTGCAGCGCCGGCACCATCACGAAGCCGCCGCCGACGCCCAGCAAGCCGGACAACAGGCCGGCAATCGAGCCGGACAGGGCGAGCGCGCGGGCGCACGGACGGGTCCAGATGAAGCGGCCCGTCCCCGCCCCGCGCTGGCAGACCGGCCGGCGTGCTGCTTCTTCTACCGCAGCGCGATGGCCGGCGCGCGTCTTGCGAAACGTGTTCAAGGCGACATACAGCAGCACCAGCGCGAACAGCACGCCGAGCCAGCGATTGTCGATGCGGTGCGCCAGCCACAGTCCTGCAGGGGAGAACAGCATACCCGTCATGGCGATCAGGAGGGCGGCGCGATAGCGGACCACTCCGGCGCGCAGGCCGAGGAGGGCGCCGAGGGTGGCCGCCATCCCGACCGCCATGAGGCCGATCGGTCCGGCCTGCGCCACGCCGATATGGGTGCCAAATACCAGCAACGGCACCGCGAGGATGCCGCCGCCCGCCCCGGTCAGTGCCAGGATCAATCCGACCGCCAGTCCGAGTAACAGCGAAGTCAGCATCGCACGGCTCCGGTTATGCGGCGCGCGTCCTGGCCGCGGCGACGCGCCGCTCCAGGAATTCGAACATGACCATCCCGGTGAGCATGGCGCCGGTGAAGATCAGGACCTTGCTCCCGCCCGCGGCCAGCGACGCCAGTGCGGGGCCCGGGCAGAAGCCGGCCAGCCCCCATCCAGTGCCGAATGCCAGGCTGCCCAGGACCAGGCGCCGGTCGACCTGCCTGACGGTCGGCAGGCGCATGGCCTCGCCCAGCATCGAGCGCTCACGCTTGCCGGCGAAGCGGAAGGCGACGAGCCCGATCAGGATCGCACCGCCCATGACGAAGGCCAGCGACGGGTCCCAGCTACCCGCCAAGTCGAGAAACGCCTGGACCTTGGCCGGATCGGTCATGCCCGCGACGATCAGCCCGATCCCGAAGACCAGGCCGACGATGAATGCGCTGACGATTTGCATGATTTATTCCTCCTCAAGCGGCAAGGTGCCGTATGACGAACACGGTGACAAACCCTGCCAGCATGAACGCGGCAGTCGCGACCAGCGAGCGCGGCGACAGGCGGGACAGGCCGCACACGCCGTGGCCGCTGGTGCATCCCGACCCGTAGCGGGTGCCGAGGCCGACCAGCAGGCCGGCGGCGATGAGCGTGCCGTCGCCGGCTTCAATATGGGCGGCGGGCAAGGTCCGGAACAGGCCGTAGAGCAGGGGAGCGGCCACCAGCCCGGCCAGGAAAGCGACGCGCCAGGCGATATCGCCCTGCACCGGGCGCAGGAGACCGCCGAGAATGCCGCTGATGCCGGCGATCCTGCCGTTGAGCAGGACGAATGTCGAGGCGGCCAGTCCGATCAGCAGCCCCCCGGCCAATGCTGTCCAAGGGGTAAAGTGGGTCCAGTCAATCGTCATTGTCTTCTCCCAGTGGTTGGACACAGTACAGTTGGTAAAGCACCTGCAGCACCGCGGTGGCTTCCTTGCTCGCGAGGCTGTAGTAAATCTGCTTGCCCTCACGGCGGGTACTCACCAGCTGCTCCTCGCGCAGTACACCGAGTTGCTGGGAAAGCGTGGGTTGCTGGATGCCGAGCTTGGATTCAAGATCGCTGACGCAGAACTCACCCTGCGTCAACTGGCACAGCAGCAATAAGCGGTCCGGATTGCCGAGCACCTTCAGCAAGGCGCAGGCCCGTGCGGCGGCGGCCTGCATGTCCTCCAGGTTGAATTTGTCTTGGTCGTGCGCCACAGGTTGACTCCTCAATTTCAATATAGCCGTGAATATTATATTGATTTACGATATATATTTCAATAGAATGATTTCATCGGCGATGATTTTCATGAAAGGGGACAAGATGACGGGCAACCGGTTCGAGGACGCGGCAAGAGTCTGGGACGAACGTTATGACACGTCGGAATTCGTTTTTGGTACCGAACCAAACAGTTATCTCGCCAGGCATGCGCCTCTTCTGGAGGCTGGCCAGCGTGCCCTCTTGGTAGCGGACGGCGAAGGGCGCAACAGCGTTTGGCTGGCCAGGCAAGGATTGCTCGTGGACGCCTTCGACATATCGTCGACGGGCGTTGCCAAGGCCCGCAGACTCGCGCGCGATGCGCGGGTGTCGGTCAACTACCAGGTAGCGGACTGCACCACGTGGTCCTGGAGTCCGGATGCTTACGACGTCATTGCCGCCATCTTCATCCAGTTCGCCGATCCGGCGCTACGCGTCCGGATCTTCGCCGGAATGACGGCCGCGCTCAAACCGGGAGGGCTGCTCATCTTGCAGGGGTATACGCCAAAACAGTTGAAATACAACACGGGCGGGCCGGGCGTCCTCGATAATCTGTATACGGAGCAGATGCTGCGCGCGGCATTCGCATCGCTCGAGATCCTGGAGCTCGAAGAGTACGAGGCCGAACTCGGCGAAGGGAAGCGCCATGCGGGCCTCTCGGCGCTCGTTGGGATGGTTGCGCGCAAGTCTGCACTTCCTTGAAAGGTTGTTCTCGCGCGGACAGTTGAGTATGCTGGCCAAAGCTTGTCTTTCTAGTCTCACTCTACTAAAGGCAAAGGCTGATGAAAATCAAAGTTTTGGAAACCGAACGCGAGAAGTGCCAACGCGTCGTTGCACTACTTGAAGACATGGCTCGCGCTACCGGTGTGTCGATTGATATCGCAGAGGTCACGGACAGGCAAGACATCGAGCGGCTGGGTGCGACCGCGACGCCAGCCATCCTCATCGATGGCGCGCTCGTCCACGGCGGCAGCATGCCAACACGCGATCAGGCGGCAAACTGGCTCAAGGCGAAAACGCCGGGTTTCCTGGATAGGCCGACCCGGCACCTGTTTTTTACAGGTAAAGGAGGCGTCGGCAAGACGTCGCTGTCGACCGCGACGGCGCTGGCGCTCGCCGATGCTGGGAAAAGGGTGCTTCTCGTCAGTACCGACGCCGCATCGAACCTCGACGAAATGCTGGGCATCGAGCTTCGCAACAAACCCTCTCCGGTGCCCGGCGCACCGGGATTGTCCGTGCTGAACATCGACCCGGACGCGGCCGCCGAATCGTATCGCCGACGGGTCCTGGCACAGATGGACGCCAGCGCCAGCGATACAGACCGCGCAACTGTGCGTGAACAATTGTCCGGCGCTTGTACTACGGAGATCGCTTCGTTCGACGAATTTGCCTCCCTGCTGTTCGACGCAGCCGATGACTACGACCATGTCGTGTTCGACACGGCGCCGACGGGGCACACGCTACGCTTGCTCAGCCTGCCACAGGCGTGGAGCGGTTTTCTGGCCGGTAACGATCGTGGCGCCTCCTGTCTTGGCCCGCATTCGGGCTTGATGATGCAGGAAGTACGCTTCAAGACTGCGATGGATGCCCTGACCGATCCGGGCCGGACGACAATCATTCTGGTCGCCCGCGCCGACAAGAGTGCGATTGTCGAGGCGGCGCGCACGTCGGAGGAATTGCACACGCTCGGCCTGAACAACCAGCGTCTGGTGATCAATGGGGTGTTCCACGCCAGCGATCCCGACGATATGGTCGCGGTTGCCATCTGGACTCTGGAACAGCGGGCATTGGATGAGATGCCGACATGCCTGCAATCATTACCGCAAGATCAGGTGCCGCTGCGATCGTTCGACACGGTCGGGCTTGCTGCCTTGCGTGCGCTTTTTACGGCAAATGCGAGCCCGGCCATCAAGAGCAATGCCGCCAATGATCCCATCGAGCCGCTGCCCGGCCTGGACGCGTTGGCCGACGAGCTGGCACTTGCCGAACACGGTTTGATCATGGTGATGGGTAAGGGCGGGGTGGGCAAGACGACCCTGGCCGCCGCCTTGGCGCTCGGCCTGATCCGACGCGGGAAAACCGTCCACCTCAGCACCACGGATCCGGCAGCGCACCTTGCCGGCACGTTGGATGCGGAGGTGTCTGGTCTGCATGTCGATCGCATCGACCCGAAGGTTGAAACCCAGCGCTACATCGCCAAGGTGATGGCAAGCAAATCGTCGGGGTTGAATGCGCAGGAAAAAGCCTTGTTGCTGGAAGATTTGCGCTCGCCGTGCACCGAAGAAGTAGCGGTTTTTCACGCCTTCTCGAAAATCGTCAACGAAGCCCGGAGTGCCTTCGTCGTGCTCGACACGGCGCCAACCGGGCACTCCCTGCTGTTGATGGATGCTACCGGTGCCTATCATCGGCAAACGCTGCGCGAATTCGAGGGCCTTGGCAGTGGACGCGTGACCACGCCCTTGATGCGGCTACAAGATGGAACCTACACAAAGATCATCCTGGTGACCTTGCCGGAAGTGACGCCCGTTTCGCAAGCAGCGGCGTTACAGGACGACTTGCGCCGCGCCGGCGTCGAACCCTATGCGTGGGTGATCAACAAGAGCATACTTGCTGCCGGCACGCTTGACCCGCTTCTACAGGCGCGGATGGCCGGCGAGCGCGAGCAGATGAGACGCGTGGCTGGTGGATTGGCAGAGCGTTTGTTCGTCGTGCCCTGGCGTACTACGCCACCAGTTGGCAACCTCGAGTTATCCAGGCTGGTCAGTAAACCGCAGGACAAGGAAGATGCTGACGACGGGCGGCCAGCGTCCGTTCACTGACATTGTTGCCGCATCATTTCCATGTGTTGTCGGCGCATCTCGGGAGACATAGCTTGCATGTTTCGTTCCATCATCGCTTGCCGAGCCTGCTCTGTCGGAGCGTCGCGCATGCCGCGGTACATGGCGCACATCGCATCCTTATCCATCATCGGCTGTCGTTGCGTAGAGGCGGTGGCATTTCCGCAATCCGTCATCGGGCAGCTGCCATTGCTTCCTGTCATGCCGGCGCCCATCATTCCGCCAGTCGACTGGGGGCCACCCGGTAAGCCATTGCCAGCGGTTTCTGCAGATTGATCCGCGTGATGCCGACCATGGTCGCCGTCAGGACTGGCACACGCGACAAGGCCCGCTGTCGCGAGCAATCCAAGCATCACTTGAAAAGAACGGGGCCGTTTGATTGACATGTTCGCGCTCCTTGTTCTGACGCCGAGGTGTGCGCTTAACATACTCTTTCATCGCGGGCGGGGCAAGGATTGCGACAGCATGCTTTAACGTGAGATGGCGGCAGAGACCTCGATGCGGGATAATCCTGTCTTTGGATGGCTACTGAACCATGCATTCATAACTAATTTGAGTTTGAATTAAGTCAACAGCCACGAATGTAATTTTGAGATATTGATGAAATACCGCAAGCGAACTTTAAGTACGGCGCCCATGATGGACTGGACCGACCGCCATTGCCGCGTCTTCCACCGCCAGATCACGCAACACACCTGGTTGTATACAGAGATGGTGACGACGGGCGCCCTGATCCATGGCGACGTCGAGCGCCACCTGCGCTACGACGACGTCGAGCATCCCATCGCGCTGCAGCTGGGCGGCAGCGATCCCGTCGATCTCGCCAAGAGCGCGAAGCTGGGAGAGCAGTGGGGCTATGACGAGATCAACCTGAATTGCGGCTGCCCGTCCGAGCGCGTGCAGAAGGGGGCGTTCGGCGCCTGCCTGATGCAGGAACCGCAACTCGTCGCCGATTGCGTGAAGGCGATGCGCGACGCCGTCAGCATCGACGTCACCGTCAAGCACCGTATCGGCATCGATCACAACGAAGAATATGGCTTCGTGCGAGATTTCATCGGCACCATCGCCGACGCCGGCTGCCGCACCTTCATCGTCCACGCGCGCAATGCCGTGCTGAAGGGGCTGTCGCCCAAGGAAAACCGCGAGATCCCGCCGCTGCGCTATGAAGTGGCGTACCAGCTGAAGCGCGAATTCCCCGACCTCGAGATCATCATCAACGGCGGCATCAAGACCGACGACGAGATCGCCACGCACCTGCAGCACGTGGACGGCGTCATGATCGGCCGCGAGGCATACCATAATCCCTACGTGATGGCCGGCTGGGACGCCCGTTTCTATGGCGACGCAACCCCGCCGAAAACGCGCGAGCAGGTGCTGGAAGCCATGATTCCATACATCCGCGCCGAGCTGGAGCGCTACGGTCCGCTGGGCCTGCGCCTGAACAGCATCACGCGCCACATGCTGGGCCTGATGGCCGGCCTGCCGGGCGCGCGCGGCTATCGCCAGTTGCTGTCCGATTCCCGCCGCCTCGCCGCAGGCAACCCCGACCTCCTCCTCGAAGCCGCCGGCAAACTGCGCCTCGCCGCGTAAGCGCCGCGTAAGGTTGACTTTTAGTTATTTTGCTACCCCGGTTGCATGAAAATGGCCGGGATGTTCAAAATCCGCTACAAAAAATGTTGCAAACTTTTAATCGTTTGCAACGTTATCCTTGCCCTATAGCAAGAATAGACCCATAATCTGGGCTCTTCTCCTTGCATGACATCTAATCCTGTTGTTGTGGTGAAACATAATTACAGCGGTGCATGTTTTCTGTCTGCAAATCGTCGTTTTGATTTATCCTGACGGAAATACGTAAGTCCACCGGGAAGATGGACTTTCCGTAACAAAAGACAAAGACTCCGGAGCGGGTCTGATCACTTGAAACAGGGAAGATAAGGAATGAACTTAGCAAACATGAAGGTCGGCGTGCGTCTGGGCCTGGGTTTTGCCCTCGTGCTCGTGCTGCTGGTTATCGTTACCGTCGTCGGCATCCTGCGCATGGCGCAGATCCAGAACCGGCTCGACCACGTCGTGAATGTCAACAATGTCGTCACCCGCCTGGTCGTCGACATGCGTAACAACGTGAGCGAACGCGTCACCTCGCTGCGTACCCTGACCCTGATGACGGACCCGGCCGACATGGAGCCGGAACTGAACCGTTTCAAGGAACAGACCGCGAAGTACGATGCTCTGCAACAAAAACTGGCAGCTAAGTTCTCTGAAGAAGCGTTGCCTGAAGAAAAATCCCTGCTGAACCAAGTAAAAGAAGCCGAAAGCGCCGCCATGCCGGCCATCGCCAAGGCATCGGCACTCTACCTGGCCAATAACGCGATGGACGCCACCCGCGTGATGGTCAAGGAAATCCGTCCTGCCCAGAAGAAGTGGCTGGACGGGCTTGACCAACTGGGCAGGCTGGAAGACAAGCTGAACGCGCAGTCCCAGGTCGACGCGGAAGCCGCCTTCGCCAGCGCCCGTAATTTCATGCTCGTGCTGCTGGCCCTGGCCGTCACACTCGGCATCCTGGCTGCCACCGTCATCACCCGCGGCCTGCTGAAGCAGCTGGGCGGCGAACCGGACTACACCGCCAAGATCGCCGGCAGCATCGCCGAAGGCGACCTGTCGATCGCCATCGACACCAAGTCGTCGGATCGCGGCAGCCTGCTGATTGAAATGAAACAGATGCGCAACAGCCTGGTCGACATCGTCAGCCAGGTCCGTCGCGGCACGCATACCATCACCACCGCATCGCGTGAAATTGCAGCCGGCAACACCGACCTGTCGTCGCGTACCGAACTGCAAGCCAGCTCGCTGGAGAA
The DNA here is from genome assembly GCF_030411975.2 of Massilia orientalis. Lineage (NCBI taxonomy): Bacteria > Pseudomonadati > Pseudomonadota > Betaproteobacteria > Burkholderiales > Oxalobacteraceae > Massilia > Massilia orientalis. The sequence continues at coordinate 16,248 of NZ_JASNRB020000016.1, read as the reverse complement.
GACTGCGTCGGCGATGGAAGAACTGACGTCGACCGTGAAGCAGAACGCGGACAATGCCCGCGAAGCGAATCACCTGGCCGCCACCGCATCGGACGTGGCACGCAAGGGCGGTGAAGTGGTGTCGCAGGTTGTCGGCACGATGGGCGAGATCAATAGCTCGGCAAGCAAGATCGCCGACATCATCGGCGTCATCGACGGCATCGCCTTCCAGACGAACATCCTGGCACTGAACGCCGCCGTCGAGGCAGCCCGTGCCGGTGAACAGGGTCGCGGCTTCGCCGTCGTCGCCTCGGAAGTGCGTAACCTGGCCCAGCGTTCCGCAGCGGCCGCGAAAGAAATCAAGCAGCTGATCGGCGACTCCGTCGAGAAGATCGGCCGCGGCAGCAAGCTCGTCGGCCAGGCCGGCGTGACGATGGAAGAAGTCGTCGACAGCGTCAAGCGCGTGACCGACATCATGAGCGACATCGCCGCCGCCAGCGCCGAGCAGAGCGCCGGCATCGAACAGGTCAACCTGTCGATCATCGAGATGGACGGCATGACGCAGCAGAACGCCGCACTGGTCGAAGAAGCCGCCGCCGCCTTCCAGAGCCTGCAGGACCAGGCCGCGGAACTGCAGCGCGTCGTCAGCATCTTCAAGCTGGCCGAAGGCGAGGAGCAGGCCATCGTGGACGCACCGGCGCCGGCCGCCGCCACCGCCAGCCGCGCCGTCGTCGTCCGCCCGGCCGCCAAGCCGCAGCTGAAGAAACCGGCCGCCGCGAAGGCCAAGAAGCCGGCCCAGCAGGAACGTGCGGCGGATGCGCCGGCATCGACCGCGAAAAAAGTCGCAGCGGCAGCCGCCAGCGACGACTGGGAAGAATTCTGAGCCAGGACGGCTCGTCCAGCGCCGGTGGAGAGCACCGGCATCAAAAAAAACTTTGTTTTACGGGGGTAATAAAAATGTCCAATAAGAAATTTGCTGTGAGCCTCGTCGCTCTGCTGGTCTCGGGTATCGCTGGTTCGGCTTTTGCAGGCGAAACGCCGGCGACGTTCGATCCGTCCAAATGCAAGGTCGAATATCCGAAAGCGTCGCTGATGAACGAAGAGCAGGGCATCACGTCGATGTCCTTCCTCGTCGCCGCCGACGGTTCGGTGGCCGATTCGAAGCTGGAGAAATCGAGCGGCTTCAAAGGCCTGGACAAGGCTGCAATGAAGGGCCTGTCGGCCTGCAAGTTCAAGCCAGGCACCAAGGATGGCGCACCGGCCCAGACCTGGACCAAGGTCGACTACGCCTGGAAGCTGGACTGATCGTCTGGCGGGTGCCGGCCGGCCTGGCTCGGCGCCCCAGGTGAGGCTCTGCGTCCCCGGCATCTTGGCCGGGTGCGCGCGAGACCTGGGCCTGGCGGCATCCAACAGCTCGAAAAGGGCGTCCCCGCGGGGGCGCCCTTTTTGCATCCTGCCTCGTGAAACTCTGAAAATCTGAAAATCTGTTACCGGCCTGTTGCGGCATGTATCGGTTGTAAGCGCCCGCTTCAATCCGGCAAATGCAGGCGGCGAATCGCTATAGTGGGTCTCACAGCGCAACTTTACCGCGCAACCAAAGGAGAACCACCATGAAACGCATTCTCGCTGCTGCCGCCCTTGCCATCGTCAGTTCTGCCGCCGTCTTGCCGGCGCAGGCGTTCGCCCGGGATGTCGTCGTCGTGCGCACCGCACCGCCGCCGCCGCGTCACGAAGTCGTGCCGGCCGCGCGCCACGGTTACGAGTGGGCGCCGGGCTACTGGAACTGGAACGGCCACCGCTACACCTGGGTGCGCGGCCATTGGGAACGGGTCCGTCCGGGCTATGTCTGGCATCGGCCGGAATGGCGCCAGGGCGACCGCGGCTGGCAACTGGAGCGCGGCGGCTGGCGCCACGGCGACCGTGACGGCGACGGCGTGCCGAACCGCGTCGACAACCGTCCCAACAATCCGCACCGCTCATGACGAGCAATTAGTCGAGCGGCGCGCCGTCCTCGAACATCTCGCTCGCCATCCGCGCGAGATCGTTCATGCCGCCGCCGGACGCGAGATGGGCGCGCAGCCAGCGCGCCTGTCCGCCGTCGTTCATCAGATGCTCGATCACCTTGCACGCCTTGCCGAAGCCGGGGTCGGTCGAGCGTTTTGCTAGTCGTTCGAGGTCGGCGCGGATCGCTTCTCCGATGGGCATCGACGCGCCCGATTCCGGATCGATCCACGTCGCCTCGACGCCGTCGCGCGCCGCATTGAAGCGGTTCCAGATGTACAGTTCGCGGCTGCTGCTGGTCGGCCAGCGTCCCGGCTGGTCCGCCCATTCCAGGCACAGCTCGCGCGCATAGCACGCGAGCGCCGCCGCGTATACGGGTTTCAACGGCGTATCCAGCACGCGCAGTTCGATCGTCCCGTATTCCGGCTTCGGGCGCACGTCCCAATAAAAGTCCTTGATGCTGTTGACGATGCCGTGGCCGGCCAGCTGGTCGAAGTGGGCGCGGAAATCGTCCCACGTGCGGATGTCGTACGGCAGGATGCCGCTCATCGGGAACGCGCCCACGACGTTGCTGCGCGAGCTGCAGAAGCCCGACACTTCGCCCTGCCAGCACGGCGAATTGGCCGACAATGCGATGAACAGGGGGGCGCGCTGCGTGAGCCAGGAGCACAGGCGCATCGCCTCGTCCGGCGTCCCCGCGCCGATGTGCACGTGCATGCCAAACACGGTAAACAGTTTAGCCAGATAGCCGAACTTGCGCTCCGATGCGAAATAGCGTTCCTTCGGGTAGATGCGCTGCTCGTTCCACTTCTGGAAAGGATGCGCGCCGCCGCCCGAGATCGAGGCGCCGACATCGAACGCGGCCCGTTGCACCGTCGTGCGGATGTGTTCCAGCTGCTCGGCCGCCTCGTCGAACGAGGTGAGGATGGCAGTCGCCACTTCCAGCATCGACGTCGTGATTTCCGGCGTGTGCACCCACGGCTTGTCGTGCTTGTCCAGCAGGCGCAGGATGTCCGGTGCGGCGGGGAACAGGTCGAACGTCAGGCGGTCGAGCACCATCAGTTCCAGTTCGATGCCCATCGTGCCGATCGTGGACGCCTTGAAGTCGGGCAGGTAGGCCGGACCATTGCCCGACACCGCTTGTGCCTGGGCGTCGGCTTTCAGCTTGCCCAGCGCTTCGTCATTCAGTAGTTCGCTCATTGCGCGCCTCCTCGATAGGTTTCGCCGGCCAGGTGCAAGCCGAGCCACGTGAGGCCGGGCGCCAGCAGGACGTTCAGGGCCAGCAGCGCGCCCATGACGGCGGTGGACGTCGCATCGAGCCCGGTGTAGGCATTCAGGGTGTTGTCCACGACGAGACCGCCGTAGCTCACCAGGGAACACATCGACAGGGCCATCGCATGCTGCTTGCGCATGTCCCACGCCGTGCCCGGCCACAGGGCCAGGCGCGTGGCCGCGATGCGGACCGCGAACACCGTCAGCGCGGCCATGATGGTCCAGCCGTGCAGCAGCGCCTGCAGGTCGACGAGCGCCGCCGACATCAGGAACAGCAGCACGTAGCCGATGTCCTGCGCCGTCTTCAACTGCGCCTGGAACACGTTGTCGCGCTTCTCCGCATTGCGCAGCAGGACCCCCATCAGCAGCAGCGAGAGCAGGGCGCTCGCGGACATCACGGAACACAGGCCCAGGTCGATCAACAGCGCGGCCAGCAGCATGCCGGGACGCAGCGTCGCCGGCACCTTGCACAGCCGCGTGGCCAGCGCATACACGCCGTACGACAGCACGGCGATCAGGGCGCCGATCACGAGCTTGCCGCCCTGGCGCATCAACTCCGTCCAGAAACCGCTGTCGGCGTCCTGGCCGTGGCTGCGCGTCCATGCGAGCGTGATGCCGAGCGCCAGCAGCGCGACGAAGTTGGAGAGTCCGACCATGTTCGACGTCGCGAACGTGCTCGTGCCGCTCGCGTTTTCGTCCGCCACCATCGAACTGTGGATGACGGGATTGACGGCGATGAGGATCGAGCCGATGAAGATCGCGGCGCCCCACGGCAGGCCGAAGAGGCCCAGCGTGACGGCCGCCGCGGCGCCGCGCGCCAGGGTCGCGAGCAGCAGACTGGCGCCCTGGCGCCCGCTGCGCAGCAACCACGCGAGGTCCATCTTGCGGCCGACCTCGAACAGCACGAGCGCCGCGGCGCCGTTGAGCAGTTCCTGGAACTGCGTCAGCAGCGCGCGGTCGATGAAGCCGGCACCGTTCGCGCCGAGCAGCAGGCCCGCGATCACGGCGCCATACAGTTTCGGGATGCGGAAACGCTGCAGGGTCAGTCCGATCACGAGCGCGACCATCAGGCCGGCACCCAGCACGGCCAGCGGCGACAGCAGCCAGAAGGGCGAGTACAGTTCGTCATTCATGGCGCACCTCCCACGCGTGGGCCAGCGCGGTCAGCTCGTGCCCGATCACGTCGGCCCGCTGCTTCGCCAGTTCCTTTTGACGCTCCGCCGATGCCGGCGCGAGATCGCTGACGATGCGCGCGCGGACGATGCCCGCGTCGTCGCGCAGCGGAATCCACAACTGCCCCTTGACGCTGGCGCCTTCGCGCCACACGGCGATGAACTTCGCACCGGTGCGGTCACCGGGACGGCCCGGCTCCAGCAAGGTAAAGGGCTGCAGCCACTCGGCATTCGGGAAGCGGCGCGCCAGCAGCACCTGCATGCCGCTGCGCTGCTCGAGCCGCGCATCGTCGCGCGAATAGGGCAGGTGGATGCGCGTCTGGCTGATGCCCGAGGTCTCGAGTCGCAAGCAGGTCTTGTCGGACACCCAGCGCCACGTGTCGCCATCGAGCACGCGCGGCTTGCCCGCCGACGCATCGCGCCACGCGACGAACAACGGCGCCGCCGCCGGCAGCGGACTGCCCGCATCGATCGCGTGCGCGGCCTGCTTCACATCGTCCCAGTGGCCGGCCTGCCAGGTGCGCGTGTCCGGTTTCTCGGACGGCTGCCAGCGCCACAGCGCCGCCGACCATTGGCCATCGTCGCCGCGCCATATGGCGGCCAGTTGCCGGGATTCGGGTGTGTTCGTGGTCACGGTGCGGCCGGACCAGGCGTTGTTCCAGGGCGGCGCGTCCGCGTGGATCGCCTGCGTGAGGCGGTGCCATGCGATGGCGGCCGGCGGCAGGCAGGTGGCGGTCGGCGTCGGGATGCTGCGCCAGTACACCATTTCCACGCGCTGGCTCCAGGCGCACTGGCGCGTGGTCGGTTCGCCCAGGCCGGAAAGCGCCGGGGCGACGGGTTGTTCGCACGTGCCGGGATACGAGCCGCTCAATTCCCGGAAGTCGGCGATGGCAGGTGTCTTTGGCGCCGCCGGCTTGCGTTTGGCCGCATGCGCTTGCGGTGTCAGGATGACGCACAGCGCGCACGCGGTCGCGAGCAGGCGGTAGCGGCGCGATGGTCGTGTTGGGGTCATGAAGATCGGCCCTCATTGAAAGGCCTCGATGCGGGCCGGCTGGAAGCTTGGATCCGTCCGGCGCGCGGAGGCGGGCGGTCGCAACGCGGCTCGTCCGGCCGGCGTCTGGACCCGTTGAAAGAGTGGATGCTTCACGCATCCGCGATGCGACGGGGCCGCATGGCGGTCAGGTCAACGTGATGCCTGCCGCTCGTTGTTATGGGGGTGTATCGGGGCCAAGTATAGGGCAAATGATTCATTTGCTCAAATATGATTAACGTCAGTACATTTCTGACGTGCATTTTAGACGATGTGCAAGATGCTCGGCGTACGGTTGGTGAGGAGAATCGAGTTCGCGATCCATGCCTACGTCAGCGGTGTCGGTCAAACGCCGAATGTGAAGGAAGCTCGGCGCATCCCATCCCGGGCAGGTAGCGTTCGAATTCCTGTGCAGCCTGAGCAGGGCGGGAAATGAAAAAAGCCGCGAAGCTTGCGCTTGCGGCTTTTTCGAATTCTGTGGGGTGGCTGATGGGACTCGAACCCACGACAACAGGAATCACAATCCTGGACTCTACCAACTGAGCTACAGCCACCACTGTCTTGCTTGTTGTCTCGTTGTTGCCGAGACAGAACGAGATTATATAGGGTCATTCGCATTCTGGCAAATCGAGTTTTGCCCAGCAGTGCGAACGGCCGTCACGCCTCGCCGAACGTTGCCTCGTGCACCGGCGGATCGATGCCGATCAGGCTATTGAACGCGGCCGATAGTGCGGTGGCGCTGGCGCTGGTCCAGGCTTCCAGTGTGCCCGGCGCATCGCCAGAAGGGGAGCGCAGCAACCGTCCCGCATCCAGCAAGCGCACCAGTTGCCGCGTCACGGCGTCGCCGGTATCCACCAGCGTAACGGCACGCGCGCCGGCCGATGCGATCACGTCCTCGATCGCGGCGCGCACGAGCGGGTAGTGCGTGCAGCCCAGGACGAGGGTGTCGGCGCCCTGGTCGAGCAGCGGCGTCACGTAGCGCCGCAGCAGGTCGCGCGTGCCTTCCGTGTCGCCCAGTTCGATACGGTCGACGAGGCCGCGGCACGGCTGCAGCAGGAATTGTGCGTTCGTCGCTTCCGTGATCTGGTCGCGCAGTTGCAGGAACTTGGCGCCGGCCAGCGTGCGTTCCGTGGCCAGTACGCCGACCTTGCCGCTGCGCGTGGCCGCCGCCGCGGGCTTCAGGCCGGGTTCCACGCCGACGATGGGCAGGTCGGGGAAGGTGTCGCGCATCAGGCGAACCGCGGAAATGGTCGCCGTGTTGCAGGCGACGACGATGGCCTTGACGCCCCGTTCGACGAGGAAGCGGGCCACCGCCAGCGAACGCTCGGCGACGACCTGTTCGGGCTTGTCGCCGTACGGTGCGAAGCCCGTGTCGGCCACGTAGATCAGGTGTTCGTGCGGGAGTTGTGCGCGGATGTGGCGCAGGATCGAGAGGCCGCCGAGGCCGGAGTCGAAGACGCCGACGGGGGCGTCTTCGGGGTGTGCTTGGGTGTTCATGGGGGAGATGGTAACCCGGCAGGAAGCGTTGCGGTATTGCGAGTGAAATTGGGTCCCCGCCTCTGCGGGGACGACGTGTGATGCGTCGCCCCTGCGCCAGGCAGGGGCCCAATTTCGTGCGCTTAAGCCGTCGCGACCGGAATACCCTTCAGCGATTCGATCTTCGCAGCCCACTCCTTCGGACCGGTCTGGTGCACCGACGTACCCGTCGCATCGACGGCCACGGTGACGGGCATGTCCTTGACCTCGAATTCGTAGATCGCTTCCATGCCCAGGTCTTCGAAGCCGACGACCTTCGCCGACTTGATCGCCTTCGACACGAGGTACGCGGAACCGCCGACGGCCATCAGGTAGGCCGACTTGTGGTTCTTGATCGACTCGATGGCGGCCGGGCCGCGTTCCGCTTTGCCGATCATCGCGATCAGGCCCGTCTTCTCGAGCATCATGTCGGTGAACTTGTCCATGCGGGTCGCCGTCGTCGGGCCGGCCGGGCCCACGACTTCGTCGCGCACCGGATCGACCGGGCCGACGTAGTAGATCACGCGGTTCGTGAAGTCGACCGGCAGCTGTTCGCCCTTCGCCAGCATGTCCTGGATGCGCTTGTGCGCCGCGTCGCGGCCCGTCAGCATCTTGCCGTTCAGGAGCAGGGTCTGGCCCGGCTGCCAAGATGCGACTTCTTCCTTCGTCAGCGTGTCGAGGTTGACGCTCTTCGATTTCTGCGTGTCCGGCGTCCAGTTCACGTCCGGCCAGGTCGACAGCGCCGGCGGTTCGATGTACGACGGGCCCGAGCCATCCAGCACGAAGTGCGCGTGACGCGTGGCGGCGCAGTTCGGGATCATCGCGACCGGCTTCGACGCCGCGTGCGTCGGGTACATATTGATCTTCACGTCCAGCACGGTCGTCAGGCCGCCCAGGCCCTGCGCGCCGATGCCCAGTGCGTTGATCTTGTCGCACAGTTCGATACGCAGCTCTTCCAGTTTATTTTGCGGGCCGCGTGCCTTCAGTTCGTACATGTCGATGTCTTCCATCAGCGACTCCTTGGCCATCAGCATGGCCTTCTCGGCGGAGCCGCCGATGCCGATGCCCAGCATGCCCGGCGGGCACCAGCCGGCGCCCATCAGCGGGACAGTCTTGAGGACCCAGTCGACCAGCGAGTCGGACGGGTTCAGCATGACGAACTTGGTCTTGTTCTCCGAGCCGCCGCCTTTTGCGGCGACCATCACGTCGACGGTGTCGCCCGGGACCAGTTCCATGTGGACGACGGCCGGGGTGTTGTCCTTCGTGTTCTTGCGCTCGAAGTGCGGGTCGGCGACGATCGAGGCGCGCAGCTTGTTGTCGGCGAAGTTGTACGCGCGGCGCACGCCTTCGTTGACGGCGTCCGTGATCGAGCCGCTGCCGAAGCCTTCGAAGCGCACGTTCATGCCGATCTTCAGGAACACGTTGACGATGCCGGTGTCCTGGCAGATCGGGCGCTTGCCTTCCGCGCACATGCGCGAGTTGGTCAGGATCTGCGCGATGGCGTCCTTGGCGGCCGGGCTCTGCTCGGCCTCGTAGGCGCGCGCGAGGTGCTGGATGTAGTCGGCGGGGTGGTAGTAGCTGATGTACTGGAGGGCGCTAGCGACCGATTCGATCAGGTCGTCCTGTTTAATGACAGTCATGTGGGTCTCGCTGTGGGGTCTTGGATTACGGAGGAATCAGTGGTGCTTGTTGTCACTCTGGGTATTCATCATGATCCGGTCGGTGTAGGCGATCGCCATCGCCGACAGCAGGAACACGACGTGGATGCAGGTCTGCGCGATGATCGTCTGCGCATCGTAGGACTTGGCGTTGATGAACGTCTTGAGCAGGTGGATCGACGAGATGCCGATGATCGCCATCGCCAGCTTGGTCTTCAGCACGGACGCGTTCACGTGCGACAGCCATTCCGGCTGGTCGGGATGGTCTTCCAGGTACATGCGCGACACGAACGTCTCGTAGCCGCCCACGATCACCATGATCAGCAAATTCGAAATCATGACGACGTCGATCAGGCCCAGCACGACGAGCATGATCGTCGTTTCGTTCAACTTGTCCGGCAGCGGCGCGCCCGGCACGGCGACGGCCTGGAAGATGTGCTGCAGCGCGGCTTCGTTGCCCATCGCGGCCAGCACGAGGTCCTTCAGTTCGACCCAGAAATGGAACACGTAAACGCACTGCGCGAGGATCAGGCCGAGATACAGGGGCAGTTGCAGCCAGCGGCTGGCGAACATGAAACTGGCGAGTGCGCTGCGTTTGCGTGCGCTGGAGGATGGTTGCGAATCGAACATCTATGCGGGCTTTCCAATGCGGCGGCGGTCAGGACAGCTCAACATTCTACACCCGCCGCGCCTTGCCGGCACGGCGTCGTGGTATGCCGAAGGTTGATAGAATGGCCAGCGGGGATGCCGCCTTGGGCCGTGTAAGGGCTCAGTAAGCGTGAGTGCTTAAGGTGTTAGGCAAAATTACTACATCATCTAATAGGAGACTAGTATGGCCGAGAACGAGACCCAACAGCAGGGACTGCAGGAAAACCGCGTCTTCCAGCCGCCCGCACAATTCACCGCCAATGCCGCGATTTCCGGCATGGATGCGTACAACAAGCTGTGCGACGAAGCCGCCAGCGACTACGAAGGTTTCTGGGCCCGCCTGGCGCGCGAAAACGTCGCCTGGCACAAACCCTTCACGCAAACCCTCGACGAATCGAATGCGCCGTTCTACAAATGGTTCGCGGATGGCCAGCTGAACGCGTCGTACAACTGCCTGGATCGCCAGATCGAGAACGGCAACGGCGACAAGACGGCGATCATCTTCGAAGCGGACGACGGCACCGTCACCCGCGCCACGTACCGCGAACTGCACGAGCGTGTGTGCAAATTCGCCAACGGCCTCAAATCCCGCGGCATCAGGAAGGGCGACCGCGTCATCATCTACATGTCGATGTCGATCGAGGGCGTGGCCGCGATGCAGGCGTGCGCGCGCATCGGTGCGACGCACTCCGTCGTGTTCGGCGGCTTCTCCGCGAAGTCGCTGCAGGAGCGCATCATCGACGCGGGCGCCGTCGCCGTCATCACGGCCGACGAGCAGCTGCGCGGCGGTAAATCGCTGCCGCTGAAAGCCATCGTCGACGAGGCGCTGGCGATGGGCGGCTGCGACACGATCCGCGACGTCATCGTCTACAAGCGCACCGGCGGCAACATCGCCTTCCAGGAAGGCCGCGACCTGTGGCTGCACGACCTCGTCGACGGCCAGAGCGGCGAGTGCGAGCCGGAGTGGGTGGATGCGGAACATCCGCTGTTCATCCTCTACACCTCGGGTTCGACGGGCACGCCGAAGGGCGTCCAGCACTCGACCGGCGGCTACCTGCTGTGGGCCGCGCTGACGATGAAGTGGACCTTCGACCTCAAGCCGGACGACGTCTACTGGTGCACGGCCGACATCGGCTGGGTGACGGGCCACACCTACATCTGCTACGGCCCGACCGCGGTCGGCGCCACGCAGATCGTGTTCGAAGGCGTGCCGACGTTCCCGAATGCCGGCCGCTTCTGGGAGACGATCGCCAAGCACAAGGTCAGCATCTTCTACACGGCGCCGACGGCGATCCGTTCGCTGATCAAGGCGTCCAACACGGACGAGAAGGTGCATCCGAAGAACTATGACCTGTCCAGCCTGCGCCTGCTGGGCACCGTCGGCGAACCGATCAACCCGGAAGCGTGGATGTGGTACTACACGCAGATCGGCGGCCAGCGCTGCCCGATCGTGGACACCTTCTGGCAGACGGAAACCGGCGGCCACATGATCACGCCGCTGCCGGGCGCGACCCCGATGGTGCCGGGTTCCTGCACGTTGCCGCTGCCGGGCATCATGGCCGCCATCGTCGACGAAGCCGGCCACGACGTGCCGAACGGGCAGGGCGGCATCCTCGTGGTGAAACGTCCGTGGCCGTCGATGATCCGCACGATCTGGAACAACCCGGACCGCTTCCGCAGCGCCTACTACCCGGATGAACTGGGCGGCAAGTACTACCTGGCCGGCGACGGCGCGATCCGCAACAAGGACACGGGCTACTTCACCATCACGGGCCGCATCGACGACGTGCTGAACGTCTCGGGCCACCGCATGGGCACGATGGAGATCGAGTCCGCGCTCGTGGCGCACCCGATCGTGGCGGAAGCGGCGGTCGTCGGCAAGCCGGACGAGACGACCGGCGAGGCGATCTGCGCGTTCGTCGTGCTGAAACAGGCGCGTCCGACCGGCGAGGAAGCGAAGAAGCTGGCCGCCGAGCTGCGCAACTGGGTCGGCAAGGAGATCGGTCCGATCGCCAAGCCGAAAGAGATCCGCTTCGGCGACAACCTGCCGAAGACCCGCTCCGGCAAGATCATGCGCCGCCTGCTGCGCGTGCTGGCCAAGGGCGAAACCATCACCCAGGACATCTCGACGCTGGAAAATCCGGCCATCCTGGAACAGCTGAAAGAATCTGCCTGACCATTCGGGCGCGTGATCGGTTACACTGGTCACAGCAGAGTTGACGCCGCGCCGGGAGACCGGGGCGGCGTTTTTTTATGCGCGCCGCCATGGCGCCCGTTCTCGCGTGCCCGTGGACGTGGGAAAATACGGGCTCGTCCGTCTTCCATGCTTTCATGAACCCGCGCCAGCGCATTGCCCTTGCCATCGCCCTGTTCAACGAGCGCCGCTTCGACCAGGCCCTGGCCGGGATCGGCGACTTGCTGCAGGGCGACGAGGCGAACGTGGATGCCCTGAACCTGGCGGCGGCCTGCGCCCGTGCGCTCGGGCGGCCGGACGATGCCGAGGCGTTCTGGCGCAAGGCGCTGGCGCGCGATCCCGCGCACGCGGCCAGCTGGAACAACCTCGGCATCCTGTTGCAGCAGAGGGGACGCGGCGCCGAGGCCGGGGAGGCGTTCCGGCGCGCGTTGCAACTGCAGCCCGATTACGCCGAAGCCCATTACAACCTGGCCCTGTTGTATCAACAGGCGGGCGGACTCGAACAGGCCGTCGGCGCGCACGAGGCCGCGCTGGCCCTGCGGCCCCGGTATCCGGAAGCCAGCGCCAACCTCGGACTGGTGCTGGAGCGGCTCGGGCGCTTCGAGGAGGCGCAACGCCGCTTCGGCGAGGCCGTCGCGCACGACCCGGCCGACGCCGCATCCCTGCAGCACCGCGCCGATCTGCTGCACCGGCTGGGACGGCGTGCCGAGGCGGCCGAGTGCTACCGGGCGGCACTGCTGCTGCGTCCGGACAATGCCGAACTCCACAACAACTTCGCGGTGCTGTTGGCCAGGTCGGGCCAGCCGGAAGAGGCCGAACGGGAATACCTGCAGGCGGTCGCGTGCCGCCCCGGGTATGCCGACGCCTGGCACAACCTGGGCCTGTCGTACACGCAATCCGGCCGCTACGCCGAGGCCGAGGCTGCGCTGCGCACCTGCCTGCGGTGGCGCGCGCACGACCCGGAAGTCTGGAATTCGCTGGGCAACGTCTACCAGTACATGCAGCGTGACGATGACGCCGAGGCTGCGTATCGGCGCGCGCTCGCGGCCCGGCCCGGGCTCGCCAAGACGTTGAACAACCTGGGCACCCTGCGCCAGCGCCAGGGGCGTGCCGGCGAGGCCGAGGATGCGTACCGGCAAGCGATCGCCACCGACCCCGGCTATCCGGAAGCGCGTTGGAACCTCGGTTTCCTGCTGCTGGCACAGGGGCGGCTGGCCGAAGGCTGGCCGTGGATGGAGGCGCGGCACGATCCGGCACTGGCGCGTCCGATCGCCGTCAGGCCGGCGCCCGGTTTCCCGCTGTGGAACGGGGAGGCGCTGGACGGCAAGGCCATCGCCGTGTGGCCGGAGCAGGGCTTCGGCGACCAGATCCAGTTCGTACGCTACCTGCCGTTGCTGAAAGCGGCCGGCGCGCGGACGGTCACGCTGATCTGCCACGATGCGCTGCTGCCCTTGCTGCGCGGTGCTGCCGGCGCCGACCGCGTCGTGCCCATGAGCGAGGCGGGGCGCCTGGCGCCGCACGATTTCTGGGTTTTCATGTTGAGCCTGCCGATGCATGCCGGGACCACGCTCGCGACGATCCCGGCCACGCTCCCTTACCTCGCCGCGGACCCCGCGCGCCGCGCGTACTGGCGTGCCCGGCTGGATACGCTGCCCGCCGGGATGCGTGTCGGCCTCGTCTGGCGCGGCTTTGGCGGGCACGTCAATGACGCGAACCGCTCCCTGCCGGATCTGTCGGTCCTGGCTCCGCTGTGGTCGGTGCCGGGCGTCGCGTTCGTCAGTCTGCAGCGCGGCATGGACGGCGAGCCGCGGCGGGCCGGCCCGGACGGCCTTGACCTTCTCGAACTCGGCGCCGGAATCGCGGACTTCGGCGATACGGCGGCAATCGTGGCGGAGCTCGACCTGGTCATCTGCGTCGATACGGCCGTGGCCCATGTCGCCGGAGCACTGGGCAAGCGCTGCTGGGTGCTGCTGCCGGCCATCCATCCCGACTGGCGCTGGATGGAAGAACGCGCCGATTCGCCATGGTATCCGGGCGTGCTCCGGTTGTACCGCCAGCGCCATGCCGGTGCCTGGGACGAGGTCGTTGCTCGGGTGGCGCACGACCTTGCCGCCATCGCGTATTGACGCGCTGCGTCATCAAGTTACCAGAAGGTCTACTTTTCGTTGTTTCGACACACGAACTCTCATTTTCGTTTCGTTTTTTCGGGAACTAATATTCCCTAACGGCATTTTTGTCGCCGATAATCAATGTTTGTTGCTCTCCTCTCGTCCGGTCTTTCTGCTTTTACGGAATACATCACGCTGCCATGAATCACATCTATCGTCTCGTCTGGAACAAGAAACGTCGTATGCTCATGGCGGTCGCCGAAATCGGCTGCGCCAACGGCAAGGACACCGCGGGAACGACCCGCGGCCAAGATGCCGTGCCGGACGGGGGCTGCGCTTATTCCGGCGCCCGGACGCTCCTGGCGACGGCGTTGCTCGCGCTGTTTCCGCTCGTGTCGTTCGCGCAGCAGGGCATGTCGGACTACATTCCCGCTGGCACATCGGTGTCGGTGTCCGACGGCGACGGCTCGAATGCCTTGCTGACCGGCACCAACCTGACGAACGATGGCACGCTCGATATCACCGCCACGAATGCCGGCTCGCACCTCGTCAGCCTGTCGGGTTCCGGGACCGTGCTGATGGACGCCAGGACGCTGACCTTGACCGCCGCGGACGGCTTTTATCTCGGCACGCTGCAGGGTTCCGGCAGCCTGGTGGTCGCCGGCGGCTACGAGACGCTGGGCGGCGTGAACGTCCATGGGGGCGCCACCCAGATCGACCAATACGCGGGCCTGTCCCTGTCGGGTTCCGGCAGCATTGCCCTGTCGAGCGGCTTGCTCAATAACGGCATGTTCAATATCGGCGCCACGGACAACGGCGCCCAGGTGAACTCGCTGTCCGGTTCGGGGACGGTGTGGCTGGGCGGACAGACGCTGACGCTGACCAATGCTGGCGACACCTTTGCAGGCACGATCGCCGGTTTCGGCGGCGTGAACGTCGCGGGCGGCACGCAGGTGCTCAGCGGTACCAATACCTATTTCGGCACCACGTCGATCGACCAGGGCGGCGCACTGGCGCTGTCCGGTTCGGGCAGCATCGCGCTGTCCAGCGGTGTGGCCAACAACGGCGTGTTCGATATTGCCGCCACGGACAATGGCGCCCAGGTGAGATCGCTGTCCGGTTCGGGAACGGTGTGGCTGGGCGGACAGACGCTGACGCTGACCAATGCTGGCGACAGCTTTGCAGGCGTGATAGACGGTTTCGGCGGCGTGAACGTCGCGGGCGGCACGCAGGTGCTCAGCGGTACCAATACCTATTTCGGCACCACGTCGATCGACCAGGGCGGCGCACTGGCGCTGTCCGGTTCGGGCAGCATCGCTCTGTCCAGCGGTGTGGCCAACAACGGCGTGTTCGATATTGCCGCCACGGACAACGGCGCCCAGGTGAACTCGCTGTCCGGTTCGGGGACGGTGTGGCTGGGCGGACAGACGCTGACGCTGACCAATGCTGGCGAGACCTTTGCCGGCGTAATCGACGGTGTCGGCGGCGTCAACGTCGCAGGTGGCACGCAAGTGCTCAGCGGTGCCAATACCTATATCGGCGCCACGTCGATCGACCAGGGCGGCGGTCTCGCGCTATCCGGCTCGGGCAGCGTCGCGCTGTCCAGCGGCGTCGCCAATAACGGCGTGTTCGACATCACGGCCACGGATAACGGCGCCGACGTGCGCACGCTGTCCGGCTCGGGTGCCGTGCTGCTCGGCGGCCAGACGCTGACGTTGACCGATGCGCAGGACGTATTCGCCGGCGGTATCCACGGCTCGGGCGGGCTGACGATCGCGGGCGGCATCGAAACTCTGAGCGGTACCAATACTTATTCAGGCGCCACATCGATCGATCAGGGTGGCGCACTGGCGCTGGGCGGTTCGGGCAGCGTCGCGCTGTCCAGCGGCGTCGCCAATAACGGCTTGTTCGACATTGCCGCGACAAACAACGGCGCCGAAGTGCGCTCGCTGTCTGGATCCGGCGCCGTGCTGCTGGGAGGCCAGACGTTAACGTTGACCGATGCGCAGGACGTATTCGCCGGCAGCATCCACGGCTCGGGCGGCCTCACGATCACGGGCGGTATCGAAACCCTGAGCGGTACCAATACCTATTCAGGCGCCACATCGATCGGTCAGGGCGGCGCACTGGCGCTGTCCGGCTCGGGCAACATCGCGCTGTCCAGCGGCGTCGCCAATAATGGTGTATTCGACATCGCGGCCACGAACAACGGCGCCGAAGTGCGCACGCTGTCTGGATCCGGCGCCGTGCTGCTGGGCGGCCAGACGCTGACGCTGACGGATGCCGGCGATACGTTCGCCGGCAGCATCCACGGTTCGGGCGGCCTGACAATTGCAGGCGGCATCGAAACCCTGAGCGGTACCAATACCTATACCGGCGCCACGTCGATCGATCAGGGCGGCGGTCTCGCGCTGTCCGGCTCGGGCAGCATCGCGCTGTCCAGCGGTGTAGCCAACAACGGCGTGTTCGACATCGCCGCCACGAACAACGGCGCCGAAGTGCGCACGCTGTCCGGCTCCGGTGCTGTGCTGCTGGGCGGCCAGACGTTGACGTTGACGGATGCGCAGGACGTATTCGCCGGCGGTATCCACGGCTCGGGCGGCCTGACAATTGCAGGCGGCATCGAAACCCTGAGCGGTACCAATACCTATACCGGGGCCACGTCGATCGA
>NZ_JASNRB020000015.1:0-194530 GCF_030411975.2 Massilia orientalis | reverse complement strand
ATGTTCATCGTGTTCTGGCTGGTCGTCGCCGGCATGGTCCTGCTCAGCACCGTGTTCGCCCGCGGCAAGGTGAAGGGGCTGATCGTCGACACCAAGCTGTTCAAGGTCGACGGCGCGTTTGCCCTGGGCTCGGCGGTCATCTGCGTCGTGCTGGCCACGATCTACGGCATGTGGTGGTAGAACTCTCGGAGCAATAGAAGGCAGCCTGCGGGCTGGCAAAGGACAGCCCCCCCCAGGCTGTCCTTTTTTACATCTGTCGCAACGCGGCGCCGGCAAAGGCGACGACCTCCGCCCGGCACCGCCACGCCTCGCGCAGCGCGTTCATGTAATAAAAGCTGTGCGGCACGTCGTGCCAGATGGTGAGCGTCACGCGGTTCCCGGCCCGGCGCGCGCGTTCGGCCGCGCGCCTGCTGTCGTCGAGGATGATCTCGGTGTCCGACACGTGGAAATGGAGCGGCGCGAGTCCCGCCCAGTCGCCGAACAGGGGCGACACGTCCGGGTGGTCCGGCGCGACGCCGCCAAGGTACGTCATCCGCACCCATGGCCAGATGTTCGGTGACTGCATGCTGTCCCGCGCCGCGTTGGCGGTCGCGGACGGGCTGCCGGCCGTCAGGTCGATCGGCGCCGACAGCAGGATGCAGCCCGCCGGCTGGGGCCAGCCGTTGTCCCGCGCGCGCATCAGCAACACGAGCGCCAGGTTCGCGCCGGCGGAATGCCCGATCACGACGATCTTGTGCGCCGGGATGCCGGCGGCAAGCAGGCCGGCGTAGACGGCGCAGCAGTCGTCCAGGCCCGCCGGGAACGGGAACTCGGGCGCGAGCCGGTACGGCACCTGCACGACGGGGCATCCGGTACGGCGCGCCAGGCCGGCACAGTAACGGCGATCGGCCGCCGCGGCACGCACCGCGAAACCGCCGCCGTGAAGATACAGGATGACGCCCTCGCCCGCCGCAGCGGGCCGCCCGATCCATTCGACGGCCACGCCGCCGACGTCGGCGACATCGACGCGCACGGGCCGCCTGCCGAGCGTCCCCAGGCGGTCGATCCGGTGATACGCGGCGCGCATGCGCGCGACGGACGGGATGTCGTTCCAGAGGGGCTGCAGGGTGCGGCGCAACCCCGCGTTCACGATAGTTCGGATCAGCATGCCTTATATTACATTTTCATGCCAACACCCGGCCTGCTTGCGCACGCCATCGAGCTCGACCATCTTTGCCCATCCTGCTCCGCGCGGCCCGGTCGATACAGGTCACCGTGGCAGCGCGTACACCGCCAGCTGGTCGCCCACCTGGTCCTTGATGATCGGATTGCCGCCGGCCACGAAGGCGACATACTGACGGCCCTTGTATTCGTACACCGCCGGATTCGCGACCACCGGGGCCTGGACCAGGTCGGACCACAACTCCTTGCCCGTCGCCAGCGAATAGGCCCGCACTTTCGCGTCCATCGAGGCGCCGATGAAGATCAGGCCGCCTGCGGTCACGGCCGGCCCGCCGATGGTCGGCGAGCCCAGGCTCTCAGGCATGTAGAAGCCGTACTGCTGGGATGCCCCGACGGGGCGACGCCAGTTGATCGCGCCGGTCTTCATATCGATCGAGACAAGTTCGCCGAAGGGCGGTTCCCAGCATGGCATGCCGAGCCAGTTGAGCGCGTTTTCCAGCATGATGCCGAACGGCGCCCCCTTCTGCGGATAGAAGCCCTGCTCGGCGCCGGAGCCCTTGGCCACGCTGTCGTACACGTCGCGTGGCAACAGCTTGAGTTGCTGCACGAGATGTGACGTGTTGACGATCGCCGTCTCGCTGCGCGGGTCAAAAGCGACACCCCCCCACTGGACGGCGCCGGCGCTGAATGGATAGCCCAGCGTGCCTGCATCCCCGGCGGTCGGCGGCGTGTACATGCCATCGTAATGCATTGCATCGAACAGGCGCGAGCACTGGCCGAAGCCAACCATGTCGGCAATCCACCAGACCTTCGGCTTGTGGGACTGGTCCAGCAGCGGCGCAGGTCGGGTAGGAACCGGCTGGGTCCTCGCGTAAACCTCACCGGGGACATTGCCGGTAGGGACTGGGCGCTCCTCGATCGGCCAGACATCCTCGCCGGTCCTGCGGTTCACGACGAACAGGTAGCCCATCTTGGTCGCCTGCATCAGCGCCGGGATCGTCTTGCCATCGACCGTGATGTCCATCAGCGTCGGTGCCGAATTGATGTCGTAGTCCCAGAGGTCATGGTGCACCCACTGGCGCGACCACACCACCTTGCCGGTGTCGATGTCGACAGCGGTGGTGGAGGTCGCGAGCGGGACGGGTTCGGCGCGGTTGCCGCCCCAGTAGTTGGGCGAAGGCGACGACACCGGCAAGTACACGAGCCCGAGTTCCTCGTCGACCGACATCGCGGTCCACACGTTGGCAGTGCCGCTCTGCCTGACGATATCATCGGGAAGAACGTTCAGGACCCACTCCAGTTTGCCGGTGCGCGCATTGACCGAGAAGACCCTGCCCGGCGGCGCCTCCGCCAGCGCCCAGTCCTTGCCGGCCCAGCCGATGATGAGGTGGTCGCCCGCCACGGTGGGCGGCTGGAGCACCGACAGCGGCCAGGCATCGTTGATGCTGTTCCATTTGTTGACGTTGAGTACGCCGTGGTCGGCAAAGCCGGGGCACGGCTTTCCCGTGTCCGCATCGACGGCGAACAGCCTCGCATCCATGGTGCCGATGTAGACGGTCTTCTGGCAGGCCTGGCCCGCGACCGGATGCCGGGCTTCCCAGTAGGCGACGCCGCGGGTCTTCAACGCGGGCTGGGTGAGCGCCTTCAGGGTCGAGTGGGTGTCGAACCGCCAACGCTCTGTTCCGGTCGCCGGATCGAGGGCGATGATCCGGTAGAACGGCGTGCCGATGTACAGGGTCTCGTTGGCGTAGATGGGCGTGGCCGACCAGACGGTCGGCGGCTTGCCGCCGCTGCCGTCGGAGACATCCCCGGTATGGTACTGCCATGCCAGCTTCAGCTTGCCGACGTTCGAGGTATCGATCTGCGCCAGCGGCGAGTATTTCTGCGCGCTCAATTGCCCGTGGAAGCTGTTCCAGATGGGCTTTGGCGGTGCCGATGGTTGTTGCCTCGACGAATCGTGAACATCATCGGCTGCCGCCGCCCCCTGCGCCGTCGCAGGCGGCAGCCGGCCGATGGCTGCGAGGCCAAGGCTGATGCAGAGAGCAGGCACGAGCAGGAGCGACGCGACGGTCGTCACCGGGTGCCTGTCCGGACCACTCATCGAATCGACCGCCAGCGCCAGCAGTGCGATGACCATGGCGGCAACCAGCAAGAACTCATGCAGCAGCCAGGCCGCCGCCAGGGTGCCGAGCGCCATCAGAAGGGCGAGGACCGGCACGAGCCGGGAGCGGCCGGTACGCCTGCGCACCAGGACAAAGCCGAGCAACGCCAGCAACAGGGTGGACACGACGACAGCGAGGGCGCCGATCGTTCCGGTCACGCCGGTCATCGGCGCGAAATAATTGAACAGTGCGACGCCGAGCCCGGCCAGCGCCGCGATCGTCAGCGTCGCCCTCGCTACACCATGAAATCGCCGTGCCATGCCCGTACGCTCCTCCACTAGAATCGGCTCGGTTCATTCTCCGCAGCCGGGAAGACGCGAACACATCACCCTGGCCACACCGTGGTCCATCCAGACAAGACGTAACTTGCCGCTTGTGAATTCAGTTGAAGAAATTATAGGACTCGCTTTCACGGCGGGCCGTTCGATTCGAAACCCTGCTCCGCATGTGATATGAAATGCGAATCACAGCCCACCGAATCATATATTGGACAACTTGCCATACCCACGGCACTCTTGGGGTTTTACGATTTCCCGAGGAGACACCATGCCGACTTACCGTTCCCACACCACGACCCAGGGCCGCAACATGGCGGGCGCCCGCGCCCTGTGGCGCGCGACCGGCATGAAGGACGGCGACTTCGACAAGCCGATCATCGCCGTCGTCAACTCGTTCACCCAGTTCGTGCCGGGCCACGTGCACCTGAAGGACCTGGGCCAGCTGGTGGCGCGCGAGATCGAAGCGGCGGGCGGCGTCGCCAAGGAATTCAACACGATCGCCGTCGACGACGGCATCGCGATGGGCCACGGCGGCATGCTGTACTCGCTGCCGTCGCGCGACCTGATCGCCGACTCCGTCGAGTACATGGTCAACGCCCACTGCGCCGACGCGATGGTCTGCATCTCGAACTGCGACAAGATCACCCCAGGCATGCTGATGGCCGCCATGCGCATCAACATCCCGACCGTGTTCGTGTCGGGCGGCCCGATGGAAGCGGGCAAGGTGATCAAGGTCGTCAACAACGACAAGAAGATCATCAAGCTGGACCTCGTCGACGCGATGATCCAGGCCGGCGACTCGAAGATCTCCGACGCCGACGTCGCCGAAATCGAACGCTCGGCTTGCCCCACCTGCGGTTCCTGCTCGGGCATGTTCACGGCGAATTCGATGAACTGCCTGACCGAGGCGCTGGGCCTGTCGCTGCCGGGTAACGGCACCATCGTCGCCACGCACGCCGACCGCAAGGAACTCTTCCTGCGCGCCGGCCGCCTGATCGTCGACCTGGCCAAGCGCCACTACGAAGGCGACGACTACACGATCCTCCCGCGCAGCATCGCGACCAAGACCGCGTTCGAGAACGCGATGGCGCTGGACGTCTCGATGGGCGGTTCGACCAACACCGTGCTGCACCTGCTGGCCGCCGCGCACGAGGCGGGCGTGGAATTCACGATGGCCGACATCGACCGCATCTCGCGCAACGTGCCTTGCCTGTGCAAGGTCGCGCCGATGACGAACAAGTACCACATCGAAGACGTGCACCGTGCCGGCGGCATCGTCGCCATCCTCGGCGAACTGGCGCGCGCGGGCCTGCTCGACACGTCGCTGCCGACCGTGCACTCGCCGACCTTGGGCGACGCGATCGAGAAATACGACATCAAGGCTAGCTCCGACCAGGCCGTGCATCAACTGTTCCGCGCGGCGCCGGGCGGCGTGCCGACGCAGGTCGCGTTCTCGCAGGCCGAGCGCTTCGACAGCGCCGACCTCGATCGCGCCGAAGGCTGCATCCGCGACCGCGCCCACGCATACTCGCAGGACGGCGGCCTCGCGGTCCTGTACGGGAACATCGCGGAAAAGGGCTGCATCGTGAAGACGGCCGGCGTCGACGAAAGCATCCTGAAGTTCTCCGGCAAGGCGCGCGTGTTCGAAAGCCAGGACGCGGCGGTCGAAGGCATCCTCGGCGACACCGTGCACGCGGGCGACGTCGTGATCATCCGCTACGAAGGCCCGAAAGGCGGCCCGGGCATGCAGGAAATGCTGTACCCGACGTCGTACATCAAGTCGAAGGGTCTCGGCAAGGCGTGCGCGCTGTTCACCGACGGCCGCTTCTCCGGCGGCTCGTCGGGCCTCGTGATCGGCCACGCGTCGCCGGAAGCGGCGGAAGGCGGCGCGATCGGCCTCGTCGAGGAAGGCGACACGATCGACATCGACATCCCGAACCGCACCATCAACCTGCGCGTGACGGCTGAAGAAATGGCGCACCGCCGCGCGACGATGGAAGCGCGCGGCGACGCCGCGTGGCAGCCGGTCAACCGCGAGCGCGCAGTCTCGCAGGCACTGCGGGCCTACGCGGCGCTGACCACGTCGGCCGACCGCGGCGCGGTGCGCGACCTGTCGCAACTGAAGCGCTGAGCGGCAGCCTGACGAACTTGGCGGCGATGCTGGCCGCGATGGCCAGCACGCCTATGGTTGCAAGCAATGCCTGCAGCATGGTGTCCTCACACAAAGTAGGTTTTGACGAAGAAGGCAACCGTGATCGCGGTCGTCGCGCACAGCGTGACGGCGCGGATCACGCCCGGCGGCGCCCGCCGTCCGATGTGCGCGCCGCCGTACCCCCCGAGCGTCGCGCCGGCCAGCAGCGCCAGCGTCTCCGGCCAGCGCACCGCGCCGGCCGCGATGAACGCGAGTACCGCCACCGTGTTCGCCGCGCTCACCAGCAAGGTGCGCGGCGCATTCAGCAGTTTCAGGTCGCGGTTGTCGAGCAGCCCCCACATCGCGATCATCATGATCCCCACCGCCCCGCCGAAATAACCGCCGTAGACGCCCAGCGCGAACTGCACGGCCAGCACCGCGCGTGCATGGATGCGCCAGCGCGCGCGCAGGGCTTCACCGATGCGCCGCCCGAACGCGAGCGCGATGGACGCCACCAGCAGCAGCCAGGGCAGCACGGCCGTGAACGCGGCGGATGACGTCCGCAGCAACAGCACGGCGCCGACGAGCCCGCCGCACAGGGTCGCGACGAGCAGCGCGCGCAGCGGCACGGTGCCGACCGGCCCCAGGCCGTCGCGGTAGGCCCACGCGCTGGCCAATCCACCCGGAAACAGCGCGACGGTGCTCGACGTATTCGCCTGGACCGGAGGCACACCCGCCGCGATCAGCGCCGGCAGGCTGACGAAGGAACCGCCGCCCGCCAGCGCGTTCATCGCACCGGCCACCATCCCTGCCGCGAACGTGGGAATCATTGTGTTCATGTCACGATGGTAGTCGGCGCGGTGGGCTCCCGCAATCCGGCAATTCCGGCGTCACGCTTCGGCTGGAGCGAAGGCACAATGACGCCCGCATGCCGGCCTGTTAAATATCGGAACGACAAATCGGATGATTCCCGCTGCGTTGGCAAGGCGTCCAATCGCGCAGCGAATCGAAAATCCATTTGCAAAATTACGTTATCGATCGCTTAATCAAGTGTTGTTTTCCCCGCGTATCCATGACATTTCTCGCCAAAATGCTTGCTACACGGCAATTCGATCTGACATGATCAGCACCGGTGCGGTCCCAGATACCGCAAACACGAAACCTACCCGAACATCGACGGAGCGCCGCGTGCCGCGACTACGCCCCCTGCAAACCTATTCCCCGCTGATCGTGGCCACGGCCGCGACCTGCGTCATCGTCCCGTTGGCCGGCTGGCAGTGGCATGGCTGGCTGTGCGCCGCCCTCCTCCTGGCCGGCGGCGCGTTCGCCGCCCTGCGCGCGCCCGTGCCGCAGGCCGAGCAATCCACCGGCGCCGACCTCGCCGAGCGCCGCGCGTTCAGCGTCGACGTGGCCGACGTCTGGACGTCGCACATCGATGCGTCGCGCGACCAGATGGAGACGGCCGTCGTCGCCCTCGTCGAACGCTTCTCCGGCATCGTCACCCGCCTCGGCCAGGCACTGGACGCGTCGGGCACCGCGCGCAACGGCGACAACATCGTCGACGCGTTCGCGGCCAGCGAAAAGGAATTGCGCTCGCTGCTGGACATGCTGGCCGGCGCGGCCGCCAGCAAGCGGCAGATGCTGCAGAAGATCGAAGGCCTCGAGGAAATCACGGCCACCTTGCAGAAGATGGCGGCGGACGTCGCCAGCATCGCATGGCAGACCAACCTGCTGGCGCTGAACGCGGCCATCGAGGCGGCGCGCGCGGGCGAGGCGGGACGCGGTTTCGCGGTCGTCGCGAGCGAGGTGCGCATGCTGTCGAACCGTTCGGCCGACGCGGGCAAGCACATCGCCGAACAGGTCGGCCGCATCAGCGCCGCGATCGACGTCACGTGCCGCGCGGCGGAGGACTCCATGCGCGCCGAGACGCGCGCCGTGCAGGCGTCCGAACAGATGATCGGCAACGTGCTCGGGTCCCTGCGCGGCGTCACCGACGCCCTCGTGGCCTCGTCCGACCTGCTGCAGCACGAGAGCGCCGGCATCCAGGCGGAAGTCGGCGACGCGCTCGTGCAGCTGCAGTTCCAGGACCGCGTCAGCCAGATCCTGTCGCACGTGCGCGACAACATCGCCCGCCTGCCGTCGTGGCTGGACGAGCAACAGCAAGGCGGCGGCCTCGATGCCCGCAGCCTGCTCGCCGAACTCGAAAGCACCTACGCAATGGCCGAGGAACGCACGCTCCACAAGAGCACCGCGAAGCCCGCGCCGCAGCTGGCCGAAGACATCACGTTTTTCTAGACTAGGATTTAACCATGGCAAAAACCATCATGGTGGTGGACGATTCGATCTCGATCCGCCAGGTCGTCGGCATCGCACTCAAGCAGGCCGGCTATGACGTCATCGAAGGCGTCGACGGCCAGGACGCGCTGGCCAAGCTGACCGGCCAGAAGGTCAACCTGATCATCAGCGACGTCAACATGCCCAACATGGACGGCATCGCGTTCGTGCGCGAACTGAAGACCCGTCCCGCCTACAAGTTCACCCCGGTCCTGATGCTGACCACCGAGTCGCAGGAAGACAAGAAGGAACAGGGCAAGGCCGCCGGCGCGAAAGCATGGATGGTCAAGCCGTTCAAGCCGGAAGCCCTGCTGGCCGCCGTCCAGAAGCTGACGTTCGGCTGACCCAACGCGCCGGCGCAGGCCGGCCATCCCGGAGCAACGATGCAATGACGATTATTGGCGAAACGAGCCAAGGGGCCGCCGCATGCCTGGCGGTCGAAGGCGAAATGACGATCTACCGCGCCGCGGAGCTGCATCCCGTGCTGCTGGACGCCGTACGCACGATCGATGCGCCCGCGCTCGACCTGTCCCAGGTGACGGAGTTCGACTGCGCCGGCATGCAGCTGCTGCTCGTGGCGCGGCGCGAAGCGCAGCGGCTCGGCAAGGCGCTCGTGCTGCGCGGCGCCAGCCCCGCCGTGTGCGACGCGTTCGCAATGCTCGGCATGAGCGCGGAAGGAGAGCCGGCATGAGCATCGACATCGACCAGGTGACGCACACCTTCATCGCCGAAAGCCGCGAACTGCTGGAGCAGATGGAAAGCGCCCTGCTCGCGGTCACGCGCGACGGCCTCGACGCCGTCAACGCGATCTTCCGCGCGGCGCACACGATCAAGGGATCGGCCGGCATGTTCGGCCTCGACCCCGTCGTCGAATTCACGCACGTGGCCGAGAGCGTCCTGGACAAGGTGCGCGACGGCGCCATCCCCGTCGGCGACGAACTCGTCGCGCTGCTGCTCGCATGCCGCGACCACATCGGCGCCCTCGTCGACGCGGTGGAGCGCGGCACGCTGGACGACGCGGATCTCGCCGCGGCAGGCGCGCCGCTCGTCGCGCAATTGCAGGCCTACCTCGACGGCGGCGCGGCACCGGCGCCCACCGGCGCCACCGAACCCGAAGCGAGCGACGGCGCAGCCGGCCACTGGCACATCTCGCTGCGCTTCGGTCCCGACGTGCTGCGCAACGGCATGGACCCGCTGTCGTTCATCCGCTACCTGGGCCAGCTGGGCACCATCACCGGCATCGCGACGATCGCCGACGACCTGCCGGCGCTGGACGAATTCGATCCCGAGTCGTGCTACCTCGGCTTCGAGATCGGCTTCCACAGCACCGCCGACAAGGCGACGATCGACGGCGTGTTCGACTTCGTGCGCGACGACTGCGCGATCCGCATCCTGCCGCCCGAGAACCGCATCGCCGGCTACCTCGCCTGGCTGGACGAGGCGCCGGCGCAGCGCGAGCGCCTGGGCCAGATGCTCGTCCGCTGCGGCAGCGTCACCGCGCACGAACTGGAACACGCGCTGGCGGCGCAGGCAGCCAGCACCGCGCCGGCGCAACCGATCGGCGCGGTCCTCGTCGAACAGGGCGCCGTGCGCGCACCCGTCGTCGAGGCGGCCCTCGCGAAACAGCGCCAGGCGCCGGACGCGCCGCGCCAGCAGCAGGAAAACCGCTCCGTGCGCGTGGACGCGGACAAGCTGGACCGCCTCATCAACCTCGTGGGCGAACTGATCATCGCGGGCGCGGGCGCCAATCTCGTCGCGCGCCGCACGCAGATCCCCGAACTGCTGGAATGCACGTCGACGCTGTCCAGCCTCGTCGAGGAAGTGCGCGACAGCGCGCTGCAGCTGCGCATGGTGAAGATCGGCGCCACGTTCAACCGCTTCCAGCGCGTCGTGCACGACGTGGCGCGCGAGCTGGGCAAGGACATCCGCCTGGAGGTCAGCGGCGAGGACGCGGAACTGGACAAGACCGTCGTCGAGAAGATCGGCGACCCGCTCACGCACCTCGTGCGCAACGCGATGGACCACGGCATCGAGCCGGCCGACGTGCGCGCCGCGCGCGGCAAGCCGGCGCAAGGCACCGTCGCGCTGAACGCCTACCACGACTCCGGCAGCATCGTGATCGAAGTGTCGGACGACGGCGGCGGCCTGAAACGGGACCGGATCCTCGCGAAAGCCGTCGAGCGCGGCCTCGTCGAGCCGGGCCGCCTGCTCACGGACAAGGAAATCTTCAACCTGATCTTCGAGCCGGGCTTCTCGACGGCGGAACAGGTGACGAACCTGTCCGGCCGCGGCGTGGGCATGGACGTCGTCAAGCGCAACATCGTCGCGCTGCGCGGCAGCGTCGACATCGCCAGCACCGAGGGACAAGGCACCACCGTCACGGTGCGCCTGCCGCTGACGCTGGCGATCATCAACGGGTTCCAGGTCGGCGTCGGCAAGTCGGTGTTCGTGATCCCGATGGACATGGTCGAGGAATGCATCGAGTTCGTCGAACAGCCGGGCTGCGACTGGGTCGATTTGCGCGGCCAGCCCCTGCCCTTCGTGCGCCTGAGGGAACGCTTCGGCGTCAAAGGCGCGCCGGCACGGCGCCGCAGCATCGTCGTCGTGCGCTACGGCGGCAGCAAGGCCGGCCTCGTCGTCGACAGCCTGCTGGGCGAATTCCAGACCGTGATCAAGCCGCTCGGCAAGGTGTTCGCCGGCGCGCGCTTCCTGTCCGGATCCTCGATCCTCGGCAACGGCGACGTCGCACTGATCCTCGACATGGCGGCCCTGCTGGCCGGCGTCGAACACGAAAGCCAGGCCGCCGCGGCCTGACATTTAACTGAAGTGGAGAGCCACATGCTCAAGAACCTGAAAATCGGCATCCGCCTGGGCCTCGGCTTCGGTGCGGTACTGCTGCTCCTGCTGGCGATCGCGCTGCTGGCCATGAACCGCATGGCGGTCATGAACGATGCCACCGCCTACATCACGGCGGACGCGTATCCGAAAGTCGTCATCGCGAAAGACCTGATCCGTGACACCGTGGACCTCCCGCGCCAGATGCGCGGCATGCTGCTGACCGCGGACGAGGCGCAGAACGAGCGCTATCGCAAGCTGATCGAACAACTGCGCGCCGACACGAGCACGCGCATCGCCGAGCTGACGAAACTCGTCGCCAGCGACACCGGCAAGAAGATGCTCAAGCGGATCGTCGACAAGCACGCGGCACTGGACCCGACGTATGCCCGGTTCTTCGAGCTGGTACGCAGCGACCGCCCGCATGCGGCGGAATACGTCAGCAAGGATTACATGCCGCTCAACCGCGAGCTGATCGACGCGATCGACGAACTGGCCAAGCACCAGTCGGACAAGATGCAGCAGAAGGCCAACGAGGCCGCCGCCACGTACGACGAGACCCGCCAGCTGGTGCTCGCCATGACGGCCGGCGCCGTCCTGCTCGCGCTGTGCGTCGCCACGTTCATCACGCTGTCCGTCACCCGCCCCCTGCGCATCGCCGTCGACGCGGCCGACCGCCTGGCGGCCGGCGACCTCACGGTGCACATCGAGAGCCATGCGCGCGACGAGGCCGGCCAGTTGCTGACCGCGATGAAGAACATGATCGCGAAGCTGACGCAGGTTGTCGGCGACGTCAACGGCGGCGCCCAGTCGCTGGCGTCCGCGTCGGAAGAAGTCAGCGCGACGGCGCAGGCGCTGTCGCAGTCTGCGTCCGAGCAGGCGGCCGGCGTCGAGGAGACGAGCGCCTCGCTGGAACAGATGACGGCATCGATCTCGCAGAACACGGAGAACGCCCGCGTCACCGACGGCATGGCCACGCAGGCCGCGCGCGAGGCGGCGGAAGGCGGCGAAGCCGTGAAGGCGACCGTCGCCGCCATGAAGCGGATCGCGAAGCAGATCGGCATCATCGACGACATCGCCTACCAGACCAACCTCCTGGCGCTGAACGCCGCCATCGAGGCGGCCCGCGCCGGCGAACACGGCAAGGGCTTCGCCGTCGTCGCCGCCGAGGTGCGCAAGCTGGCCGAACGCAGCCAGGTCGCCGCGCAGGAAATCGGCGAAGTGGCGACGAGCAGCGTGGAGCTGGCCGAGCGCGCCGGCGGCCTGCTCGACCAGATGGTGCCGAACATCCGCAAGACCTCGGACCTCGTGCAGGAGATCACGGCCGCATCGGAAGAGCAATCGGCCGGCGTCGGCCAGATCAACGCGGCGGTCGGCCAGATGAGCCAGACGACGCAGCAGAACGCATCCAGTTCCGAGGAGCTGGCCGCGACGGCGGAGGAAATGAGTTCCCAGGCCGAGCAGCTGCAGCAGGCGATGGCGTTCTTCCGCCTGGCGGGCGGCGATGCGCCGCCGCCGGCGCGCAAGCCGGCACGCCGCGCGCCCGCGCATCCGGGTGCGACGCCGAAGCGCCAGGGCATCGCCCTGCACAACCCCGCGTACGCCGCCGAGGCGGACCTGGACGAAGCCAGCTTCACCCGTTTCTGATAGCGCGCAGCCGCCTCGAGGAGAACTGCCATGTTCCGTAATCTGAAAGTCAGCGCCCGCCTGGCATTGGGCTTCGGCACCGTCAGCGTGTTGCTGGCCGCCGTCGTCGCGATGGGCATCCACAGCGTCGCCAGCGTCAGCGACAACGTTGGCGAGATGGCCAACGACAAGTATCCGAAGGTCGTGCTCAGCTACGACGCGATCGGCAACATCCACGAGATCGCCACCGCGATGCGCAACATCGTGCTGACGGAGGACCCGGAGGCGACCCGGCGCGAACTGGCGCAGATCGACGAGTCGCGCAACGACCAGCGCGCGGATATCGAGAAGCTGCAGAACCTCGTCAAGTCGGCCTCCGGACGCCAGATCATGGACGGCATGAACCAGCAGCGCCAGAAGAACCTGGTGGTGCAGGACCAGTTCGTCCGCCTCGTGCACGAAGGCAAGCGCGCCGAGGCTGGAGCGCTGCTGGCGACGCAGATCCAGCCGCTGCAGGACGCGTACATCAAGGCGATCGAAAAGCTGATCGAACACCAGAATGCGGCGATGGAGCAGTCGGCCAGGGACGCGTCGGCCGAATACGTCGAGACCCGCAACCAGCTCACGCTGCTGGGCGCCGCCGCGGTCCTGATGGGCATCGGCATGGCTTTCTGGATCACGCTGAGCCTCACCCGTACGCTGGGCGGCGAGCCGGCCTACGCGGCCGAGCTGCTCAAGCGCATCGCGAACGGCGACCTGTCCGGCGACGTGACGCTGCGCCGCGGCGACAACGACAGCATGCTGCATGCCGTCGGCCAGATGGTGGCGAAGCTGCGCCAGGTGATCGCGGGCCAGCGCGCCGTCGTGGAAGCGGCCAACCGCGGCGAGTTCGGCGTACGCGTCGACACGACCGGGATGCAGGGCTTCCAGAAGGAGATGGGCGATGGCCTGAACCAGCTCGTGACGACGACCGGCGCCAGCATCGACGACGTGGTGCGCGTCATGTCCGCGCTGGCCGAAGGCGACCTGACGAAGCGCATCGACAAGGATTACCAGGGCGCGTTCGCGAAGCTGAAGGATTACTCGAACGGCACCATGGACCGGCTGGCGCAGGTCGTCGGCGACGTCAACGGCAGCGCCCAGTCGCTGGCGTCCGCGTCGGAAGAAGTCAGCGCGACGGCGCAGGCGCTGTCGCAGTCGGCGTCCGAGCAGGCGGCCGGCGTCGAGGAGACGAGCGCCTCGCTGGAACAGATGACGGCATCGATCTCGCAGAACACGGAGAACGCCCGCGTCACCGACGGCATGGCCACGCAGGCCGCGCGCGAGGCGGCGGAAGGCGGCGAAGCCGTGAAGGCGACCGTCGCCGCCATGAAGCGGATCGCGAAGCAGATCGGCATCATCGACGACATCGCCTACCAGACCAACCTCCTGGCGCTGAACGCCGCCATCGAGGCGGCCCGCGCCGGCGAACACGGCAAGGGCTTCGCCGTCGTCGCCGCCGAGGTGCGCAAGCTGGCCGAACGCAGCCAGGTCGCCGCGCAGGAAATCGGCGAAGTGGCGACGAGCAGCGTGGAGCTGGCCGAGCGCGCCGGCGGCCTGCTCGACCAGATGGTGCCGAACATCCGCAAGACCTCGGACCTCGTGCAGGAGATCACGGCCGCATCGGAAGAGCAATCGGCCGGCGTCGGCCAGATCAACGCGGCGGTCGGCCAGATGAGCCAGACGACGCAGCAGAACGCATCCAGTTCCGAGGAGCTGGCCGCGACGGCCGAGGAAATGAGCTCCCAGGCCGAGCAGCTGCAGCAGGCGATGGGCTTCTTCCGCCTCGCGGGCGGCGCCGCGGGCCAGGCTGCCCTGACGCGCCCGGCGCCCCGCGCCAAGCGTTCCCCGCTGCGCCTGGCCGGTGCCGCGGCGCCGCTGGCCGCGCCCGACGAAGCCAACTTCACCAATTTCTGACCCGCGGTGACCGAATGAATCACACGAACCAAGCAGCCAACGCGGCGGCCGCCGGCCAGTCCGCCCAATACCTCACCTTCATGCTGGGCGGCGAAGCCTTCGGCATCGGCATCATGGCCGTCAAGGAGATCATCGAGTTCTCCGGCCTCACGGAAGTACCGATGATGCCGGACGCGATCCGCGGCGTCATCAACCTGCGTGGCGCCGTCGTGCCCGTGATGGACCTCGCGGCCCGCTTCGGCCGGCCGCAATCCGTGGCGGGCAAGCGCACGTGCATCGTCATCGTCGAGCTGGAACACGACGGCGAGCGCCAGCTGACGGGCGTCGTCGTCGATGCCGTCAGCGCCGTGCTGGACATTCCGGCCGCCGACATCGAGCCCGCGCCGTCGTTCGGCACGCGCATCCGCGGCGACTTCATTGCCGGCATGGGCAAGGTGAACGGCAAGTTCGTCATCCTGCTGAACGTGCAGCAGGTGCTCGCGCTGGACGGCTTGCCCGACCTGGCCGGCGCCGACGCCCTCGCCGCCTGAACCATGCAGCATTGCTCGATCAGCCAGGGCGAGTTCGCGCGCTTCCAGCGCTTCATCTTCGACATCGCCGGCATCTCGATGTCCGATTCGAAGAAGGCCCTCGTCAGCGGCCGCCTCGCCAAGCGCCTGCAGCACTTCGGCCTGCCGTCGTACGACGCCTATTTCCGGCTGCTGACGGACGGCGCGCACAAGGACGAGGTGCAGCTGGCCGTCGACCTGCTGACGACGAACGAGACCTATTTCTTCCGCGAGGCGCGCCATTTCGAGCTGCTGCGCGAAGCGGCCGAGACGGCGCGCCCGTCCCTCCGTGCGAATGCGCCGTTCCGCGTGTGGAGCGCGGCCTGCTCGTCCGGCGAGGAACCGTACAGCATCGCGATGGTGCTGGCCGACGTGCTGGGATCGGCGCCGTGGGAAGTCGTGGCCTCCGACATCAGCACGCGCGTGCTGGAGCGCGCCCGTACCGGCCACTATCCGATGGAACGCGCAACCCACGTGCCGCAGGACTACCTGCGCCGCTACTGCCTGAAGGGCATCCGCGACCAGCAGGGCACGCTGCTCGTGGAACGCGGCCTGCGCGAGCGCGTGCAGTTCCGCCAGGTGAACCTGAACACGGCGCTGCCCGGCGACCTGGGCACCTACGACCTCGTCTTCCTGCGCAACGTGATGATCTACTTTAACGGCGACACCAAGCGCCAGGTCGTCACGCGCATCATGCAGCGCATCAAACCGGGCGGCCATTTGTTCATCGGCCACTCCGAGAGCCTGCAGGAGATGGGCGACGTGCTCCGTTCCGTGATCCCTTCCGTCTACCGTCTACCGTAATCCGGCATGAAAACAATCGATGTGATGGTGGTCGACGACTCGGCCGTCGTGCGCAAGGTCGTCGGCGCGGTGCTGGAATCCGCGCCCGGCATCCGCCTGCTGCACGCCGTGGCCGACCCGCTGCTCGCCATCGAGCGCATGAAGCAGGCCTGGCCCGACGTGATCCTGCTGGACGTGGAGATGCCGCGCATGGACGGCATCACGTTCCTTCGCAAGATCATGGCGGAGCGGCCCACGCCCGTCGTCATCTGCTCGACGCTGACGGAAAAGGGCGCGGAGACGACGATGGCCGCGCTGGCCGCGGGCGCCGTGTCCATCATCACGAAGCCCAAGCTGGGCCTGAAGGACTTCCTCAGCGAGAGCGCGGACGAACTGATCGCCGCCGTGCGCGCGGCGAGCCACGCGAACGTGCGCAGGCTCGCGGCACGCGCCGCGCCCGCGCCCGTCGCCGCGAAGCTGACCGCGGACGCCGTGCTGGCGGCCGCGCCCGAGACGCGCGCCCTGCTGCGCACGACCGAGCGCGTCGTCGCCATCGGCACCTCCACGGGCGGCACGCTGGCATTGGAAGAAGTGCTGACGGCGCTGCCGCGCGTCACGCCCGGCATCGTCATCGTGCAGCACATGCCGGAAAAATTCACGGCCGCCTTCGCCGACCGCCTGAACGGCCTGTGCCAGATCGAGGTGCGCGAGGCGCGCCACGGCGACCGCGTGCTGCCGGGCCGCGCGCTGATCGCGCCGGGCGGCAAGCACATGCTGCTGCGGCGCGACGGCGCCAACTACCACGTGGACGTCATCGACGGCCCGCTCGTCAATCGCCATCGCCCGTCCGTCGACGTGCTGTTCCGCTCCGTCGCCAGGCACGCGGGCGCGAACGCGCTGGGCATCATCATGACGGGCATGGGCGACGACGGCGCGGCCGGCCTGCTCGAGATGCGCAAGGCGGGCGCGCGCACCGTCGCGCAGGACGAGGACAGCTGCGTCGTCTACGGCATGCCGAAGGAAGCCGTGAAACGGGGCGGCGTCGAGAAATCCGTGCCGTTGAAAGCGATCGACCGCGAGATCCTGCAGCAGCTCGGGGTGCGCTGATCGCGTATCATCTCGCTGAACAGCCGATCCAGAAGCTGATGCCAGGAGAACGAGATGAAAACAGGAATGTGTGCTGCCGCGCTCGCGGCCTGTCTGGCCGCGTGCGGCGGTGGCGGCGGCAGCGCCGGCACGGGGGATACCCCGCTGACGCCGCCGGTGTCCAGCAACGGCAACCTCGACGCGTACGTCGGCACGTGGGCGTCCGCGTGCGCGTCGCACGCGGTCGACACGGCCGTCATCGCGCGCGCGGCCGGATCGAGCAATGCGCTCACGATCGCCGTCACGACGACTTACTACGCCAACACGGCCTGCACGGGCGACGTCATCGCCACGCAGGTGTGGAGCGCCCCCACGACGGCGACGTACGTGGGCACCGTCGCATCGACCATCATGCCGGGGTCCGTGTCCGCTTCCATCGACAAGGTGACGGCGCAGCAGCCGCAACGCAGCGTCACGTTGACGGGCACCTTCGTCAGCCGCAAGATCGTCGACGGCCAGCCCAACTGGTGCATCGATTACGCGGGCGGTTCCGTGTGCGTGCCCGACCGGATCTACGCGGCCGAACCGGCGCCGTTCGACGGGCTGGCCATCGTGGGCGGCGAGCTGGTCGAGGTCAAGTCGAACGGCGTCAACTACGACGCCGTCGAGCGCTTCACGAAACGCTGACGGGCAGCGCGGCCAGCCCGCGCAGGCCGGCGATGCCGTTCCAGCGCGGGGCCGCGTCAAGCATGCGGAGCGTCGGCCAGCGGCGCAGCACGGCGCGCAGCACGACGTCGGCCTCCAGCAGCGACAGCCCGGCGCCGATGCAGACGTGCGGCCCGCTGCCGAACGACAGGTGGCTGCCGGCGCGGCGCGTGATGTCGAACGTGTCCGGATCGGCGAAGCGCTCCGGATCGCGGTTCGCCGCGCCGATCAGCGCGATCACGAGGTCGCCGCGCCCGAGCGTCGTGCCGTGCAGCGTGAGTTCCGTGGCGACGCGCCGGCCGGTGTACTGCACGGGACTGTCGTAGCGCAGCAGTTCGCGGATGGCCAGGGTCATGCCGTCTTCGTCCGCGCGCAGCCGCGCCCACGCGTCCGGGTGCGTGAGCAGCGTGTACAGGCCATTGCCGAGCAGGTTGCGCGTCGTCTCGTGGCCGGCGAACAGCAGCATCGCGCATTGCGCCAGCAGTTCGCCGTCCGCGCGCAGTTCGCCCGCGGCCTCGGCCTGCAGCAGGCGGCTGACGAGATCCGTGCCGGGGGACGCCCGCCGCGCGGGCAGCAGCGCGTCGAAATAGCGCACCATCTGCAGCAGGCTGCGCTGGGCCGCGCGCAGCTGGTCGGCCGTGGGCTGCAGCGCGCCGATGAAGGCGGCCAGGTCGTCCGACCACGCCATGAAGCGCGCCTCGTCCTCGCGGTCTATCCCCAGCATCACGCCGATGACGCGCGACGGCAGCGGCCGCGCGACTTCGGCGATGAAGTCGAAGCCCGCGTGCGCGTCGATGCCGTCCAGCAGTTCGTCGGTGAGCCGCTCGACGTCGGCCCGCAAGGTGCGGATCAGGGTCGGATGAAAACCGGCCGCCAGCGCCTTGCGCACGCGCTGGTGGTCGGCGCCGTCCAGGAACACCATCGCGCCGCCGAACAGGCGCTGGAACAGGTCGAGGCCCGCCTGGGCGCGCCGTCCAGACAGGCTCGCGTCGACGCCGGGGATGCGCTTGACCCAGCCGCCCGTGCGCTGCGACGAGAAGCGCGGATCGCGCAGCGCCAGCTCGATGTCCGCGTGGCGCGTCAGCACCCACGCGCCCTGGAACACGTCGTCGCGCCACAGCACCGGGCCCGCCGCGCGCAGGCGGCGATAGGTGGGATACGGATCGTGCAGGAAGGCGGCGTCGAACGGTGCCGCGTCAGGCGCGTCGGGCGCGAAATCTCTCATGCGATTCATTGGATGATGGTCTGCCGGGCCAGCACTTTACCATCTTTTTTCCGGGTCACTCCCCGCCGTAGATCTTGCTGTCGTGCCGATCGACCTCCCGCGCGCCAGATGATGAAGTGCCCGTCCTGTCGTGCGTACGCTGCGACAAATGTCCCTCGTGCGACAGATGTACCGCCATGCCTGGGCCGTCGCGCTGGGGCGCACGGGCGTGCCGCCGCTGGCGATGGCCTGGCTTGTAATTTGCTATCTCCTGTCATGCCGCCTCGCGGCATGACAACCACCACCATCAGGAGACAGCATGAACTTCAAACGCACACTCGCCGGCATCGGCCTCGCCCTCGCCCTGCCCTTCAGCGCCCACGCCGCCATGCCCGGCATGGAAGGCGCCCACCACGTGGGGCTCACGGTGCCGAACATGGACGACGCCGTCCGCTTCTTCGTCGACGTCATCGGCTGCGAGGAATCCATCAAGCTCGGTTCGTTCAAGTTCGCCGACGACTGGATGAACGTGCACCTGAACGTCAACCCGCGCGCCGAGATCAAGCGCTTCCAGATGGTCCGCTGCGGCCATGGCACGAACCTGGAGATCTTCGAATATTCGGCGCCGAACCAGGGCAGGACGCCGCCCCGCAACAGCGACGTCGGCGGCCATCACCTCGCGTTCTACGTCGACGACATGGACAAGGCCGTCGCCTACCTGAAATCGAAAGGCGTGCGCACGCTGGGCGCGCCCAGCACGTTCACGGAAGGTCCGGCGGCCGGCCTGACGTGGATGTACTTCCTCGCGCCGTGGGGCCTGCAGCTGGAAATCGTCAGCACGCCGAAGGGCATGGCCTACGAGAAGACGGCCAGGCGCGCCCTGTGGGATCCGCGCTCCCCGGCCAAATGAAGACGGCGACGATGGCGGTGCTGGCCGCGAAATGCGTCGCGATCTGCGCCACGATCCTCGTCGCGGTGTGCCTGCCCGGCAGCGCGTGGGCGCATTTCGACGGCCGGGTCAGCGTGCGGGTCGTGCATTTCACGTACGACGCGGCGGGCATGACCGCGTACTACCGCGTGTCGCTCGCGCCACTGGGACCGGCGCCGTACGTCGTCGCGAGGAAGGAAAGCGGCCAGTGGTTCCATTACGTGGACACGGCCGCCGTCGATCCGCTGGCGGCCGCGCGGGTGCTCGCCGCCGCGCACACGGTGTCCGTCGATGGCCGCGCGGTCGCCCCGAACGTGCTGACGGCCGCCCTGCACGTGAAGGGCAGCGTACCGCCGTTCGCCACGCCCGCGCAAGCGCGCGCGGCGGCAGCGGCGCCCACGCCGCTGCCGGCGGCGATGCCGGACATCGGCGACGTCGTGCTGGACGCCGCCATCGCGTATCCCGGCGTGCGCCCCGCGGCGTTCCGCTTCGCCGGCACGCTCGCGCCGGGCAAGCTGTCGGACGCGCCGCTGAACACGATCCTGCTGTCGCACCGCGCCGGCGCGACGGACCAGTACCGCATGGATGGCGCGGCCATCGACGTCAACCCTTCCTGGTGGCTGTCGGCCTGGCAGTTCATCCGCGCGGGCGCCGCCCATATCCTCGAAGGAGCGGACCACCTGCTGCTGGTCGTGTGCCTCGTCGCGGGCGACATGCGCCTGCGCGCGATCGCCCTGCGCATCACCGCGTTCAGCGCGGGCCATGCGTGCGCCATCGCGGCCAGCTTCTACGGCCTGCTGCCCGACCGGCCGTGGCTGATCCCCGGCGTGGAACTGCTGATCGCGCTGTCCGTGCTCGGCACCGCGCTGCTGATGGCGGGCCGCCGCGAACGCGGGGGTACGCCGGCACTGGTCTTCGTCGTGGGCCTCGTGCACGGCTGCGGCCTCGCCGTCGGGCTGCGCGAACTCCTGTCCGACACGGGCCCGAACGTCGTCGCGTCGCTCGTGTCGTTCAACGTGGGCGTGGAAGCGGGCCAGCTGCTGGTCGGCGCCGCCGTGTGGCTGCTGCTCGCGGGCGCGCGGCGCGTGGCGCCGGGCCGCGACGACAGCGTGCGCCGGTGCGTCGCGCTGGGCGTCGCGGTGGTGTCGCTGGCCTGGGTGATGGAACGGACGGGACCCGTCTGGGATGCGCTCCAGACGGGCTTTGCGTGACGGCTAGCGCTGGTTCGGCGGGACGATGCCGTACTTCTTCATGTAGCGGTACACGGTGGCGCGCGCCAGGTTGAGCTCTTCCGACACCTTGGTCACGCTCCACTTGTGGCGCACGAGCGCGTCGAGCAGCGGCGCGGCCTCGCAGTCCTCGCCGCCGGACGCAATGGCGGGGACCGCAGGCGCGGCCGGCAGGACGGAAAACTGCTCGGTCAATTCCTGCGGCAGGTCGGCCGCCGTGATCGTCCGGCCGTCGGACACCGCCAGCGCGAAGCGCAGCACGTTGCGCAGCTGGCGGATGTTTCCCGGCCACGCGAAGCACAGCATGGCGTGCACGGCGTCCAGCGACAGGTGCGCATCCATGCCGAGCAGTTCCGCCTCCTCGACCAGGACTTTTTCGATCAGGTAGCGCTTGTCCGCGCGGTCGCGCAGCGCCGGCAGATGGAGCGTCGCGCCGCACAGGCGGTAATATAAATCTTCGCGGAAGCTGCCGGCGCCGATCAGGTTGCGCAGGTCGCGGTGCGATGCCGCGATCACGGTCAGGTCCACCGGGACGGGCTTGTCCGCGCCGAGCGGCAGGACTTCCTGTTCCGACAGCACGCGCAGCAACCGGGTCTGCAGGTGCAGCGGCATGTCGCCGATCTCGTCGAGGAACAGGGTGCCGCCGTCGGACTGCAGGATCAGGCCCTTCATGCCTTTCGCGCGGCCGCCCGTGAACGCGCCGGCCGTGTAGCCGAACAATTCGCTTTCGATCAGCGACTCGGGAATCGCGCCGCAGTTCACGGCGACGAACGGCTTGTGGGCGCGTTCGCTCGACCGGTGCAGCGCCTTGGCGATGACTTCCTTGCCGGTGCCCGTCTCGCCGTGGATCAGGATGTTCAGCTTGCGGTTCAGCAGGCGCTTGGCCTGGTCCAGCAGGCGCCGCATCGTGTTGTCGTCGCCGGCCAGGCAATCCAGTTCCGGATGGTGGGCGGGCGCGGCGCTGTCCGCCGCCTCGACGACGACGCTGCCGCGCGCGGCCGGACGCGGGCGCGGCGCCTTCACGCTCGCGTAGAACATCTGGTTCGAGCCGCGCGTGACGATCGAGCGCTCGCCCATCGTACCGGCGCGCGCGAGCCGCAGCAGGTCGTCCGGCGCGAGGTCGAACAGCGCCGTGAGCGGCTGCCCGACGACGTCGCCGGCCGCGCGGCCGAACAGCCGGCGCGCGCCCGTGTTGGCGCCGACCACGACGCCGTCGTCGTCATAGGCCAGCATGATCTCGCCGCTCACCTCGACGAGCGCCCACGCCGTGCCGAGGCGCAGGATCCAGCGGTCGTGGAAATGGCGCAGGAAGTTCGCGTCCTCGATCATTTCCGCATACATCATCGTCAGGTGCAGCGCGAGGTGCTGGCTTTCCTTGTACGTCGGCGACGTCAGCGCGGACAGGTCGAGCACCGCGAGGAACTTGCCCTCGGGGTCGAACAGCGGCGCCGCGGAACAGGTCAGCGGGATGTGGGTGGGATCGAAATGGTCGTCCCGGTGGCACGTCAGCGCCGTCTGCTCGGCCACGCAGGTGCCCACGCCGCAGGTGCCGGCCGACCGCTCGCTCCATTCGGCGCCCAGGTACAGGCCCGCTTTCTTGAGGTCCGGCGCGCGCGCGTCGTTGCCGATGTAGTCGACGGTGACGCCCTGCGCATCCGTCAGCAGCAGCACGTAGCCGAGGCCGGACACGCGCTTGTACATCTGCTCCATGCCCACGCGG
Source organism: Massilia orientalis (assembly GCF_030411975.2). Classification (NCBI taxonomy): domain Bacteria; kingdom Pseudomonadati; phylum Pseudomonadota; class Betaproteobacteria; order Burkholderiales; family Oxalobacteraceae; genus Massilia; species Massilia orientalis. Next base: position 171,844 of record NZ_JASNRB020000015.1, on the reverse strand, counting down.
GCCACCTGCATGAATTCCTCGATCTGCTCCTGGTGCGCGCGCAGCGTGGCGGACGTCACGATGTGCGGCGCCTTCGGGCGCGCCGGATCGAGCCCGTAGTCGTTCACGCAGCGGCGCCACGAGTTGTGGATCAACTCGTTGGCGCCGTTCGCGGCGGTACCGTGCATGGCCACCGACATCACGTTGTCGATGTGCCGGCTTTGTGTCTGGTTCGTCATCGTCGTCTCCTGCAGCGCCGGCAACTCGTCGTTTGCCGGTCGTGTACTTACGGTTTATGGTACTCCATTTATGAACTGAAAAGTCATCCCATGTGTTCGGGTGCGGCGCGGAACGGCTGCAGTTCGTCCAGCGGATCGCTGGCGCCGAACAGCCAGCCGCGGTCCAGGTCCGCCGCCGCATGCTGCACGTCCGCGTGGTAGCTCGACCGCACGAGCGGGCCCACGGCCGCATGCGCGAAGCCCAGCGCCTCCGCCGCGTCGCGCAGGCGCGCGAACGCGTCGGGCGTGACGTAGCGGCGCACGGGCAGGTGCGCGCCGGACGGCGCCAGGTACTGCCCGATCGTCACCATGTCCACGCCGTGCGCGCGCAGGTCGTGCAGCACGTCCTCGACTTCGTCGTCGGTCTCGCCCAGGCCCACCATCAGGCCCGACTTGGTCTTCACGTCCGGATGGCGCTCCTTGAACCGTTCCAGCAACGCCAGCGAATGCGCATAGTCGGCACCGGGCCGCACGGGCCCGTACAGCCGCGGCACCGTCTCGATGTTGTGGTTCAGGACATCAGGCGGCGCCGCCTCCAGCGCTTCCAGCGCGGCGTCCAGGCGTCCGCGGAAGTCCGGCACCAGCACTTCGACGCGGGTCGCCGGCGCCGCGGCGCGCACCGCGCGGATGCAGGCGGCGAAGTGGCCGGCGCCGCCGTCGCGCAGGTCGTCGCGGTCGACGGACGTGATCACGACGTAGCGCAGGCCGAGCGCCGCCACCGTGCGCGCGAGCCGGTCCGGTTCCGCGGCATCGAGCGGATCGGGCCGGCCGTGGCCCACGTCGCAGAACGGGCAGCGGCGCGTGCACTTGTCGCCCATGATCATGAACGTGGCCGTGCCCTTGCCGAAGCATTCGCCGATGTTCGGACAGCTCGCCTCCTCGCACACCGTCGTCAGCGCGTTCGCGCGCAGGATGGCCTTGATCTCGAAAAACCGCGAGGACGGCGCCGGCCCCCGCGTGCGGATCCAGTCCGGTTTCGGCAAGCGCTCGGCCGGCACGATCTTGATGGGAATGCGGCTCGTCTTGGCCGCGCCCAGCTGTTTGGAGGTCGGCTTCATCTCTGCTCCTACACCGCGCCGCGTGCCAGCTCGCCCGCGATGTGCTCGGCCTGGCGGATCGCCAGCGCGACGATGGTCAACGTGGGATTCGCGGCGGAACTCGACGCGAACTGGCTGCCGTCCGAGATGTACAGGTTCTTGACGTCGTGGGTGCGGCCCCATTTGTCGACGACGCCGTCGCGCGCATGCTCGCTCATGCGGTTCGTGCCGAGGTTGTGGCTGGCCGGGTACGCGGGCATGTCGATCACGCGCGTGGCGCCCACCGCTTCGGACAGCTTGCGGAACTGGACCAGGCCGTGCGCCGCGATCGCGTCGTCGTTCTTGTGGTATGTCTTGGACACGATCGGGATCGGCAGGCCGTACTGGTCCTTCTCGGTCGGGTGCAGGGTGATGCCGTTCTGTTCGCGCGCCATGTCTTCGCCGCAGACCCAGATCGCCGTCATGTGGTCGTACATGTCCAGCGCCGACGTCACGTCCCGGCCCCAGCCGCCCGGCTTCATGAAGGCCGCCGTGTACGGCAGGCCCAGGGCGAGGCCTTCGAGATAGTAGCCGCCGTTGAAGCCGCGCTGCGTGTTCAGCGCCACCTCGTCGGCGACGACGGCGCCGATGTCGAAGCCGCGGTTCATGTACACGGGCTTCTTGTGGATCGCCACGGCGGCGGCCGTCGAGTGATTCATGTAGTTGCGGCCCACCTGGCCGGACGAATTCGCGAGGCCGTTCGGGAACATCGACGACGCGGAGTTCAGCAGCAGGCGCGGCGACTCGATGGAATTGCCGGCGACGGCGACGAGGCGCGCCTTCTGCAGCACGTGGCGGCCCTGGCTGTCCGCGTACAGCACGCCGTTCACCTTGCCCGTCTTGTCGTGCTGGATCTGCAGCACCATGCTTTCCGGGCGCAGTTCGACACGGCCCGTGTCCAGCGCCTTCGGCACTTCCGTGTACAGGGTCGACCATTTCGCGCCGACCTTGCAGCCCTGCATGCAGAAGCCGATCTGCTGGCAGCCGGGACGCCCGTCGTAAGGCTGCGAATTCGATGCGACGGGGCGGATGATCTTGTTGTAGCCGATCTTGCGCGCGCCGGCCGCCACCACCTTGGTCTGGTTCGATTCCGGCATCGGCGGCAGGCCGCTCGCGCGCGTGCCGGCCACGCCCATCTTCTTTTCCGCCAGTTCGTAGTACGGCTCCAGCTCCGCCAGCGAGATGGGCCAGTCGAGGATGTTGGCGCCGTCGACCTTGCCGTAGATCGTGCGCGTCCTGAAATCGTGCTCCTGGAAGCGCAGCGCGACGCCCGACCAGTGCACGGTCGACCCGCCCACCGCCTTGACGATCCATGCCGGCAGGTTCGGGTAGGTCTTCGTGTGGTGCCAGCCGCCGGCCGATATCCGCTTGTCGAGCCACGACATCTTGTTGAACATGGCCCACTCGTCGTTCTCGAAATCCGCCTGCGTGAAATGCTTGCCCGCTTCGAGGATCACGATCTTGTCCACGCCCCGCTGGGCCAGTTCGTTGGCCAGCGTCGCGCCGCCCGCGCCCGAGCCGATGATGACGATGGCGTCGTCGTCGCCCAGTTCGATTTTCTTGCTCATTGCCGTCTCCTGTCTTTTGTTATGGTGTGGGCGTTTACAGCCAGTCGATGTCGTTGAAACCGCGGTTGATGTAGCCGCCCTGCTCCCACGACGATCCCTCGTAGCCGAGCAGCGGCCACACGGCCTTGTTGTCGTACAGGCTCGTCACCATCTCGCCGCGCACCTTCTGGAAGAACGGCGACGGCTCGATCGCCTTCAGCAGGCTGACGCGCTCCGGCTCGCGCTTGACGGCCGCATAGGGTTTGCCGAAGCGCTTCATCGCGGCCTTGTCCAGGTCGCGCACGCCGTCGCGGAACAGGGCCGCCTGCTTCGGATCCTTCGCGGCCGCGCGCTCGAACGGCTGGATCGCCTCGACGTAGTAGCGGTCCGCCAGTTTGTCGTGCGGGAAGACGTCGCGCGCCATGCGCAGCAAGGTCTGTGCCGTGGCCGCGCCCAGCGTGGGAAAGTCCTGCGCCAGGTGTTTGTCGCTGGAGGCGGCCAGCGCGGCCGGGCCCGCGGCCGCCGCGCCGATGGCCATGGCGCCGCCGCGCAGGAAGCCGCGGCGCGTGACGGTGACGACCTTCGGCAGCACGCGCATGCCCGTGCATGCGTTCGATGGTTGATCTTTCATGTGAACCTCTTTCAATGAGACAGGGTGGGAAAATGGACCGGTGCGGCGCCGGGCGGCCGTGGGGGAAACGCGTCGGACGCGGCGCCCAGCACGTCGGTGAGCATGTGGTGCAGGCGCTCGGCCAGGACCTCCGCCAGCACGGGGGCGCCGAGCTGCTGGGCGAACGACGTGGTGCAGTCGTCCAGCAGCGCCGCATCGGCGGCTTCCTGCCCGAGCGCGCCGCACAGCAGCGACCAGTCGGGCGGCGCGATCAGCGTCCCCGACGTCATCAGGACGCCCGTGCGGCGCCGCAGCTGGGCCAGGCCGACGATCTTGCGCGTGCCGACGACGACCTCCCACGGCGACAGCCCGCCGTAGCAGGCCCACTTCAGGCGCGCGTCGCCCGGCCGCAGCCGCACTTCCTCGGGCGGGATCGCATAGGCGGGAATGCCGGCGTCGCGCAACAGGCCCGCGTGCAGCGCGCCCAGCCAGCGGTAGCTGGAGAGCGTGCTGCGGCCGAGCAGCGGATGGTCGGGCGGCAGCACGACGGACGCGCTGACCATCCACGGCCCCGTCAGCACGGCGCCGCCGCCCGAGCCGCGCTGCACCACGGAGCCGGCCAGCGCGTGGCCGGCCACGAGCCGCTCGCGCAGCGCCGCCTGCGAGCAGCCCAGCACGACGCCGGGCACCCGGTAGGTCCACAGGCGCACGCGCGGCTCGGTGACGGGTTCGCGCAGCTGGGCCGCGTTCCACGCCTGTTCCTCGTACGACGTCACCGTGTCGATGAAGACCATCCGGGCATCCATTACAGCTCCTTCGCGGCTTCCAGCCGCCGTTTCAGGTCCGTCAGGAACAGCGCGGCCGGGAAGCCGTCGACGGCACGGTGGTCGAACACGAGGTGCAGGCCCATCATCGGCGCGATCGCGACCTCGTTCCCGCGCGCCACCGGCCGGGCCGCGACGCGCGTGACGCCGAGGATGGCCACCTGCGGGCTGTTGATGATCGGCGTGAAGCTGTCGATGGCGGTATTGCCCAGGTTCGTCACGGTGAACGTGCCGCGCTGGTAGCTGCCGGCCGACAGCGTACCGGCACGCGCGCCTTCCGCCAGCGTGCGCGCCTCGCGCCCCAACTCGGCCGCGCTCTTGCGGTCGGCGTTGCGCAAGACCGGCACCATCAGGCCGTCGTCCAGGCTGACGGCCAGGCCCAGGTTCACGTCGCCCAGCAGCTCGATGTCCTTCTCGCGCATGCGGGCATTCAGGCGCGGGTGCTCGCGCAGGCACAGCGCGACGGCGCGCAGCACGTAGGCGGTCAGGCTGACCCGCTCGTCCTCCGGCGCGGCCGCCCGGAGGGCCTGCAGCGCGGTCACGTCCACCTCGACCGACTGCGCGACGCGCGGCACGCGCCAGCCCTGCTCCATGTTGCGTGCGATGGCCCCGCGCATCCCCGTCAGCGGCACCGTCGCGGGTACGGTCACGGCATCCATGGCCTACCCCTCGATCCGCGCCAGCACGGTGTGGCGGCCGAACGTGTCGCCGGCGGCGACCTCGATGGCGGCCAGGCGGCCGGCGGCGGGGGCCGTCACCTCGTGCGTCGTCTTGACCAGTTCCGCGACGACGAGCGTCTGGCCCGCCGTCACCTGCTGGCCCACTTCGACCTGCCAGTCCTGCAGCAGGGCTTCCGTGCCCTCTTCCACATCGTCCCAGACGCCGCCGTCCAGTTTCACGTCGATCATGCTTGTGCTCCTTGTTGAAGTTGATGAATGGGTTGCGCGCGCATCAGGCCGCGCACGGCGTCGGCGATGGCGTCCACCTGCGGGATGACGGCCTGTTCGAGCGGCCGGCTGAACGGGATCGGCACGTCGGGCACCGCGAGGCGTCTTACCGGCGCGCGCAGCTGGATGGTGTCGAGATGCTCGGCGACGAGCGCGGCGATCTCGCCGGACAGGCCGAAACTCAGGTAGTCCTCGTCCGCGATCAGCACGCGGCCCGTCTTGGCGACCGAGGCCAGCACGCCGGCGCGGTCGAGCGGGACGATCGTGCGCAGGTCCAGCACCTCGACGGAGATGCCTTCTTGCGCCAGCTGCCCGGCCGCGATGGCCGCCTTCTGCACCATCTGGCTCAGGGTGACGATGGTGACGTCGCTGCCCTCGCGCACGATGCGCGACTCGCCGAACGGGATCGCATAGGCTTCCTCGGGCACGGCGTTCGTGCTGCCCTCGAAGTAGGACATCCACGACAGGCCCATGATCCCCTTGTGGTAGCAGAACACGACCGGGTTGTCGTCGCGGATCGCCTGGGCCATGAGGCCTTTCGCGTCGTACGCATTGGACGGCACGACCACCTTCAGGCCCGGCATGTGGGCGAAGCTCGCGTACAGGCATTGCGAGTGCTGGGCCGCGTCGTTGTAGCCGCCGCCGATGCCCGTCGTGATCACCACCGGCAGCTTCAGTGCGCCGCCGGACATGTACGAATTCTTCGCCATGTGGTTGTAGATCTGGTCGAAGCAGACGCCGAAGAAGTCGACGAACATCAGTTCCGCGATGGGACGCAGGCCTTCCGCCGCGGCGCCCGCGGCCGCGCCCATGAATGCCGTTTCCGAGATCGGCGTCTCCATGATGCGCTCGGGGCCGAAGCGGTCGAGCAGGCCCGTGGTGGCGGAAAAGATGCCGCCGTACTTGCCGATGTCCTCGCCCATCACGAACACGGACGGATCGCGTTCCATTTCCTGGCCGATGGCTTCGGCGATGGCCTGCGCCATAGTGAGCGTGCGTACGCCGGTTTTAATTGTGCTTTGCATGTGGGTCTCCTTGTCTCATTCGGCGAATACGTGTTTCAGGGCGTCCTGCGGCGCCGGGTACGGGCTGTTGCGGCCGAAGGCAAACGCGGTTTCCACGCGGCCGGCGATGCGCTGGCGCAGCGCCTGGTCCTGCGCGTCGTCGATCAGCCCTTCCGCACGCAGGCGCGCACCGAGCCGCCCGATCGGATCGTCCTGGCGCAGCGCGGCGCTTTCGCCTTTCGGGCGGTAGGTCTCGGGGTCGCCCTGGAAGTGGCCGAAGTAGCGGTCGGTCTTGACTTCGATGAGGGTCGGGCCTTCGCCGCGGCGCGCGCGGGCGATGGCGGCGCCGGCGGCCGCGTACACCTCGACCGCGTCGTTGCGCTCGACCAGCACGCCGGGCATGCCGTAGCCGGCGCCGCGCACGGCGTTCGACGCGACCGACGTCGACACGGATTTCTCCACCGAGATGCCGTACTTGTTGTCTTCGCAGACGAAGACGACGGGCAGCTTCCACACGGCGGCCAGGTTCAGCGCTTCGTGGAATGCGCCCTGGTTGGCGGCGCCTTCGCCGAAGAACGCGATGGCGACCCAGTCCTTGCCCAGCTTGCGCGCGGCGAGCGCGGCACCGCAGGCCTGCGGTGCGCTGGCGCCCACGATGCCGCTGCAGGAAAACTTGGTCGGCACGTGGAACAGGTGCATGTGGCCGCCCTTGCCGCGGCCCAGCCCCGTGTCCTTGCCAAACATCTCGGCCGTCATCGCGTCGAGCGGCACGCCCTTGGCGATGGCGAAATGGTGCGAGCGGTGCGCGCCGACGACGCTGTCGTCATTGCCCAGGTGCGCGCACACGCCGACGGCGACCGGCTCCTGGCCGGCGGCGAGGTGCATCTCGCCCGGCACTGGGCCGGCGCCGATGTCGAACGCGAGGCCCTTCTGGATCTTCGGGGGCAGCTTGCCCTCGAGGTAAACCTTCGCCATCGTTTCTTCGTACTCGCGGATCTCGATCATCTTCTCGTACATCCAGAGCAGGTGTTCCCGTGTCGGCTGCATGTTGCTGTCTCCTTGTCTGTGGGTTGGTGCATGCACCCACCCCTTCAGCAAATTCGATGCCATGCCCGTTTCCCCCGTCGCGACGGGCAAAAACGCCTGTTTCGGCCGCCCGGACGCGCCATCTGTCGCAGGCGTGGGCCGCCCGGCTGCGACATCTGTTTCAGCGCGGACGGCCGCGCGCAGCCCTGCGAGAGTGAGCCGCGTGGTGGCACCGTTTTTGCAGATGCGACCAGCGCAGTACCTACAACAATCAATGGAGACGACATGAAAGAGACACACAAGACGCGCAAGCTGCTTGCGCTGCTGGCCTGCGCGGCCGCGGGTTCAACCCACGCGGCCGTGGAATTCGAGACGCCGGGCGGCTGGAAGCTCGGCACGGACGGCTGGATCATCGTGCAGGCGCACCGCCAGAACGGCGACGACGCGGGTACGACGGGCTTTCGCATGACGTCGGGCACGACGCCGAGCCTGTTCGCGTTCACCGTCACCTCGCCCGCCATCGACGGGATCACGTACAGCAGCCGCGTGGGCCTGTACATCAATTCACAGTCGGGCGAAGGCAACTTCCGCAACGCGGGCAACGTCGGCAACACGGGCAGCAAGTCGCTGGACCCGCGCGAAATGTGGGCGAAGGCGTCCGCGTCCTGGGGCGAGATCGTGATCGGCAAGTCCTACGGCATCTACCAGGCGGAACCCGTACTGGCCGATGCGTCCGTGCTGGCGGGCGGCCTGACGGGCTACGACGTCGTCAACACGACGAATGCGCTGGCCGCGACGTTCAACGCCGGCTACATGTACACCAACTTCAACGCGGGCCTGCGCTACAACTCGCCGAAAACCGTGCCGCTGTCGTTCTCGGTGGCGCTGTACGACCCGAGCCAGATCCGCAACACGTTCACGGGCGCCGGCGCCGACCAGACGAATTCGCCGCGCGTGGAAGGCGGCGTGTACTACAACGACCAGCTGGGTAGCGCGAAGTTCAAGCTGTACGGCGACTTCACATGGCAGACGGCGCGCCACTGCACCGTCGCGGGCGGCGGCGCCTGCGTGCAGGACGACGTGCACACGCGCGGCATCTCGGCCGGCACGACGGTCGACGTGGGCCCGCTGAACTTCCACCTGTCCGGCTTCAAGGCGGACGGCCTCGGGTCCGTGCTGATGCAGGACGTCGACGCGCTGGACGCGGCCGGCCGCGAACGCCGCAGCCGCGGCGGCTTCGCCCAGGTCGTGTGGCATGCGACGGACGCGCTGTCGCTGCGCGCCAGCTACGGCCGCACGCGCATCGACGACACCGCGAGCACGCCGGGCCACCTCGCGCAATCGCGCATCGGCGGCGCCTATTACGCGGTGAACCCGCACGTGACGGTGTATGCCGAACTCGCGCGCTCGACGTTCTCGCTGAACCCCGTCTTCGGCCGGCCGACCAACACCCGCTACGCGACCCTCGGCGGCCGCTTCGTGTGGTAATCCATCCAACGCATTCCGAGGAATCCAACATGCATCCGACCACCCGTTCCAACACGGCGGCCGCCGTCGCCGCCTTCCTGCTCGCCCTCTCCCTCGCGCAGCCCGCGGCCGCCCACGACGACGACGACGCCGCCAACTGGACGCAATACCACCGCACGTCGAACGCCTGGCGCTATTCGCCGCTGGACCAGATCACGACGCGCAACGTCAAGCAGCTGAAACCCGTGTGGATCCACCAGCCGGGCGACATCACGTCCGGCCTCGTCTCCACGCCGCTCGTCAAGGACGGCGTGCTGTACTACGTGGGCCCCAACAACAACGTGTTCGCGCTCGACGGCGCCACCGGCAAGCCGCTGTGGCATTACCAGCCGAAACTGGCCGCCGTCGCGTCCGAGAGTTTCTATGCGTCGCTGGGCCGCAGCCTGACGATGGGCCACGGCCGCATCTACCTCGGCACGCTGGACGGCCGCTTCGTCGCCATCGACGACAAGACCGGCAAGGAAGTGTGGTCCACGCAGCTGACGGACCTGAAGAAATGCTTCGGCTGCCTGTTCTCGTCCTCGCCGGTGCTGGCGGGCGACGTCCTGATCGGCGGCACGACGGGCGGCGACCAGGCGCAGCGCGGCAAGATCTACGCCGTGAACGCCCTCACGGGCGCGAAGATGTGGACCTTCGACACGATCCGCGACGATCCGGCCAGCTGGCCCGGCGACACGGGCGAAGTCGCGGGCGGCGGCGCCTGGATGCCGGGCACGTACGACGCCGCGTCGGACACGTTCTTCATCGGCACCAGCAACGCGGCGCCGGACTTCTACGGCGACGGCCGCAAGGGCGACAACCTGTACACGGCGAGCCTGCTGGCGCTCGACCCGAAGACGGGCAAGCTGAAATGGCATCGCCAGGAGATCCCGCACGACACATTCGACTACGACTCCACGTACGAGGCCCTGCTGCTCAAGAAGGACGGCAAGGACGTCGTCGTCCACCTGAACAAGAGCGGCTTCGTGTTCGTGATGGACAAGGCGGACGGCAAGCTGGAAAACGTGTGGCCCCTGAGCCAGACCTACAACTTCGTCAAGACGATCGATCCGAAGACCGGGGAACTGATCGGCCGGCGCGAGATGCCGGTCGGGAAGGAGACCCTGCTGTGCCCCTACCTGCTCGGCACGCGCAGCTACAACGCGGGCGCGTACAACCCGAAGACGAAGCTCTGGTACACGAACGCGATGGAAGTCTGCCAGAACGTCATCCCGGCGAAGCAGGAGACGTCCGGCATGGGCATCGCGAGCCTGTACCTCGGCGTCGACAAGCTCGAAGCCGTGCCGCCGCCGGACCGTCCCGCCGAAGGCCGCCTCGATGCGCGCGATCCGCTCACGGGCAAGCTGAAATGGAGCGTCAAGTACCCGGTCCCCGGCCTGGGCAGCGTGCTGACGACGGGCGGTGGCCTCGTGTTCAACGGGGATCCGCAAGGCTTCGTGCATGCGTATGACGCCGACACGGGCGCGGAGCTGTGGAAGTTCCAGACCGGCTCCGGCATCCGCGGCGGCATCGTCAGCTATGCGGTGAACGGCAAGCAGTACATCGCCGTGCCGAGCGGCTGGGGCTCGCTGGCGCCCGGCTTCATGGCCTCCGCGTTCCCGGCCGTGAAGCAGCTGACGGGCGGCGCGGCGATGGTCGTATTCGCGCTCGAGTGACGTTCAGCGCGCACGGCGCGCTCGTTTTCGCTTCAACGCGGGCGCCGCGCGCGCCCGCTTTCACCCCCAACGACAATCAAGGAGACACTCATGTTCAAACCCATCGCCCGCGCCCTCGCGGTCCAGCTGCTGTGCGCATCCGCCGCCATGGCCGTCGCGCCGACCATTTCCGGCCCCGCCAGGCCCGACCAGGCCATGATCGAGGCGGGCGCGAAGCGCTTCAACCAGAGCTGCGTCTACTGCCACGGCAATGCCGGGTCGGGCGGCAAGGCGGCCCCGCTGCAGGGCCGCGACGACCTGACCAAGGAATACGTCATGGAGACGATCGCGAACGGCAAGCAGCGCGGCGCCTTCAACATGCCGGCGTGGAAAGGCGCGTTCAACGAGCAGCAGATCCAGGAGCTCACCGCGTACATCCTGTCGCTGAAGAACGCCGGCGCGGCGAAATAGGAGGCCGCCATGGCGCGTCTTCGGAAGCATGGCCTGGTCGCCCTGGCCTGCGTGGCGGCCACCGCACAGGCGCGTACGCTGCCCGAGATGGCGGCGTCGAACGAGTTCGTGATCTGCGCGGCGCCGGACGACATGCCGTTCTCGCGGCGCGACGGCACGCCCGCCGGGCTGTACGTCGACCTGGGCCGGCTCGTCGCGTCCGACCTCGGTCTTGCGCTCGGCATACGCTGGATCCCGCGCCGCGAGCTCGCCCGCCGCGTGGGCTGCGATGCGATCATGGGCGCGGCCGTCGTCAGGGCGGAGGACCGCCCGACGTCGTGGCGCAACGTGCTGACGGTGCCGTGGATGCGGGCCGGCGCGGTCGTAGTGGACACGGGGCGCGGTCCCGCCGCCACGCTGGCCACGCTGCGCGCGGGCCACGTCGCCGTGCCGAGCGGCTCGTGGGCGCACCGCTGGCTCGATGCGCACGGCGTGCCCGTGTGGGTGCGGTTCCGGACCGATCCCGAGATCATCGGCGCCGTGGTGCGGGGCGACGCGGACGCCGGCGTCGTGTCGGACGTGGCGGCCGGCTGGTATCGGCAGCAAGCCGGCGCGGCCAACCTGCGCGTGCTGGACACGCTGCTCGATCCGGCCGAATTCGCCTTCGACGTGGCGATCGACCTGCTCGACACGGACGCCGCCACGCTGGCCCGCGTGAACGGCATCGTGCGCGCGCGCCTGGCCGACGGCGCCATCGCGGCGATCGGCCTGCGCTACGGCGCCTACCGGCCGCCGGCCGGGCAGCGCTAGGTCACGACTCGGCGTCCGCGCGCGCGGCCTGCACGCGCTTGCACGCGGGCTCCTTGGGGCCCGCCGCGGCGCACACCCGTGCGCGGCACTGCTCTTCGCCGGCCGCGTTGTAGCGGCGGCACGACGCCAGCTGTTCCGCCGGCGTCGCCTTGCCCCGCTTCGGTTCCATATGGCCGATCAGGGCCGCCAGCAGCACGACGTCGCTGTCCTGCTCGCGCACCGCGCCCGGCTTCGCCTTCGTCTTCTTGTCCTTCGCGGCCTCGCGCGCCCGCTCCTGGGCTTTCGCATGCGCAGCCTTCGCATGCGCTTCCTTGCGTTCGGCCTTCTCCGCCTTCGCGGACTTCTCCGGCTTGGCCGCACGTTCCTTGTGCGGCGCGGCCGGCGCCATGTCGGCCAGCGGATTGGTCATGGGCTCGACCGGCGCCGCCGGCTCGTCGTGCAGCACGGCGGCCGCCGGTGCCGGTGCGGGCGCCGGCAGCGCGACCGGTGTGACGGGCGGCGTGGCCGGTGCGGCCGCGACCTGGACCGGCGCCGCGGCAGGCACGGACCGTTCGTCGCCCCCGCCGAACAGGAACAACGCGCCGCACACGGCGACCACGCCAGCGGCCACGCCGCCCCAGGCCAGCGCACGCGAACGGGGCCGCGGCCCGGGTGCCGCCGCTGCCTGCCCGGGCATGCCGTCCAGCGAACTGAGGATGCCCTGCCGCTCCTGAACCGGCTGCTCTTCGGGCGAGAGCAGGCTGGGCCGGCCGCCACGGACCGGGCGATCGCCTTGATGTTGCAAATCAGCTCCTTAAAAAAGTTTGCATTACTTTACAAGAATCAAGACAATTGTGCCTCTATTTTGCTTTTAATCGTGCGCGATTAACACAATTGGTGAGTTTTTGCGTTTTTTCAATCGTGCGCGGGGTTGTCGCTTACCGGATTTATACTTTCGGGAAATATTTCTTCGACAACAATGTGAACAGCTTCCGGAGAGAGCGGTGTGGGTGTTGGCAGTTACGGCGTATTTCGTGTTGGCGTGCGCGATCAGCTGGATGGTGCTGTTTCCGGCCGGCCGCGAGTTCGTGCTGAACGCGCTGGCGGGGGCCGGGCTGCGGCTCGGCCGGCGTGCGGGCGCGCTCGCGCAGCAGCGCCTGCGCGACGCGGATGCGCTGGCCGCGAACGGCCGCGCTGCGGCGGACAGCCTGGCCGGCTTCGTGCGGCGCCACTGGCTCGCCTGCGCGTGCGGCGCTGCGCTCGTCTGCCTGCCGCCGCTGGCTGCCCTGCTGCTCGCGGAACGGCCCGTGCTGAACGGCTACGAGTCGCTGGAGCGCCCCATGAACACGCAGGTGGCCGACCTGCTGCAGGGCGAGCAGCTCGTGCCCCCGCCCCCGCTGCCGCCGCTCGCGTTCACGACGGCCGAAGTGGCGCAGGAACGGCCGCTGCTCGCTTCTGCGAGCCGCGACTGGGCCATGCTGAACGCCGACTACACGCAGCGCCTGCTGACCGTCTTCCGGATCATGAAGGAGCGCCATGGCTACGAGATGGCGATCCTGGAAGGCTACCGCAGTCCCGCGCGCCAGGACGCGCTGGCCGCGCTGGGACCGGGCGTCACGAACGCACGCTCGTGGCAAAGCTGGCACCAGTACGGCCTCGCCGCCGATTGCGCGTTCGTCCGCGACGGCAAGCTCGTGATCTCGGAAAAGGATCCATGGGCGATGCGCGGCTACCAGTTGTACGGCCAGGTGGCCGAATCGGTCGGCCTCACGTGGGGCGGACGCTGGAAAATGATGGACTTCGGGCACACGGAACTGCGCCTGCCCGGGGTCATGAAGCATTAATCACACTCTCGTAATCATGCAAAAAATCTGGGATTTCCTGACCACCCGCACCAGCCTGGCCGTCATCGGCTGGGTGGCCTTCGCCGCGCTGCTGTTCGTGGCCGCGCGGCTGCTGCAATGGCCTGCCTCGCTGCCGTGGATCGTGCTCGGCATCGCGCTCGCCGTCGGCGCCGCCATCTGGCTGTTCCGCCGCTGGCGCCATGCCCGCAAGGCCAAACAGATCGGCGACATGCTCGAGCAGCAAGCCGACAAGCCTGTCCCGGACGCCACCCAGCGCCAGGAAACGGAAGTGATCCGCAAGCGCCTGCTGGACGCCATCGCGACGATCAAGGGCTCCAAGCTGGGCCAGTTGTCCGGCAGCGCCGCGCTGTACGAACTGCCGTGGTACATGATCATCGGGAACCCGGCGGCCGGCAAGAGCACCGCGATCGCCAGCTCGGGCCTGCAGTTCCCCTTCGCCGACAGCAAGGTCGTGCAGGGCGTGGGCGGCACGCGCAACTGCGACTGGTTCTTCACGACCGAAGGCATCCTGCTCGACACGGCCGGGCGCTACTCCGTCGTCGACCAGGACCGCGCCGAGTGGTTCGGCTTCCTCGACCTGCTCAAGAAGCACCGCCGCAAGGCGCCGATCAACGGTGTGATCATCGCCGTCAGCATCGCGGAGCTCACGCGCAACCGCCCCGAGTTCGCGATCAACCTGGCCAAGAACCTGCGCCAGCGCGTGCAGGAACTGACGGAGCGCCTGGAGGTGCACGCGCCCGCCTACGTCGTCTTCACGAAGGCCGACCTGATCGACGGCTTCAACGAATTCTTCCAGGACAGCGAGCGCGCCGAGCGCGAAAAAGTGTGGGGCGCCACCCTGCCCTACGACCAGAACGTGACGAGCGAACGCCTGCTCGACCAGTTCGACGCCCGCTTCGACGAGTTGTACGACGGCCTCAAGGAACTGAGCCTCGCCAACATGGCGCTGCAGCGGCGCGAGAGCATGCCGTCCGGCGTGTTCACGTTCCCGCTCGAATTCGCGTCGATCAAGCCCGCGCTGCACGCGTTCGTCGCCACGCTGTTCGAGGACAACCCGTTCCAGTTCAAGCCCGTGTTCCGCGGCTTCTACTTCACGAGCGCGCTGCAGGAAGGCGAGACGGTGTCGACGTCGTCGGCCCGCGTCGCGCAGCGCTTCGACCTGCGCCTCGCACCGCCGTCGCACGAAGACCAGCACCAGCAGCAGGGTTACTTCCTGTTGAACCTGTTCCGCAAGGTGATCTTCGCCGACAAGGACCTCGTGGCGCAGTACGCCAGCCCCGCCAAGACGCGCCTGCGCTATGCCGCGTTCTTCGCCGCGACGGCCATCGTCGGCCTCGCGCTCGGGGGCTGGAGCTGGTCGTACATGAACAACCGCCAGCTCGTCGCCAACGTCCAGGCCGACCTGGACCAGGCGATCCGCGTGCAGGGCAAGAGCCTCGACCTGCAGTCGCGCTTCCAGGCGCTGGAGATCCTGCAGGACCGCATCGAACAGCTCGACCGCTATGCCGAACACCGCCCGCTGAGCCTCAGTCTCGGCCTGTACCAGGGCAACCTGCTGAACCGGAAACTGAAGGAAGAGTACTTCGCCGGCGTGCGCGAACTGATGCTCAAGCCCGTCGGGCAATCGCTGGAATCGTACCTCGCCGACGTGAACGGCAATGCGGGCCAGCTGCAGCCGCTGAACAAGCCGGCGGGCACCGCCCCGGCGGCCGACGCGCCGCAGCAGTTCAAGGATGCGTCGCCCGCGGACACCGAAGACGCGTACAACGCGCTGAAGACGTACCTGATGCTGGGCGATAAATCGCGCGCCGAGAGCGCCCACCTGAACGACCAGTTGACGCGCTTCTGGCGCAACTGGCTGGAATCGAACCGCGGCGCGATGCCGCGCGAGCAGATGATCCGCAGCGCCGAGCGCATGATCTCGTTCTACCTCGCGCAGGTGAACGACCCGTCGTGGCCCGTCATCGACACGCGTCTCGCGCTCGTCGACCAGACTCGCGACAGCCTGCGCAAGGTCGTGCGCGGCATGCCGGCGAGGGAACGCGTGTACGCCGACGTGAAGGCGCGCGCCGCGACGCGCTACCCGTCGATCACCGTGGCGCGCATCGTCGGCGACCAGGACAAGGACCTCGTCCTCGGCAGCTACGCCATCTCCGGCGCCTTCACGCGCCAGGCCTGGGAAGGCTTCGTGCAGCAGGCGTTCCGCGACGCCGCCAACCGGGAGCTGCAGAGCGCCGACTGGGTGCTGAAGACCGCCGCGCGCGACGACCTCACGCTGGAAGGCAGCCCGGAACAGATCCAGAAATCGCTCGTCGACCTGTACAAGACGGAGTACGCGCGCGAATGGCAGAAGTTCATGCAGGGCGTGACGGTGAAGGACCTGGAAGGCTTCGACGGCGCCGCCGCCGCGATGAACCGCCTGGGCGATCCGCAGAATTCGCCGATCAACAAGCTCGTGTCGACCGTGTACGAACAAACGTCGTGGGACAACCCGAGGCTGGCCGGCGCCACCTTGCAGCGCGCGCAGAGCGGCCTGACGGGCTGGTTCCGCGAAACGATCCTGCGCCAGAAGCCGGCCATCGTGAACGCCAGCCTGCCGGCGCAAGGCACGCAAGCCGCGTCCACCCCGGCGCTGGGCCCCGTCGGCCGCGAATTCGCCGGTGTCGCCCGCCTCGTGATCGCGCGCGACAAGGATGCCTCGCTGATGCGCGGCTACGTCGACAACCTGTCGAAGCTGCGCGCCCGCTTCAACCAGATCAAGAACCAGGGCGACCCCGGCCCCGGCGCCAAGCAGCTGATGCAGCAGACGCTGGACGGCAGCGGCTCCGAGTTGGCCGACGCGCTGAAATACGTGGACGAGCAGATGCTGGTGGGGATGACGGACGTCCAGCGCCAGGCGCTGCGCCCCGTGCTCGTGCGCCCGCTGATGCAGACGTTCGCCGTGATCGTGCAGCCGGCGGAGGCCGAGATCAACAAGGTGTGGGCGGCGCAGGTCGTCCAGCCGTTCAACCGCGACCTGGCGACGAAGTATCCGTTCTCGACGGAGTCCAAGGCCGAGGCGAGCAATGCGGAGATCGGCCAGGTCTTCGGCCCGGATGGCGCCATCGCGAAATTCTTCAACACGACGGTGGGTCCGCTGGTCGTGCGCCGCGGCGATTCGCTCAGCCCGCGCACGTGGGCGGACATGGGCGTGAACCTGGCGCCGAACGTCGTCGCGAGCTTCCCGGGCTGGGTCGCGCCGCTGGCGGCCGGCGGCGTCGCCAATGCTGCGGCCAGCAGCGGCGGCGAGGCGCAGACGCGCTTCGACCTGCAGGCGCTGGGTACGCAGGGCGCCACCGAATTCACGCTGGAGATCGACGGCCAGTCGCTGCGCTGGCGCGGCCAGCCGCAACCGTGGGTGCACATGGTGTGGCCGAATCCGCAGGGCGTGCCGGGCGCGAAGATCACGGCGCTCACGCCGGAAGGCCGCAACGTCGTCGTGCTGGACGAGCCGGGCCACTTCGGCCTCAAGAAGATGATCGACGCGGCCCAGCGCAAGCGCAAGCCCGACGGCGCGTTCGAGCTGTCGTGGCAGGCCGGCGGCGTCACGGTGACGGCGAACCTGAAGGTCTTGCCGGCCGCGCCCGCGCCCGCACCGGCACCGGTGCAGGCGTCCACGTCGGGGCAGGGCTTCAAGCGCCTGCGCCTGCCGGAAACGATCACGGCGCCGCGCACCGCCCCGGTGCAGACGGCGCTGGCGGGAGGTGAGCAATGAGCCGCCTCACGACCCCCGTCAGCGTCGGCTATTTCGGCAAGCTGCCCAGCCGCGGCGACTTCGTGCGCGGCAGCGCCAGCCCGGCCCTCCTCAAGGTGCTGGACGACTGGCTGTCGGAAGCGATGGACCTGATGAGCACCAACGCGCGCTGGAAGCTCGCGTACGACGCCGCCGCGCCGCTGCACTTCGCGTTCGTCGGTCCGCGCCGGCGCCACGCGATCGGCGGCCACATCGTCGCCAGCAGCGACGAATCGAGCCGGCGCTATCCGTTCCTGATGGCCGGCGCGATGGAAATCGCGGAACCCGCCACGTTCCTGCCCACGACGCCGCTCGTGTTCACGCGCCTGTGGAGCCGCCTCGAGACGCTGACGGCGGGCGTGCGCAACGCGGGCGATCCGGCCGCGCCGCTGGCCGCCGCAAGCAGCCAGCCGATCGACCTGGACCTGCGCGCGGCCGCGTACGACCCCGCGTTCGACGACTTCCTCGACGTGCAGACGATCGCCGCGCTGGACGCGCTGCTGGCGGGCGCCGGCTTCGCCGTCTCCACCCGCCAGGTGCTGCTGGCGCTGGGCATGCTGCTGCAGCCCGTGCTGGCCAGCGGGTCCGGAAGACTGGAAAAAAGCCTCGTGCTGCCGCTGCCGGAAGACCCGATCCACCGCAACCTCGTGGCTGCGTTCTGGATGCACGTGATCGCGCCCTTCCTCGCGCGCGCCGACTTCGAACTGGCGCTGTTCGTCACCCGGCTGGACGGCCGGCCGGCGCTCGTCGTCGGCTTTTCCGGCGCGTCGGCGCAGACGCTGCGCACCCTCATCGACCCGCAGGCGGGCCTCGACCACCTCATCGGCTTCGCCGACCTCGAATGGGTCGAGGACCAGGTCGACGGCGACTACGCCGTGCGCAAGCTCTCCGCCTGGCTGGCGCAGGGCAGCCTGTCCCTCAAGTCCGCGCTCGATTCCGTCGCCGCGGCATTCATCGGAACCTGATATGCGATTCTATACCCAGCGCGCCCTCCTCGCGCTCTTCGTCACGTGCCACGCCGGCATCGCCGCCGCGCAGAACACCGCGCCCGCCCCCGCCGCCGCCCAACCGGGCCAGGTCACGGCCAGCGGCACCGTGCCGGACGAGGCGACCAAGGCCGCCGTGCTCGCGAAGCTGCGCGAGGTCTACGGCGCCGACCGCGTCGTCGACCAGATCGCCGTCGGCCCCGTCGCCATGCCCGCGAACTGGAACGGCTATGTGCAGAAGCTGATCACGCCGGACCTGCGCCAGATCAGCCGCGGCCAGCTCAAGATCGACGGCAGCAACGTCAGCCTGCGCGGCGAAGTCGCGAACGAGGCGCTGCGCCAACGCATCGCGAGCAACGTCGCCACCAACCTGAATCCGACCTACACGGTCAACAACGGCCTGCGCGTCTCGGCCGCCGAACAGGCCCTGCTCGACAACACGCTGGCCAACCGCACCGTGGAATTCGAGTTCGGCAAAGCGACCCTGACGCCGACCGGGCGCGCGATCCTCGACGAGATGGTCGCGGCGATGCAGAAGCTCAAGGGCCGCCGCATCGAGATCATCGGCCACACGGACAGCGCCGGCCTGCGCGCCAGCAACGTGAGCCTGAGCCAGGCGCGCGCCGCCACGGTGAAGGCCTACCTGGCCGCGCACGGCATCGCGGAAGAGAACCTGTCCGCCAGCGGCCAGGGCCCGGACCGCCCCATCGCCAGCAACGACACCGCCGAGGGGCGCGCGCGCAACCGCCGCATCGAATTCCGCCTCGCGCAATGATTTTCCATTGAAAGACACCATGTTCACCGCCGCTGCCCTGCTCGCCCCGATCTCCGACGCCGCCCCGTGCGGCGCCGACCTCGCCTTCTCCCCCGAACTGGACGCCATCGCCCGCGCACGCCAGTTCGACGACCCGTCGCTCGCGCAGGGCGAATGGGTCACGGACCTGAAGGAGGCCGACTGGGGCTTCGTCGTCGACCGCTGCGCGCGCCTGCTCGCCGAACAGACGAAGGACCTGCGCCTCGCCGTCTGGCTCACGGAAGCGGCGGCCAAGCGCCACCACCTGCGCGGCCTGGGCGAAGGGTTCCGCGTGCTGGCCGGCCTGTGCGAGCGTTATTGGGACCTGGGCCTGTATCCAGAGGCGGACGGCGGCGACCAGGAACAGCGCATCGGCAACCTCGCGTGGATCCTGTCGCGCACGCGCGCCCTCGTGCGCGAGATGCCGCTGACGGAAGGCCGCGGCACCGCGTATTCCACCGTCGATTTCGAAGCCGCCCGCCGCCGCGCCGCGGCCGGCGGCGACGCCGACACGCCGCCGCGCCTGGCGGACATGGAAGCGGCAAAACGCGGCAACTCAAGCGCCTTCGTCGAGGGCATGCGCGCGGACGCGGAACACTGCCTGGACGCGCTCGCGCAACTGGAACGCGCGGCCGACGCCCGCCTGGGCCAGGACAGCCCCGGCTTTTCGCAGGCGCGCGAAGCCGTGCAGGCGCTGCTGCACACGCTGCCGGCGCCGGCTGCCGCACCACAGGCGGTCGTACCCGCCGAAGCGCCCGCTGAACCAGCCGCTGGCGCGCAAGCCGTCGTGGCGGCGCCGCAACCGCAGGCAGTCGTCGCCGGCGCGATCCGCTCGCGCGCGGACGCGATCGCGCAGCTGCGTCTGATCGCGAAATTTTTCCGCGAGACGGAACCGCACAGCCCCGTCTCGTACTTCGTCGAGAAGGCCGCGGCAGCGGGCGAGCAGGATCTGCACACGTGGCTGCGCTCCGTGGTCAAGGACCAGGGAGCGCTCGCCCATCTGGAGGAAATGCTGGGCGTGCCGCCGGCGCAGTAACGGTCAGTCGGTCCCCGACGTCGATTCGCGCACCACCAGCGTGTACGGCATCAGCTGGTGCCGCCGGTCGTAGGCGTGGCCAGAGCGTTGCGAGCGGATATGCTCGATCAGCAGGGCGACGGCGCCGCGGGCCATTTCCGTGATCGGCTGGTGAATCGTCGTCAGTTCCGGCCAGACAGTCGTCGCCACGGGCGTGTCGTCGAAGCCGCAGACGGTCAAGTCGTCCGGCACCTGCAGGTGCATCCCGTGCGCCACCGCGATGACGGCCGCCGCCATGTCGTCGTTGCTGGCGAAGATCGCCGTCGGCCGCGTCGATTGCCCCAGCAGTTCGCGTGCCGCCAGCAGGCCGGAACGGTAGGTGAACATGCCCTGCGCGACCCGCTCCGCGGGCACGTCGAGACCGGCCCCGCGCATGGCGTCGATGAACGCCTGGTAGCGCAGCTGGGTCGGCGTGTGCTCGGGGTCGCCCTTGATGAAGCCGATGTCCGTGTGGCCCAGCGCGAGCAGGTGCCGCATCATCGTCAATGCGCCTTCGTAGTCGTCGATGCGCACGGCCGACATCTGCGGCGACGGCCGCGCGGTGGCCACGGCGACGGAGGGGATGCCCAGTTCCGCCAGCATCTTGAGGGCGGACTTCGAATCGCACAGCGGCGGCGGCACGAGGATGCCGTCGGCGCCGTCGTCGATCAGGCGGTCGATCGCCTTGCGCTGGCTTTTCAGGTTGTCGCAGTGCTCCAGGATCAGGTGCGCGCCGCTCTGGCCGCATTCCGTGAGCGCGCCCACGAGGAACGCGCTGAGGAAGGCTTCGCTGGGATTGCTGTACAACAGGCCGACCCGCAGCGTGCCGACGCGCGCCGCGCGCGCCGCCACGTTGACCTCGTAATTGAGTTCGCCGATCGCCCGCATGACCTTTTCCCGGTTCTTGACGCTGACGCTGGTATTGCCGTTGATGACGCGCGAGACCGTCATGGCCGAGACTCCGGCCCGGCTGGCGACATCCCACACTGTCGCGCCGCCCGCTTCACGGTGCGCCGTCTTCACTTGGCCCCCTTCGAGCCGGGTCCGTCGCAGGGCAGCTTGTCCAGGTCGGCCAGCGTCCACTGGTCGCGCCAGCGCACAATGGGCCTGTCGCCTTCCCATTCGACCGGCAGCCACACGTAGCGCCCGTCGATGGCATCCATCTTGCGCCACACGTCGAGCATCAGGACATGCCGCGTGCAGCCGTTGCGCTGCAGGGTGAGCGCGTAGGTCGACTGGCCGCCGAACGTGATCTTCTGCTGTTCCGGCGTGCCGCGCACCGGGTTGCCGAGCGCCGTCCATGGACCCAGCATGTTGTCCGCCACGTACGACTTGGCCGCGTTCGGCGCCCAGCCCGTCAGGCCCGACGTCACGAGGTAGTATTTGCCGCCGTGCTTGAAGATGGCCGGGGCTTCGTCGTCGCCGTTCGGCTTCACCCGGCCATACTGCCCGGCCGAGCGCAGGTAGTCGTCCGTCAGGCGCGACACGTGCATCGTGTGGTTTTCCTCGGACGCATACAGCTGGTAGGCCTTGCCGTCGTCGTCCACGAACAGGGTCATGTCGCGCGACATCTGGCCGCCCGCGTGGTCGCGCGCGAGGAAGGACGTGGCCGGGTCCTTGTCCGCCGCCGTCACGTCGACAGGCCACGCGCCCGCGTCGGGACGGAACGAACCCTGGTAGACGTACGGTCCCGTCACTTTGTCCGCGACCGCCACGCCGGCGCGCGCCGCGTCATAGCGCTTGCCCTTGAGCTCCAGGTGGAACCACATGACGAACTTTCCGGTCTTGGCATTGCGGATGACCTTGGGCCGCTCGATGATCGCGTCGCGCACGATGTCGCTCGCGGGGTCGTCGGTGACGGCGAGCGCGATGCCTTCGTCCTTCCAGTCGGTGAGGTTGCGCGAGCTGTACACGTGCACGCCTACCTGCGCGCGGTTGCCCGCCGTGCCGGCGACCTTGTGCTCGCCGAACCAGTAATACACGCCGTCCTGTTCCAGGATGCCGCCGCCGTGCGCGTTGATGTGCACGCCCTTGTCGTCGGGCCAGATCGCGCCGGGCCGGAACACCCCTTCCGCATGCGCATGTGCCGCCATGGCCAGCACCGCCGCTGCCAGGAATACTTTCATGTCCATCTCCTTGATTATTCCACCACCAGCCTGTCGCCCACGTACGCACGGAAGCGGCGGATGCGTCCCGCGGTGCCGTCCGGTCCCTGGCGCGGCACGTAGCGCAGGCCGGCAACGTCCATGCCGCGGCCCAGGTCGATCACGAGGCAATGCGGGTACGGAGCCTTCTCGGCCGTGATCCAGTAATCGCTGTTCTGGCCATTGATGGCGTTCAGCGCGCCGCCGTCTTCCTTCGTCGATTCCTCGCTGTCGACCCAGGCGATGGTCCAGTTGGACTGGTCCAGCGTCTTGCCGTCCTTGTCCAGCAGCGCCAGTTCCGCGACGGCGGCATATGGCTTGCCGTCGAAGGCATCGAGTCCCTCCAGGCAGAACTGGCGGCCGGACTTCGGTGCGGCGAAGCGCACGTCCTGCGTCTGCGAGCCCGGCGCGAATTCGCCTTCGTGCGCCGGCTTCACGCCGTCCAGCTGCAGGCGGACGGTGCTCGGTGGACGCGGCAGGTCGCGCTCGCGGTGCAGCTGGTCGAGGATCGGCGTAGCAAGGCCGGCGATGGTGGGCGTGCCCTGCCCGCGCGGCCCGGTCAGGTCCAGCACGACGACTTCGTTGCGGCCCTTGCGGATCCACGGTCCCGGCAGATACATCGTCTGCGTGGGGCCGATGCTCCAGAAACGCCCCAGGCAGCGGCCGTTGACCCAGACGACGCCCTGGCCCCACGCGGACATGTCGAGGAAGGTATCTTCCGTGCGCGTGGCTTCGAAGCCGCCGCGGTAGAACGCCGCGCCCTTGCCCCGTCCCTTCCTGAACGCCAGCGCAGGAAGAACGCCATCCGCATCGAAATCGATGGCGCGGATTTCCCAGTTTTCCAGCGGCTGCGCGGTGGCGCCCTTCGCGGTGAACGTGACGGGACCATGGATGCCCTTGCGGTCATGGATCTCGACGCCGAAGTTTACGCGCGCGATCGTGTACAGCAGGATCTCCAGCACGGCCGGCTTGCTGCGCGCCGGCACGTCGACCTTGTAGCGGCGGTAGCGCGTGTCGAAGGTGCCGATCTGCTTGCCGTCGAGCGTGATCCATGCGAGGTCGCGCGCCCGTGCGACTTCCACGACGCCCGCCGGACCGGCCGGCAACGTCACGCGATACGACACGAGGCCGCGGCTGATGTCGTACTGCTCGATGGGCCGCGGCGACTGATCCTTGATCACACGGGCCGGCAGCGCCGCTGTGACGGGCACGGAATCCGCCAGCGCGAACGGAGACACCGTCATGACGGGCATGCGCGGCGGCGGCTCGGGCAGCTTTTCGCCCGGCGCCAGGAACGGCGTGATCGCGGCGCGGTAGGCATCGAATTTCGCGCCGATCCAGCCCGCTTCGCCGATCGGCGCGTCGTAGTCGTAGCTCGTCGTATCGGGCCGGAACGGGCGGTCGCAACCGCCCCACAGGCCGAACGTCGTGCCGCCGTGCGCCATGTACAGGCTGAACGAACCGTTCGCCTTCAGCATCGCGGCGATGTCCTGCGTCGCGCCCTCTACGCCGCCGCTGTGGTGCGGCGAACCCCAGGTATCGAACCAGCCGGAGTAATACTCGCCGCACATGCGCGGGCCCTTCTGCACGGCGTCCAGCGCCTTGAAGCCGGCCGCCGGGTCGCTGCCGAAGTTCGCCACCGTGAACAGTTCCGGGATGTGCGTGCGGGCGACGGCATTCGTCGGATTGCACTGGAACAGCGGCACGTCGAAGCCAGCGTCCAGCAAGGCCTGGCGCAGCACGCGCAGATAGCCCACGTCGTCGCCGTAGAAGCCGTATTCGTTCTCGACCTGGACCATCAGGATCGGACCGCCGCGCGTGACCTGCTGCGGACCGAGCACGCGTCCGACCTCCTTCAGCCAGCGCCGCGCCGGGGCGAGATAGGCCTCGTCGCGCGTGCGCAGGAACGCGTCGCCGTCGTGCTTGAGCAGCCACCACGGCATGCCGCCCATCTCCCACTCCGCGCATGCATACGGGCCGGGGCGCAGGATCACCCACAGGCCTTCCTGCTGCGCGAGCCGGCAGAACTCCGCGGCGTCGCGCTGGGCGGCCCAGTCGTAGCGGCCTTCGCGCCATTCGTGATAGTTCCAGAACAGGTAGGCGCAGACGGCGTTCAGGCCCATCGCCTTGATGGTCTTGAGGCGGTGCGACCAGTACTCGCGCGGCACGCGCGCGAAGTGCATTTCGCCGCAGCGGATCTGAATCGGCTTCCCGTCCAGCAGGAAGTCGTGGTCGCCGATCGCGAAGCGGTGCGAGGCGGCCGCGTGGAGGGTGCCCGTAAACGGCAAGAGTGCGGCAGATGCGGCCGCGCCCCGCAACAGCCGGCGGCGTTGGAAACTGATGGTCATGTGGTCGGTATTCAATGAAAAAAACCGGCACGGCCGGCCGCGGGTGCGGACGGTCGTGCCGGTGCTTGCCGGGATCAGAACTTGTAACGCAGGCCGAGGCTGAACGAGCGGCCGTTGTCCATGTGCGAGTACTCGCGGCCCGTTTCCATGGTTTGCACTTCGCCAGCGTAGCGGTTGGGCGCCGTGTTCGTGATGTTCGACGCATTGAAGGACAGGGTCAGGTGCTCGTCGATCGCGTAGTTGATCGATCCGTCGAGCAGACCGTAGGACCCGATGTAGGTGCTGAACAACGGAATGAGTCCGTTGTAACCCCGGTTCTGGGACGAACGCCAGGTGTACACGAGGCGGGCCGACAGCTTGTTGTCCTCGTACATGCCGGTGAGGCTGTAGCTGTTCTTGGATACGAAGTTCTGCTGCGCATCGATGAAGATGGGCGCCGAGTTCGTGCCGATATTCAGCGGAGCGGACGTATCGACATACGTATAGGAGCCTGCGACACCGAAGTTCTTCAGCCAGCTATCCTTGTCGTTGAAGAACCATTGCCCGGACAATTCCACGCCGCGCGCGTAGCCGTCCGCGGCATTGACGTTCTTCGAGATCGACCACTGGCCGTTCGGGCAGCCGTTGCTGGGCCCCGTGTAGGCCACCGCATTCTGCGGCATCCCGCAGCTCGAGAGTTGGCTGAAGAAGCCGCTGATGTCCTTGTTGAACAGGCCGAGCGCCACATAGTTCGTCGGGCTGAAATAGCGTTCGAGCGAGAGGTCGACACTGTCGGCTTTCTGCGGGCTCAGGTCCGGATTGCCCACGTTGGCGGTGCCGTTGCCGAAGTTGTACGAGTAGTTCGGATTCAGCAGGTCCAGATTGGGACGGGTCAAGCCACGGCCGTAGCCGAAGCGGGCCAGGAAATCCTTCGCGATGTCGTAGGTGAAGTTCAACGCCGGCAGGACATTCGTGTAGGTCGTCGTCTTGGTGTTGTCGATCAGCGGGGACGTCGCCTGGGCCGGGTCGGAGAGGACGCGTGCGGTCGCCTGGGACTTGGTGCGGACGACGCGTACGCCGACGTTACCCTTGAAGCGATCGTCGAACGCCGCGAAGTCGGTGGAGACGTAGCCGGCCAGCGTATTCTCGTTGAGGTAACGGCGGCCCAGCTCATATTCGGGGTAGCTGCCCTCGGGGACGATATTCGCTTGCGGGAATTGTGCGGCAACCTGGTTGCCCAGCAGCGCGTCCGGGTTGTACACGACAAAGCCCCCGGTATAGCCGTTCTGGTTGCCCAGCATGTTCGTCGGCGCCTGTCCCAGGACGCCCGGCTTGGACGCCGCGGAAATCGCGTTCGAGTAATCGGCGGCGAGCGGCTTGCCGTCCGTCGTCAACCACTTGCCCCCGTTGTAGGGATTCTTGTCGAAGAACCGGTTGGTCTGATGCGCAAAGCGCGTGCCGAACTTCAACCTGCTGAAGAAGCCGTCTTCGAAGGTATAGACGCCGCTGAGCGCGGTCGCGGCGCCGTTGTCGTGGAATTCCTGGTAGCCGTCGCCGCTGTATCGCTGGAACACGAATTTGGCTGGATCGGACCAATTGTTGCCGTGAATGTCGGTGTAGTGGCCGTCGTTCCAGTTCTGGTTGACGCGGGTAATGTCGAAGTACTGGCCGGGTGCGTTGACCATCTCGACACGGCGGTTGTCCTTGATGCGGTCCGCCCGGATGTAGTTGATATCGCCCTTGAGCGACAGTGCGGGGGTCGGGCTCCACTCGACGCCCGTGGCCACGTTCCAGGTCGTGTACAGGCTGTGCTCATCGCCGCCCCACGTACCGATCGGCTGGTTCAGGAAGGTACCGCCGAGCGCACGCTGGCTGGTCACGACGTCGTTGCTGCCGCCGTTGGCGTTGCGGTTGACCATGTACTCATTGATGCTGAACGGCGTGAGCGTCAGATTCTGGACGTTACCCCCATAGTTGTTGAAAATGCGGGTGAAAAGATAATTCTGGTTGTACAGGTAAGAGGTGTAGGCGCCTTCGGTGTAGAAGCGCAAGGTATTGTTGACGCGATAATCGGCCGCGAGGTTCAGGGCTTTGCGCGTGCGCGCGATGCTTTCCACACTGGGCCAGGGACCGAGGGTGTTGGTGGAGATGATGTTGGCGGCCTGTTCGGGCGTCAGCTTGGACGTGTCCGGTATTACGTTGGGAACACTGGTGCCCGTGGCCGGCCTCAGATCCACGGGCGCCAGGTAAGTGATGTCGCCGCGGCCGACATATTTCGACATGGGTTGGGCCACGTTATTGCCCGTGTTCGCGGCCGCCAGGTTCGCGTACTCGGCGCTGTCGCCACGGACCATGCGCCGGAAATCCATACCGCCCGAGCTGCCGGCAGAGTCGTTACGGCTGGTGGTCTTCTGGAAGGCGAAGGCGGCCATCACGCCGATGCGCGAACCGCCACCGAGATCGAAGCGGTTGGCGAGCAGTCCGCTTACTTCAGGTTCTTTCTTCCGGACGAGATCGTTGTAGCGCATATTGCCGTTCAGCACGGCAGTGAATTCCTTGAAATCGCTCGGATTGCGGGTGCGCAGGTTGATCAGGCCGCCGATGGCGCCTTCGACGTGTTCGGCGGACGGGTTCTTGTAGACGTCGATGCCCGCGACCATGGCCGGCACCGCGTCTTCGATGTTGAATTCGCGCGAGCCGGCGGTGAAATAGGCGCGTCCGTTGATTTGCGACGCCGTCTGGTTCGACAGGCCGCGGATGGTCATGCCGGAACCGTTGCCGCCCGGCGAGGCGCCTTCGCCGCCGTAGCGGTAACCCTGCACGCCCGGCAGGCGTGTGAGCGTTTCCGCGACGTTAGGATCGGGCAGCTTGCCGATGTCGTCGGCAGTGATGGAGTCGACGACTTCCATCGCGTTCTTCTTGATCGACAGGGACGATTCCGCGCTGGCGCGGATGCCCTTGACGATGACGGTGTTGGCTTCGACCGGCGCCACCTGTGCCATCGCCTGGGACGCGAAGGCCTGGGACAGGGCCAGTGCGACGAGGGTCATGCGCGGGACGGTGTAGTATTTCTGGTGCATCTTCTTCTCCTCCAAGTAATCCGAATGGACTTGTCGTCTTATTGTTTCGCTGGTTTTACGGCTTGCCATGCAGCCGGTTACCGTTTTAGATATCGATAACAATGCGAATGGATTATAGGAGTTCGCCGAGTAATAAAAGCAACCATTCGGCGTTATGATTTTTACCAGCGATGCGAGGAAGATACGGTGGAGACGGGCGTTATCGCTAACACAGCCTTAAAACCATGCGGCGCGGATCGGCGTGCTCCGGCGCCGGCCACGCCCTGTTTGTTATCGATATCTACTTAGCTGGCCTACACGATCGCGTACGTGAAATCGCCGCTTTCGTCCGCCCCGACCTCGATCCGCTCGATCGCGGCCCCCTCCGCCATGCGCGCCAGCACGGCCTCGGCGATCTCCGGCAGCAAGGTGCCGTTGAGGATGTTGTCGACGTTGCGTGCGCCGGAATCGACTTCCGTGCAGCGGGCCAGCACGGCGTCCACGAGCGACTCGTCGTACGCGAACGTCGCCTTGTGGTTGGCGGCCACGCGCTGGCCGATACGTCCGAGCTTGAGTTCGATGATCCCGACCAGCACGTCGTCCGGAATCGGATAGAACGGCACGACCTTCAGGCGGCCCAGGAACGCGGGCTTGAACTGCTTGACGAGCGCGGGACGGATCAGCGCCTCCAGTTCCTCGGCCGACGGCACCTCTTGCGGGTCCTTGTTCAGGCAGGCCTGCATCAGTGTGCTCGACGCGACGTTCGACGTGAGGATGATGAGCGTGTTGCGGAAATCGACTTCGCGGCCTTCCGCATCGTCCAGCACACCCTTGTCGAACACCTGGAAGAACAGCTCCAGCACGTCCGGGTGGGCCTTTTCCACTTCGTCGAGCAGCACGACGCTGTACGGGTTGCGGCGCACGGCCTCCGTCAGCACGCCGCCCTCGCCATAGCCCACGTAGCCCGGCGGCGAGCCTTTCAGGCCCGAGACGCTGTGCGCTTCCTGGTACTCGCTCATGTTGATGGTGACGAGTTTGCGTTCGCCGCCGTACAGCACGTCGGCCAGCGCCAGCGCCGTTTCCGTCTTGCCGACGCCGGATGGGCCCACGAACAGGAACACGCCCTGCGGCTTGTTCGGATCGTCGAGATTCGCGCGCGCCGTGCGCACGCGCTGCGCGACCGCGTCGATCGCATGCGACTGGCCCAGCACGCGCTGCTCCAGCAGGTCTTGCAAATTCAGTACGGTGCGGATCTCGTCCTTGACCATCTTGCCGAGCGGGATACCGGTCCAGCCGGCGACGATGCCGGCCACCACGTGGCCGTCCACCTGCAGCGGCACGAGCGGCGCCTCGCCCTGCACGGCCTTCAGTTCGTCGCGCAGGCCGCGCGCGTCGGCGGCTTCGCGGATACGCTGCACGAGATCGCGCTCGCGTTCCCAGCGCGCACGCAACGTGGCCAGTTCGTCTTCGGCGGCACCGCGCGCCGCGGACAACTCGCCCAGCCGCGTGTCGTGCGCGCCCTCGCCCGCCACCTGCTCGCGCTCCAGCGCCGCGCGTTCGGCATCGAGGCGCTCCAGCTGGCGCGTGAGGTCTTCGATGCGGGCCGGCGCCGCGTCGCGGCCCAGCGCCACTTTCGCGCACGCCGTGTCCAGCACGCCGATGGCCTTGTCCGGCAGCTGGCGGCCGCTGATGTAGCGGTGCGACAGGCGCACGGCGTCAAGGATGGCCTCGTCGTGGATGCGGACATTGAAATGCTTCTCCATCAGCGGTGCCATCCCGCGCAGCATCGCGCACGCCAGTTCCTCGCTCGGCTCCTCGACCTTCACGACCTGGAACCGGCGCGCCAGCGCGGGATCCTTCTCGAAATATTTCTTGTACTCGCTCCACGTGGTGGCCGCGATGGTGCGCAGTTCGCCCCGTGCCAGCGCGGGCTTCAGCAAATTCGCCGCATCGTTCTGGCCCGCCTGGCCGCCCGCGCCGATCATCGTGTGCGCCTCGTCGATGAACAGGATGATCGGGTGCGGGCTCTTTTTCACTTCGTCGATGGTGTTCTTCAGGCGGTTCTCGAACTCGCCTTTCACGCTGGCGCCGGCCTGCAGCAGGCCCAGGTCCAGCACGTGGATTTCCACGCCGCGCAACACCTCCGGCACGTCGCCCGTCGCGACGCGCAGTGCGAGACCTTCCACCACGGCCGTCTTGCCGACGCCCGCCTCGCCCGTCAGGATCGGGTTGTTCTGGCGGCGGCGCATGAGGATGTCGACGAGCTGGCGGATTTCCGCGTCGCGGCCGATCACCGGGTCGACCTTGCCGTCGCGCGCGCGCTGCGTGAGGTTCGTCGTGAACTGGTCCAGCGCGGGCGTCTTCGACGGTCCCTGGCGCCGCAGCTCGCCCACCGGGTCGCCGCCCTCGCCCTGCACGGGCGCCGCGGCGACGGCCGGTGCTTCGTCGGAGCCGGCCGTCACGTCGTCGAAATGGTGTTTTATCCGGTCCAGGTCGAATTGCGCGAACTGCGGCGACACGCGGTGGGCCAGCTGCGACAGCTCGGGAGAACTCAGGAGCGCCTGCAGCAGGTGGCCGCTGCGGATGCCGGCCTGCTGGCCCGCGCGCAGGTCGAGCGATGCGATGAGCCACGCGTGTTCGAACAGCTTCGGCAGGCGCTCCGAGAACACGGGCGTGCGCGTGTTGCCGCTCCTGAAGCCGGCCACTTCCGCCTGCAGGTCCGCTTCCAGCCGCTCGATCGACACGCCGCACCGCCGCGCGATGACGGCCACGTCGCAGGCCGGCTGTTCCAGCAGCGCGAGGAGCAGGTGCTCGATGTCGACCTCGTACTGTCCCAGCGACACGCACAGGCCCGCCGCCCGCGTGGCGGCCGCGCGGCAGGTGTCGTCCAGTTTGCCGATCAGGGTTTTCAGGTTGATGCTCATCGCGTGTCCTCTTTCAGTTGGCATGTCTTAGTTTGCGTGAATCTCATAGCGCACGTCGGCGCGGTCTTGTATTTGGGGGCCGTCGACGAGGAAGCCGTCCCAGCCAAGGCGTGCGCCGGCCGTCCGTGTGCCAGCCAGCGTGCTGCCCCGCACGTCGGCCGCACGCAGCACGAGCTGCACCTCGTATTCGAGCGACAGCCCCGTGAACATGGTCACCATGTTGCCCAGCGCGCGCGCCGCGCGGCCGCCCGGCAGGAAGGCTTCGTAGGTCGGCAGGTCCAGCGGGCCGATGACGAGGCGCAGGCGCAGGTCGCGCTGCCACACGCGCGTGCCGGCCATGGCGCCGCCGCCCAGCGTGGCGTTGCCGAGGCCCAGCGCGGTCTGCTGCGTGGCCGGCACGTCGTACCAGCGGCCGATGAACTGTTCGGCGCGCACGTTTTGTCCGAAATATTCGGACAGTACGCGCGCGATCTGAGAGCTGGACGCGGGCCGCTGGCGCATCGCGGTGGCGAAGTAGGCGACGGTTTCATCCAGCACGCCGTCGCCATGGTCGGACAGGCGCCGCCGCAGCGTCGTGTGGCCCATGCCGGCCAGCGACAACAGCAGCGGCAGGAAGCCGTCCTTGCGGCCGCCATATTTCAGCTCCAGCCGGTACTTGCGCCACGCCTCGTAGAACAG
Source organism: Massilia orientalis (assembly GCF_030411975.2). Classification (NCBI taxonomy): domain Bacteria; kingdom Pseudomonadati; phylum Pseudomonadota; class Betaproteobacteria; order Burkholderiales; family Oxalobacteraceae; genus Massilia; species Massilia orientalis. The sequence continues at coordinate 140,551 of NZ_JASNRB020000015.1, read as the reverse complement.
GGCCAGCGTGCGGGTCGAGAACGTGTCGAGGAAGGCGCGCGGGCCGTCGTCCCGTTCGGCGATCTGCTGCGCGGCCACGCGTTCCGTGTAATGGGCGGGCAAGGCGCCGCTCGAACCCAGCAAGCCCATGAACGTGGGCGTCAGGCGCACGTACTTCAGCTCCTGCGACTGCAAAGCGGCGGCCAGCGCGGCGCTGTTCGGCGCGACCGTGCGCGGTTCCGCGTGCAGCGCCTCGATCTCGCTGGCCGGGAAGGCGAGCGAGGTCGAATTGGTAAACCGCAGGAAGTTCGCCAATGCGCCCTCTTCCGCCATGCCGCGCTTGCGCAGCCACAGCTCGATCATGCGCACGGCCTGGAAATACTGGAAGCGGTACGGCTGCGCGAACAGCCGCTCGATTACAGCAGGCTCAAATCGCCGCTTCGGGGCGTGCATCGCAGCAGCTCTCCTCCGGTCTTGTTGGAAATGATCACGAGCTGCGTGAAGCTGTTGGCGTGCACGTACAGGCCGAGGAAGCGTTCGACGATGTGGGCGAACGCGTCGACGCCGCTGCCGACGAACGCTTCCTCGTCGATCGTCAGCCGCACCTCGATGCCGCGCACCATGCAGGCGAACGGATTCCCCGGCAGCCATGCCGTCGCGGGCCGGTGCTCGACGGCGAGGATGCCGCCGATCTGGCGCTGCGTCGACGGTGAGCGCGGCAGGTCGTACAGGGTGAGCATCTCGCGGAACGCGGCGATGCCGCCGCCCGACAGCGACAGGTGATTCAGCGACAGGTGCGAGATCAGGCGCCAGTGCGCGCCGCGTCCGCGCTCGAAGCGGTACGACGGCGTGGGCTTGCGCAGGAAGCTGATCGACTGCACCGTCGATCCGCCCTCGATGAACAGGTCGCCGCCGCGCACGCCGTACGACAGCAGCGCGGGCAGGTCGCGGTTGGTGCACGTGAGCTCGATGCTCAGCGTGTCCGTCTCCACCTCGGCCGGGTCGAAATCGATGTCGACGAGGGAGATCTGGGTTTCGTAGCCGGGGCTGCGTTCGGCCAGCAGCGGGTCGCGCCGCATGATCCAGTAATGGCCGCTCTTGTCGGGCATCTGGCCGTGGCGCAGCGAATAGAACGGCCGGAATTCCACGATGGATTCGCCCTGCGGCGTCTGGCGCACGAGCCGCACGCTGTCGATCGCTTGCACCTCGAACGCGAAGGCGCGGCGCGCGTCCGCCAGCACCGGATAGCTGGCCGTCGTGTGCGTCAGGCGGATCGGTTCCCCGCGCTGGCGGAACAGATTCACCACCGGCGTGCAGCCCAGCAGCAGGTTCGTGGCGGACAGGGTGCCGAGCATGCGCGCCGCGTTCGAATCGGCGCGCAGGCCGCTCAAGGCCAGGTGCAACGTGATGGTGCGCGTCCCCGCCGGCAGCGCGGCCGTCAATGCGGCCAGGTCGATGTCGAAGAAGTTGAACTTCTCGGGAAAGCAGAAATATTCGGTGAGCAGGCGGTACGCCGTGTGCGATCGGGCCGGAAAATCGATCAGCGACTCGTCGTCGCCGAAGCCGGCCGGCTGCAGCGGAATCTTGGCCAGCGGGACCCAGCGCCCGTTGCCGTCGGCCTCCGCGTACGCGCACACGCCGCGCATGAACAGCGCGTCGCGCAGTGCGGCGCAGAACGACGGTTCGCCGTCGATGAACACGCGCAGGCTCGCCAGCTTCAGGCCCGCGATCGGATTCGCGCCCGTGGCGCCCAAGGTGATCGACAGCTTCGACGTCGCCTGCGGCGGCGGGCGCACGGCGTCGGGCGCGTCGAGGATGGCGTCGAAGCGGGCGCGCGCCAGGTCCAGCGGCGCCACCGTCACGGGGTAGGCGGTGCGGAACGTGCACGGCGCGCCGCGCACGGGGCGCGTCGCGAGCTGCGTGCCGCGCGGGATCTCGCCGGCGGCGCCGGGCTGCGCGGCGGCGCCGCCGAAATCCATGCGCGCGATCGAGCAGGACGGGAACGGGCGCAGGTAGTGCGGGTACAGGACGTCGAGCAGCGCTTCGGTGAATTCGGGGTAGTCGTCGTCGAGGCGCTTGGCGATGCGGGAATTCAGCAGCGCGAACGATTCGATCATGCGTTCGATGTGCGGGTCTTCGCACACTTCGCCGCCGATGAGCAGCTTGCCGGCGATCCTGGGGTAGCGCTCGGAGAATTCGCGCGAATGGCGGCGCAGGAAACCGAGCTCCTGCTCGTAATACGGTAATAACTGGTCCAACTCAGGCTCCCGGCGCCGCCGCACGGCGGGCCTTGCTGATGGTGTAATGCTGGCTGGAGGGCTGCAGCACGGCGTCGAAGTTGACCGGCTCGTGCGCCGCGCTCACGACCATCAGCGCGGTGATCGAAAAATTCAGGCGGTTGACGGCATCGTCGCGCAGTTCGAGCCTGGCCTGCACGTTGCGCAGGCGCGGTTCGTGGCGCGCGATCGCCGCTTCCAGGCTGCGGCAGATGAAGGCGCGGTCGTCGGTGCTCGACAGCGACAGGCCCGCGAAATCGTGCAGGCCGTACGCGACGATGGAACGCGCGCATTCGGGAAAGCGCCGGAATGCATCTTCCGGCATCACGGCGCGGGTATTCAGCAGCGCCTCCAGGTCGCGCGCCACCGAATCCTTCATTTCCTCGAGCGAGACGCGCGGCACGGTGCCCGTCTGGGCCTGGCCAGGACGGTCGATCAGGCGATCGAACAGGCCCGGCATGAATCCTTTGGCGGACATCGTGCCGGCGCGCTATCAGGCCGCGATCTTGTTGGCCGACAGGTCCCAGCCGCCCGACGTGTTACCGCCCGTGCCGCCGTTGACCTTCTGCTGGGTGTACTTCCATTTCACCTTGGAGTACTTGATCGACACGTCTTCGGTCAGGATGTTGCCCTGCTCGACGGACGGCGACACGCTGGAGATCAGGACGTTCTCCAGTTCGATCTCGAAGTACTTGACGCGCTCGCCCTGGCCGTCGGCGCGCAGGAACTCGAACTTCGCTTTCGGGATGGTCTTGCCCGACGAGCAGGTCTGCAGCAGGATCGGGGTGGCCAGGTCGGCCAGCTTCGAGACGACGATGTCCTTGTGCTCGGTGCGCTCGGCGGTGTGGCCGCCGCCGGTCGACGCGGTGGCCGATTTCGGTTGCAGGACTTCCCACTGGACGCTCTTGACTTCGATCCAGTCCTTGTGTGCAGTGTCGGCGGACTCGCCTTTGATGCCGTCGATTTGCAGGTAGACGTCGATTGCCATGTTGTGTTTTTCCTTTCAGTTCAGTTGATACGGGGGGACTACAAAGTTGATCAGGTGGCCGATGCCGGCAGTTCCGCGACGAGGCGCAGCGACACGGACAGTTCGTCGAGCTGGAAGTGCGGACGCAGGAACGAGACGGCACGGTAGACACCCGGACGGCCCGGCACTTCCTGCACCTGCACGCTCGCTTCGCGCAGCGGGAACTGCGCCTTCTGCTCCTGGCTCGCGTTGTCGTCCAGCAGGACGTACTGCGTGAGCCAGCGGTTCAGGAAGTCCTCGACGTTAGCCGCGGCGGCGAAGCTGCCGATCTTGTCGCGCATCATGGCCTTCATGTAGTGGGCGATGCGCGAGACGGCGAAGATGTATTGCAGCTGGGCCGACAGCACGGCGTTCGCGTTGGCGGCGTCGCTCGCGTACTTGCGCGCCTTCTGCGCCGACTGCGCGCCGAAGAAGGCCGCGTAGTCCGTGTTCTTGCAGTGCACGAGCGAGATGAAGCCGAGGTCCGACAGCTCTTTTTCGCGGCGGTCGGTGATGGCGATCTCGGTCGGGCATTTCAGCGCGATCTCGCCTTCGTCCGTCTTGAACGTGTGCGTCGGCAGGTTTTCCACGAGGCCGCCGCCTTCCACGCCGCGGATCGCCGCGCACCAGCCGTAGTCCTCGAACGCGCCCGTCAGCTTGGTGCCGAACGCGTAGGCCGCGTTGCACCACAGGTATTTGTGGTGGTCGGTGCCGTCCACGTCCTCGACGTAGTTGAAGCCTTCCGTGGTGGCGCCGTCGGCCGGGTTGTACGGCAGGCGGCCGAGGAAGCGCGGCAAGGTGAGACCCACGTAGCGTGCGTCTTCCGATTCGCGGAACGCCTTCCACTTCGCGTATTCGACGGTGTCGAAGATCTTCGACAGGTCGCGCGGCTTGCCGAGGTCGGAATAGCTTTCGAGGCCGAACAGCTCGGGCGACGCGGCCGAGATGAACGGCGCGTGCGCGGCGGCCGCCACGTGCGACATCTGCTCGATGAAGTACATGTCTTCCGGCTGGCGCGTGATCTCGAAGTCGCCCAGCAGCGCCCCGAACGGCGCGCCGCCGAAGGTGCCGAATTCTTCTTCGTAGACCTTGCGGAACATGGTGCTCTGGTCGAACTCGATGGCGCTCTGGAAGTCCTTCACCAGCTCGCGCTTGGTCGCGTTGAGCATCTTGACCTTCAGGTTCGGACCCGTCGCCGTGTTGGTGACGAGGTAGTTCAGGCCCGTCCAGCTGGACTCCAGCTTCTGGAATTCCGGCGCGTGCATCACGGCCGACAGCTGCGCGGAGATCAGGCGGTCCAGCTCCGCCACGCGGGCGTCGATGGTGGCGGCCAGGTTGTCGGACACGACGACCGTGCCGTCCATGACCTGGTTGACCAGTTCCGCGATCAGGTCGCGGGCGCGCGCATGCTCGGCGCTGGATTTCGCCACCTTGCTCTGCTCGACGATCTGGTCGAGCAGGTCGGCCTCGGGTGCGAGGGAAGTGTCGGCCGCGAGGGCCGCGTTCTGGAGTGCGGACATGATCACTCTTTCGTCGTCGGCTGGCCCAGCTTGGCCAGGGTTTCGGTGCTGTTCAACACGTCGTTGAGCAGGTCTTCGAGCTTGTCGTTGCCGGCCAGCTTGTTGCGCAGGTCGGCCAGCTTCGTGCGGGCCTCGAGCAGCTTCTTCAGCGGCTCGACCTGGTTCACGACCGACTCGGGACGGAAGTCGTCCATCGAGCGGAACGTGAGGTCGACGGCGAACTGGCCGCCCTCGCCCGTGAGTTCGTTGTTCACGCGGTAGGTGGCGCGGGGTTCGACGCCCTTCATGACTTCGTCGAAGTTGTCGCGGTCGATGCCGACGAAGCTGCGCTCCTTCAGGCGCTTTTGCGGGACTTCGGAGTTGCCGCCGAAATCGCCGACGACGCCGACGACCAGCGGCAGCTCCTTGTTCTCGATCGCATCGCCGATCTCGACGTCGTACGTCATTTGCACGCGCGGCGGGCGGATTTTCTGCAGTTTTTTCTGCACGCTGGAATTTCTGGACATGGGATTCCCCTGTGGTTGTTTCGGACGTTATTTCAGTGCGCCGAACGGATCGGCGCCGGACGCGCCGGCGGCGACCGCCTGTTTCGCCCTCGACCTGGCGCGGCCCTTCGCGACGGCTTTTGCCGGCGGCGTGGCCGGCACCGGCGCCGGCACGAGGATCTGCTCGCCCAGGCTCTCGCGCAGCAGCTTGGCCAGGTCCTGCGACTCGGTCTTGATCGAGCCGGACAGGTTGTTCTGGCGGCTCAGGTCGGCCAGGGCACGCGTCGACAGGCGCAGGCCGCTGATGGCGATGATGCTGTTGGCCAGGCGGTCGTTCGGATCGCGCACCAGCACTTCCTGGGCACTGACGATCGCTTCGCCGTACTGGCCGGCGTCGTAGCGGGTCTGGGCGATGCTGGACCACGGCGCCTTGTCGGCCGGGTAGGCGGCGGCCGCTTCCCTCCACAGCGTGACCGCGTCTTCCTTGCGGCCGGCCGTGCTGGCCTCGGTGGCCTTGGCGAGCAGCTCGTCCATCGTGGGCGCGGGCGGCTTCTCGGCCAGCTCCGGCTTCGTCGTCGCGCAAGCGGAAAGAAGGATGGCGCAGGCGGCGGCGCCAACGAAACGGCTCAAGCGGCCAACGGGAAATGCAGGGGTCATGCGGGTCCTCGCAAAGGGTGAACTAAGTGATGCCTTGGTATTAACTTTGTAAAACTTTTTTTATAGTATCAGAATTGTTTTATTGATCAACCTCAATTTTATTTACAATCGTACGCGGGTCTCTGACGAGTGAAATGCTCACCAATTTCCACTATTTCCCAATGATTTTCCTTGTAACCTGACGGCATCTCACGTTATGCCAAAGAAATATCACGAATTATCACAAAGAAAATTTGTGTCATAATCGTGCGCTACGTTTCCGTAAGAAATGTTACTGTTCTGCCATTTTCATTTTCAGCAGCGCCAGGGGATAACCAACGCATGAGCGGCAAAATCTTATGGGGCGAAGGATTGTTCCTCCGCCCCCAGCATTTCCAGCAACAGGACCAGTACCATGAGGATCGGCTGCACCGCACGGCGGGCCTGCTGCATCCGTATGCCTGGGGCGTCGTCGCGGTCCAGGTCGACCGCGACGCGCTGGCTAACGACGCGCTGCGCCTGCTCGAACTGTCGGTGCGTTTTCCCGACGGCGAGCTGTATTCCGCGCCGGGCGGCGACGACCTGCCGGACGCCGTCGACCTGAGCCAGCTGCCGCAATCCGTGCAGACCGTGACGTGGCACGCCGCCCTGCCCAGCTTCAAGCCGTACGGCGCGAACTTCAGCGGCCACCGGACCGACGGCGACGGCGCGCACACCGCACGCTTCGCGCAGCTGGACCGCGACACGCCGGACCTGTACACGCAGGCCGCGAGCGCGCAGCTGACGTATCTGCGCAAGACGGTGCGCCTCGTGTCGGACGGCGAGCCGCTGGACGCCTACGTGCACGTGCCCGTGCTGCGCCTGCGCCGCGCGGCCACCGGCGGGTTCGAGCCCGATGGCTCGTTCGTGCCGCCCAGCCTGACGATCAGGAGCGCGCCTCTGCTGTTCCTGCAGCTGCGCCGGCTGGTGGATGCGCTGCAGGCGAAGGTCAGTGCACTGTACGGCCACCACCGCGAACCGAGCCGGCACGTGATCGAGTTCCGCTCGGGCGACATGTCGTCGTTCTGGCTGCTGCACACGGCCAGCACGGCGTGCGCGAGCCTGTCGCACTACTTCCACAATCCGGCGCTGCATCCGGAGCGGCTGTACGAACAACTGCTGTCGCTGGCGGGCAGCCTGATGACGTTCTCGAAGAGCTGGACCCTGGCCGACCTGCCGCCGTACCAGCACGCCGACCCCGGCCCCGCGTTCGCGACGCTGCACCAGATCATCCGCGAACTGCTCGACACCGTGATCTCGTCGCGCTACTTCGCCATCGCGCTGCGCGAAGTGAAACCGTCGTACTGGCACGGCATGCTGGACTCGGAAAAAATCGACGACAAGACCACGTTCTACCTGGCCGTGTCCGGCGACCTGCCGGCCAGCGAACTGGTGGACGTGGTGCCGCTGCGGCTGAAGATCGGCGCGCCGGACGACGTGGAAAAATTCGTGCTGTCCGCGATGCCCGGCGTGCGGCTCGTGCACGCGCCGCAGGTGCCGGCCGCCGTGCCGGTGCGGCCGGACGCCGTCTACTTCGCCATCGAGGCGAAAGGCCAGATGTACGAGCGCATGCTGCAGGCGCAGTCGATCTCGATCTACGTCCCCGGCAGCATGGCGGACGTGAAGCCCGACCTCGTCGCCGTGACCTCCTGAACCCGAGAGACCTTCCATGACCACCGCAACCGCACCTTCCCTCATGGCCGCCGGCACCCCGGCGACCGCGCCGGCGGCGCCGCAGACGCTGCTGGACCTGATGTACGACGGCTTCTACGCCCTGTTCATGCTCAAGAACGGCAACGGCCCGCAGGACGACGCCGCGTTCGCGCGCAAGATGACGCAATTCCTCGACGACTTCGGCCGCAACGCGCGCAAGCACAACGCGTCGCCGGACGACGTCGACGCCGCGAAATACGCGTTCTGCGCCGCGGTCGACGAGATCATCCTGCGCTCGCACTTCACGATCCGCGACGCGTGGGAACGCCGCCCGCTGCAGCTGCAGCTGTTCGGCGACCAGCTCGCGGGCGAACACTTCTTCGAGCGCCTGGAACAGCTGCGCGCGCGCGGCAGCGCCCACGTGGAAGCGCTCGAAGTCTTCCACATGTGCCTCCTGCTCGGCTTCCAGGGCCGCTACATCCTGGAGGGGACGGAAAAGCTGAACTACCTGACGTCGCGCCTGGGCGACGAGATCGCGCACATGAAGGGAAAGCGCGGCGGCTTCGCGCCGCACGCGGAACGTCCCGACCAGATCCGCCACAAGCTGCGCAGCGACCTGCCGCTGTGGGTGCTGTACTCGGTGTTCGGCCTGATCTGCGTGCTGGGCTACGTGGGACTGCGCACGTCGCTCGGGCACACGAGCGAGGCGCGCATGAATGCGTACAGCGACGTCGTCAAGATGGCGCCGCGGGCGGCGAATCTCACGATCACGCTGCCGTGACGTTCGCGCCGGCCCGGGGTGCCCGCCCTACGCAACATCATGCCTGCAACGACAACCGGTAGACCGTCGTCTGCCGGTACACCTGCCCCGGATGCAGCATCACGCGCGGCCACGCTGCGCTCATGAGGCCGGGCCGCGCCTGGGCTTCGACGCGGAACGCGTCCAGGCGCGGCTGGCCGGCGACGCCTGCGCCGCTGCTGAACCGCACGGCCGCCTCGGTCGTGTGGAGCTGCAGGCGGCGCCCGGAGGCCGGGTCGAACACGCGGGCCACTTCGCGCAGCTGCCCCTGGCCGCCGGCGAAGTGGTTGCGGACGCAGAAGCAGTGATCGAAGCCGCCGGCCCGCTGCAGCTGGGTGTCGGTCCAGTGCAGGCGCGGGCCGATGGCGGCGGCCTGGCGGAAGTCGAAGGCCGTCCCGCCCACTGCGGCCACGCCGGCGGGCGTGCCGGCGGACCCCGTTTCCTCGAAATAGTCGGCGTCGATCTGCACCATGTGGTCGCCCACGTCGGCCAGGCTGCCGGAGAGATTGAAGGAAGGATGCGCCAGCGACGCGAGCGGGATCGGCACGCCGGCCACGGCCTGGTACTCGATCGACAGGGCGCCCTCGTCGTCCAGGCGGTAATGCACGAGCATCCCCGCCCCGTCGCCGCCCGCGATGAGCGCCAGCGACACGACGCCGTTCGCCTGCCGCCCCTCCCAGCGCGCGGCGCGGCCGCCGGACGGGATGCCCTCGACGTCCGGCTGCACGACATCGGCCATGCGGCCGTAACGGTCCGGCGCGACCCAGGCACGCAATTGCGCGCCCCGTTCGGCGATCGTCACGGTCATGCCGGCCGCGTTCTCGAGCATGAACGAGCGTTCGCCGGCCGCTACGGCCGGGGCGCCCGGTATGAGGTGGATCGTCATTGCAGTCTGGCTTCCCGATTTCCGATATGAAGCCATTCTCCCGGCCCGCGCACGGTGTTTCAATTGCGAAATTCACCAACGGGCCGAACGATTCTCGCCGATGCTACGCCGCGGTGCGTTCCCCCAGTGCCCGGTCGCGCCACGCGCGCGGCGTGCAGCCGAGTTCGCGCTTGAACACGAGGTGCATGTACTGCGTAGACGTGAACCCGCAGCCCAGCGCCACGTCCGCGATGCTGCGTTCGCCGCTTTCCAGCCCAGCCTTGGCCGCTTCCAGCTTCGACTTGAGGATCATGTCGTGCACGCTGCAACCCAGCTCCTGGCGGAAATAGACTTCCAGCGAGGAGCGCGACACGCCGACGTACTCCGCCACCTGGTGCGTCTTGATGCCCTGGCACGCGTACTGGCGGATATAGTGGCAGGCCCGCATCACGTGCGGATGCTTGACGGCCTGGTAGCGGCTCGACGCGAGGACGTTGATGCCGGCCGGCGGCACGAGGATGCGCGTGTTCGACAGGCGCACGCCGTGCAGCATCTGCTCCAGCAGGTGCGCCGCCGTGCGGCCCATCTCGTGCGCGCCCTGGATCACGGAACTGAGCGGGATGCGGGTCAGCATGCGCACGAGGGGGTCGTTGTCGATACCGATCAGCGCCACCTGCTCCGGCACCGAGATGCCGGCGATCGCGCAGGCCTGCAGCAGCTGGCGCGCGCGCGCGTCCGTGACCGCGATGACGCCCACCGGCTTGGGCAGGCTGCGCAGCCAGTCGATCTGGCCCTGCACCGCCGCGTCCCACGACGCCGCGCTGGTCTCGCAGCCGCGGAAGATCTCCGCTTCCATCCGGTCGTCGGCCATCAGGGTGCGGAACGCGCACTCGCGCTCCTGCGCCCAGCGGCTTTCCTGCGTCTCGGGCAGGCTGAACATGGCAAAGCGCTGCAGGCCGACGTCGATCAGGTGGTCGCGCGCCAGCTTGACCAGCTTGAAATTATCGGTCGCGACATAGGGCACGCCGGGCGGATACGCGTCCTCGTTCCCATAGGAACCGCCGACGCCGACCACCGGCACCGTGCAGCCGGATAATGCCCGGACGACGGCCGGGTCGTCGAAATCGGCGATGACGCCATCGCCCTGCCAGCGATCCATTCCATTCAGGCGCAGGCGGAAATCTTCTTCCAGAAATAAATCCCAGGCCACGCGCGTACCGCCCAAATGGCCGGCAATTCCGGCAATCACTTCGCGATCGAAGGTTTTGTTTCCGTTGAATAGCAGCGCTATCCGATAGGCTTTCGTCGTTTTCACTGTTGTCGTCTCCCTGTGAAACTATTTTTATTTTGTTTCCGGGCCGAACGGGCCCGGTATGGCATGTTTAGTAAACAGCTCGGTAAACAGATAACGCAGCAACAAGGAGATCAGGCAGGACCATGCCCGGCGCATCGGGTCAAACAATGGATGATGTGTTCCAGGCGCCGGGACAATGCGCTCGTTGCGAGCGCGCGGCTGGAATGGGTTGGGCACGGGACATGCGCAGTCATGGGATGGTTCCTCGTAGCTTGGCCGGGGTGCCGGTGGCGGCGCCCCTTCAGCTCAAGAATAGGACCCCACCCCGGGGCGCCTATAACGTCAGCAAGTGGATTTCTTTCACCGTGCAAAAAGTACGATCAGTTCTGCAGGGAGTGGAAGGCTGGATCAGCCGTTTCCCACCTTTTTTGGACGCGGCTCGGCGTCGATGGACGGCTGGTCGGGTGCCAGCGTCCTGAATGCCTTCGGCGTGCAACCGTACTCTTCCTTGAACAAACGGTTGAAATACGACACGTTGGCATAGCCGACCGAATAAGCGATTTCCGCCACGGTCGCGGTGCTTTTTTCCGTGAGCAGGCGCGCCGCTTCGGTCAGCCGCAATTTATTCACATAACCGGTGAATGTCATGCCGAGTTCCGTTTTCAGCAGGTCATTCACTTTATTCCGGTTGGCACCGGTGCCGGCCACCACGCTTTCCAGGTCCAGTTCGGGATTCGTGTAATTCGTCGCAATGAATTTAAGGACCGTCGCCATTTCCTCGTCCCGATAGGGTTGCAGGGTTAATTGGCGATAAGCGACCAGCGGTAAATCCTTTTTCAATCTGGAACTCAGGCTGGCCGCCAGGGTGCGCGTATGGGTCCGGAAAAACCAGATGCCGAACATAATCCAGCCCGTCCCGAGAATCACGGCGAGCGCGACGATATACCGGTAATCCTGCCTGTGCAATTTGATATTGCTGATGTCGACGTGCGCATCGCGGTCGAATGGCGTTCGCGAACTCGAACCGAAGGAAAACTGCGCCACCTTGTCGAGCTGGTAATCCTTGGACGCCAGCGGCAGCTTCATCATCGACAGCCACCAGTCGGGGACGGTCAGCCGCCGGATGTCGATGGACACGGGCACCCCCTGCTCGTTACAAGGAAAGAACGTACCGGGCGACCGGTAGGTGATGTACTGGCCCGGGACCGAGACCTTGTCGTCGAACACGGTCATGCCCAGCAACATCGGATAGGCGGGCGAGCAGCGCGCGGTGAACGTGATGGTCTCGTATCCCCGCAGGTCGACCGTGGCCAGGTTGCCCTTCGCGTCCTTGGCCATGAACCGGGTGCCGGCAAACGGAAACTTGCCGTCGTGCGTCAGGCGGTAGTCGAAGGATACCGCGCCGGGTCCCGCACTGCGCAGACTGACTGCCGACGTGCCGCCCAACTCCTTGTCGGACACGGCGACGGGGTCCCAGCGGATGCCGTCCCGGAGCGCCGGCGACAGCGTATAGGTCGGCTGGCTCAGGAAAATGAACAAGGCCGCGAGCAGCGCATCCACGACCAGCAGCGCGATCAGAAAGAGCAGCGACTTCTTGTAAAACTCTTGCATGGTCGTACGGCCGTTGAGTGATCTTCGATCGCTCCGATCATAACAGCCCGGTCAATACGAAGGCAAAAAAAGGGGCGGCCCAGAGCCGCCCCATAAAACCTACCATGCCAGGCGGTAGGAGACTACCCAGCTATTGTGGAAGCCATGACGCGCCGCCGCAATTGTGAAAAATGCCAGCACCCCATACGAAATTGCCCAGCCTCGACACCTGTGACAAATCGTATGGCAGGAAGCGAATTTCGTAATTGCCCGACCCTGCCCCGACACGTCAGAATGCATGACTATCCAGACCTGTATCCATAAGAAAGGCTACGAATGTTCCCTCGGAGACTCCTCCCACTCGCGCTGGCGTGCGCACTCGCAGGCGGCGCGTGCGCCCCCGCGGCGGCGGCCCAGCCGGACCTCCCGACCGTCCTGTACGGCGCGGCGTACTATCACGAATACATGCCCTACGAGCGGCTGGACAAGGACGTCCAGATGATCAAGGCGGCCGGCTTCAACGTCGTGCGCCTGGGCGAATCGACATGGAGCCTGTGGGAGCCGGAGGACGGCCGCTTCGAGACGGCGTGGATGGACCGCGTCGTCGACGCGATGGGCAAGGCCGGCATCAAGGTCATCATGGGCACGCCCACCTATTCGATCCCCGCGTGGATGGCGCGCCAGCATCCGGAAATCCTGGCGACCAAGTTCAACGGCGCGAAGAACACGTACGGCATGCGCCAGAACATGAACACGGACGCCCCCGCCTACCGCTTCTACGCGGAGCGCCTGATCCGCCGCATCGCCGCGCACTACAAGGACAACCCGAACGTCATCGGCTGGCAGGTCGACAACGAGACGGGCAGCTACGGCGCCGCCAACGACGACGTCTTCATCCGCTTCCAGCACTACCTGGAAAAGAAATTCGGCACGCCGGAAAACCTCAGCCGCGCCTGGTTCCTGAACTACTGGGGCCAGGACCTGCATTCGTGGACCGACCTGCCCCGGCCGGACGGCGCCCAGAGCACGGGCTACAAGCTGGAATGGTCGCGCTGGAGCCAGATGCGCGTGACGGACTTCCTGCACTGGCAGGCGCAGCTCGTGCGCGAATGCGCGGGCCCGCGCCAGTTCGTCACGCACGATTTCGCCGGCGCGCTGCACGGCGACGTCAATGAAAGCGCCGTCGCGCAGAAGCTCGACGTCGCCGGCGTGAACATCTACCACTGGGGCACGCAGGACCAGTACAACGGCGCCGCCCAGAAGCTCGACGGCGACTTCACGCGCTCGCTCAAGCGCGGCAACTTCCTCGTCACGGAAACGAACGCGCAGACGACCGACTGGAGCTCCTCGTTCCAGTACCCGCCGTACGACGGCCAGTTCCGCCAGGACGTCTACACGCATCTGTCCAACGGCGCCAACATGGTCGAATACTGGCACTGGGCGTCGATCCACGCGAACCAGGAGACGTACTGGAAAGGCGTCCTCTCGCACGACCTGGAGCCGAACCGCGCCTACGCGGAAATGAGCCGCACCGGCAAGGAACTGCAGAAGATCGGCCAGCGCCTCGTCGACCTGCGCATCCGCAACGACGTCGCGATCCTGTGGAGCCGCGATTCGCTCAATGCGATCAACGACATGCCGTTCGCGAAGCAGTCGCAATGGGGCTCGGCTGCTAGCCACGCCGACTACGGCTCGGAAGTGCGCCAGATCCACCGCGCGCTGTACGACCTGAACGTCGGCACCGACTTCGTGTTCCCGGACACGGCCGACCTGTCCGCGTACAAGGTCCTGGTGGTGCCGTCGCTGTACATCGCGGACGACGCGCTGCTGCAGCGGATCGCCGAGTTCGTACGCAAGGGCGGCCACGTCGTGATGGGCTTCAAGAGCGGCTTCGCGAACGAGAACGCCGCGGTGCGCTGGACGATGGCCCCGGGCCCGCTGCGCCAGGTGCTCGGCTTCCACTACCAGGAATTCTCGAACCTCGCGCAGCCGCTCGCGCTGAAGGGCGACCCGTTCCAGGCCGGCGACGACAACAAGGTGCGCCACTGGGCCGAATTCCTGCAGCTGGATACGGCGAAGGCGCTCGCCTGGTACGACCACCCGTTCTTCGGGCGCTGGCCGGCCATCACCGCGAACCAGTTCGGCGCGGGCAAGGCCGTCTACGAGGGCACGTATTTGTCGGACAAGCTGCAGAAGGCCGTGCTGCAATCCGTGCTGCAGGAGAAAGGCCTGATCGGACCGGACCAGCAACTGCCGTCGCACATCCAGGCGCGCACGGGCGTGAACCGGTTCGGCAAGACGATCCGGTATTACTTCAACTACTCGGGCAATCCCGCGACGTTCACGTACCGCCACAAGACCGGCACGGACCTGCTGACGTCCCGCGCCGTCAAAGGCGACGAGACCGTCACGCTGGCGCCGTGGGATCTCGCGATCGTCGAAGAGAACTGAAAAGGAGACTCGGAAAACCGTCGCGAGCGGCAGCAATGTTGTCCGAGAAGCGCAGCTGTACGAGTAGTACAGCGAGCATCGCAGGGCAACAGTGCAACGCGCAGCAGGTTCTACGACGCTCCTTAACGGAAGAGCAGCTGGGCGTAGTGATACAGGTTTTCCGCCCAGCTGTCCCGGTCATGCCCATACCCGTCCACGTTCCACACGTGGGCGACGCCCTGCTCGCGCAGCTGGCGGTGCACGCCCTGCGCGACGTTGATCAGGCCATCGCGGTTGCCGCACGACAGATACACCAGTTTCAGCTTGCCCTTCGCCTGTGCCGCCTCGCCCGCCAGCTTCGCGGGCGCTTCCGTGTTCGGCGCCGGCGAGAAGCCCGCCACCCAGTTGAACGCTTCCGGATGCCCCAGGCCGAAATTCAGCGCCTGCCCGCCGCCCATCGACAGGCCGCCGATCGCCCGGTGCGCGCTGTCCTTCAAGGTCGGATACGCGGCGTCGACGGCGGGAATCAGCGAATCCAGCAGGTCGCGCTCGAAGCGCGCGAAGCCGGCCGCGTTTTCCGGCGTGAACACCTTGTTCTCCGGCGGCGAGCGGTCGTCCGCCAGCGCACGGCCGTTCGGCATCACGACGATCATCGGCACGATCTTGCCGGCGGCCGTGAGGTTGTCGAGGACGTCCTGCGCGCGCACATAGCCGCGCCACTCGTCCTGGTTGCCGCCGATGCCGTGCAACAGGTACAGCACCGGGTAGCGGTGCGACTTGTCGTAACCGGGCGGCAGCCAGACGTTCGCCGTGCGGCGCTTGTTGGTGACGCTGGACGCGTACGTGAACGTCTCCACCTTCCCTTGCGCGCGGCCCGGCTGCGCATCCGCGAATCCGGCGGGCGGCGGCGCGAACGCGCGCACGTCGTCCGCTGCAAGGACGATCGTGCGCGCGAAGTTGGCGCGCGCCGTTTCTGCGTTGACCTTGGCGTTGACGTCGGTGTCCTGCGCCTGGGCGGCGGTGCACAGCAGGGCGACCGCCAGGGCGGCGGCAAACTGAATCTTCATGTCTCGGTTCCTGAATGGATTATTGTTGGATTGTCACGGCCCGGCCATCGTACACGAGATCGGCCGCCTTGCCCTGCTGGCCGACGATGACGACCTTGAACCGGCGCCGCGCCTTCATGCCGGGGAACCCGCCGCGGCGCTGCGTGATCGTCAGATTGCGTGCCGCGTCGTCCCAGTGCATGCCGGTGAGCGCGTATTCGCCGCGCTCATAGCCCCACCCCTCGCCCGCGTCCTCGTAATACGTGTAGTCGCCGTCGGCCCCCGGGTAGATCCGCAATTCGATCGGCGCATCGAGCCGTTCCGACGCATATTGCACGACAGGCCCCAGCGGGACGATGCTGCCCGCCCGGACGTGCACCGGCATGCGGTCGATCGGCGCGGCCGCCGCGACCGTACGGCCGCCGGCCAGCCGCTCGCCGGTCCAGAAATCGAACCACGTGCCCGCCGGCAGATACACGTCGCGGGTGCGCGCCGCGCCGTCGATCGGCCTGGAGCCGGGCGCGAAATACATCGGCGTCGTCACGGGGCTCACCATGATGCCGTCGCCGAACAACATCTGCGACTTGAGGTCGTGCGTGCGCTGGTCTTGAGGGAACGCGAACGCCACCGGGCGGATGAACGATGCGCCGCGCAGGTGCACGAGGCCGGCCTGCGAATAAATCGCCGGCAGCAGGCGGTAGCGCAGCCGGATGGCATCCACGATGGCGTCGTGGAACGGCGTGCCCGACGCGCCGAAGTGCCACGGCTCGCGCGGCGTGTCGGTGCCGTGGCTGCGGAACATGGGGAGGAACGCGCCGAGCTGCAGCCAGCGCGTGTACAGCTCGCGGTAGCCCAGGTCGGCGGCGCCCTGGTCGAAGTCGCCGGCCATGAACCAGGGCCGGCCGCGGGCGACGAAGAACCCACCGACGTCGAACGTGACGTACGGGTTGCCCGACGCGCTGTAACTCTGGACCGCCGCGGCCTGTTGCGCGAACACGGACCACGTGGCCGAGATGTCGCCGGTCCATGCGACGGCCCCCGCGGCCTGGCTGCCGGGATAGGCGGACCGCGTCAGGTTCACGAGGCGCTTGCCGGGCGCCTGCCTGCGCCAGTTGCGCATGAAATGCTGGGCGTCGACGAGCGCGTAGGCGTTCAGGTATTGCGGATCCATGACGCGCGCCAGGCCGTCGACGTTGACGTCGTCCGCGCGCCCCGAACGCTTCGCATCCCACGTCCAGTCGGCGACTTCCGGCTCGGTCGAGTCGCACCACCAAGCGTCGATGCCGTGCCGACCCAGGTATTGCCACACGTTGCGGAAATAAACGTCGGCCGCTTCCGGCCGGAAGAAATCGACGTACGGCGTGCCGCCGCTCAGGTAGCCGCCCTCCTTCAGTTCCTTGCCGGGCCCATCGAGCGGGCTCGGATTCGGCCAGATCGAGATCATCACGTGCGCGTTCTCGGCGTGCACGGCCTTCGTCATCGCGGCGATATCGGGATAGCGCGCCGCTTCCGGCACCGGGCTGCCCCAGTGGTCCGGCGCCCAGTAATTCCAGTCCTGCACGATGAGGTCGAGCGGGATGCGGCGCTGGCGGAATGCCTTCACCGTCTCGACGACTTCGTCCTGCGTCTTGTAGCGTTCCTTCGACTGCACGTAGCCGTACGCCCAGCGCGGCAGCATCGTCGCGGCGCCCGTCAGCTCGCGGTAGCCTTCCACCGCGCCATCCATCGACGGCCCGAGGATGAAGTAGTAATCGAGATCGTCCACCACGTCGCTCGTCATGGACATGCCCGTCTTCCCGTCCGCGAACGTCATGGCGCTGTACGTGTCGAACAGCACGCCGTAGCCGCGCGTCGACACGACGAACGGGATGGCGATGCGCAGGTTGTGCTGGTACAGGCGCTTCGTCTTGCCGCGCAGGTTCAGGTCCGCCGTCTCGTCGAAACCCAGGCCGTACAGCGCCTCGTCGTCGCCCAGGCGAAACCCCGCCGTCGCCTTCCAGGCGTCGCGGTCCTTCGATTGCACGTATTTGGTGGCCACCTGCCGGTCCCCGTCGACCGTCTTGACGGTGGACACCGTGGCGGGATCGGGCGTCGACTTGAACACGGCCACCCGCTCGAACGCACGGGGCGCCGCGTCGTCCTCGCGCAGCAGTACCGCGCCGGCCGCGTTGCGGAACGCGAGCGCGCCCGTCGTCCGGTCCACGGCGACGCCCACCTGCGCCGAACGCAGGATGCGGGCCCCGCCCTCGTCGCTGGCCGCGATCGCCCCCGGCCTGCCGGCGACCGGCGCCCGCATGAGGTGGGCGGATGTCGACCAGTCTCCGTTGCGCGTCGCCGTGACGTGCACGATGCGGTCGGTGACGAAATCGACCTTCACGCGGGTGTCGTCTACCCGGTATTCGATGCCGCTGCCGGACTCGCGCACGTCCCGGATCGCCGCGAACGCGGCGTCCCGGCACAGCAACAGCACGGATGCCGCCAGCGCGGCCCGCAGCGGCCGCCGCATCGTTGCGCGGCTCATTGTGACGCTTGTGTCAACGTGACGACGGCACCGCCGGAACCGGCCAGCTTGAGCTTGAGGCGGCTCTTGCCCGTCACGCGTGCGTTACGCGCAGCCAGGTGATTGCGGTCCTTGCCGTCTTCCAGGATCGCGGCCGAATAATTCGCGCCCGGCGCCAGGAAGTCCAGCGGCAGGTCGACCGTGCGTGCAGATTCGTTCGTCATCGCGCCAATGTACCACGTGTTGCCCTTGCGGCGGGCGGTCACGATGTACTGGCCGATGTCGCCGTCCAGCACGCGCGTCTCGTCCCACGTGGTCGGCACGGCGCCGATGAACGTCGCGCCGTCGGCCCAGGTGCCGTCCGCGTTGCGGTAGGCGTCCGGGCTGTCGGCCACCATGCCGAACGGCGAATCGTACACGACGTACATCGCGACGGCCTGGCCGCGCGTCGTCTGCACGAACGGCTTGACGTTGCGGCGCTGGCCCATGAAGTCCTTCGCCGCGATCGAGCGGAAGCCGCCCGGCGTGTAGTCGATCGGACCGAGGATCATGCGCGTGAACGGCAGGGTCACGTTGTGGGTCGCCGTGACGCGCGCGCTCCACTTGTTGTACTCGGCGCCCATCACGCCTTCCTGCGTCATGTAGTTCGGATAGGTGCGCGTGAGGCCGTCCGGCGGATACGCGCCGTGCAGGTCCACCATCAGGTGGTGCTTCGCGGCCTTCGACAGGATCTTGTGGTAGAAGTCCACCATGTCCTGGTCGGTGCGGTCCATGAAGTCGACCTTGACGCCCTTGATGCCCCACGATTCGTACAGCGCGAACGCGTCGTCCATCTGGCGGTCGAGCTGCTTCCACTGCAGCCAGACCCACACGCCGATGTTCTTCTGCTTCGCGTACTTGATGATGGCCTGCATGTCCATCGCGGGGATGGGCTTCAAAGGATTGGACGGCAGCGGCTTCTCGGAGCTGCCCTCGTACCAGCCTTCGTCGATCAGGATGTAGTCGAGGCCCAGGCTGGCCGCGAAGTCGGTATAGGCTTTATAGGTCGCGGTGTTGACGCCCGCGCCCGGCATGTCGACGGCCCAGCCGTTCCACCAGTCCCACGATGCCTTGCCCGGTTTGATCCAGCTGGTGTCCGCGATCGTCGACGGGCTGCCCAGCGTCGCGATCAGGCTGGATTGCGTCAGGCCGCCCGGCGTGTCGGCCACCATCACCACGCGCCACGGCGTGGCGAGCGGCGCGTCGGCCAGCGTCGCGCGCACGGCCGGGCCTTGCACCTGCACGTCGCCGTCGTAACGCGGCGCCAGCACGACCGCGACGCCCAGGCCACCGTCGCCGCGGCCGGAATAATACGCGCCGGCATAGCCGCGCTTGTCCGCTTCGGCGATGGCGAACGTGGTCTTCTTGTTGCCCGTCTTGCACACGAGCGGTGCGTCGAACGTGTGGTGCGGCCGGATCGTCGATGCCGGCACGGGATCGAACTCGCCCTCGTGCGAGCTGTCGAAGCGGCCCGGATTGAAACCCCAGCAGCGGTAGTCGGCCGGAAAGTCGAAGCGCGTGGCCTCGCCGTTGATGCCCAGGTCGGCCACCTGCTGACGCGGCAGCACGTAGCGGAACGCGACGCCGTCGTCGTAGGCGCGGGCGACGAGGTTGACCTTGACCGGCTTGTCCTTGCCGGCCAGTTGCAGCTCGACCTGGCTGTAGCGGTCCGCGACGCTGGATGCCTTGCCGGCGACCGGGCGCCACGTCTCGTCGACGGTCTTGTTCTCGACGCCGGTGACGCGCAGGGTGGTGCCGTCCAGCGCGCCCTCGGTCGTGCCCAGGCCGAGGGGCGATTGTGCGATCACCGTGACGCCGTCGCGGATGACCGTGTACTCCAGCTTGCCGTCGGCGGCGGTGAGTTCGATGCGGGTGCGGTGGTCGGGCGAGACGACCGTGTACGGCGCGGCGGCGTGCGCCGGCAGGGCGGCGGCAACGGCGACGAGCGCCGGGATCAGGTGTACGTGTTTCATGTTCAGGCGACTTTCAGCGTGATGGCATATGGCAGTGCGGCGCGTTCGCGCGGCAGCGTGACCTGCAGGCCCTCGGCCGTCTGGCGGAACGCGAGCGCGCCGCCGCCCACGAGTTCGACGCGGGACACGGCCTTCTTGAGGTGCTCGCCGCCCGCGCGCATCGACTTGATGGTCACGGTGCCGTTGTCCGGCCAGCCCATCACGAACGCGTACACGGCGTCCTTGCCGGCCGTGAAGCGGATGTCGGCGCCGGAGAACGGCTTGCCCTTGCCTTCGTTGAAGCCGGGGCCGGACATCGGCGCCGCGGCCGCCTCCGCCACCGGTCCTTCGCCGTACAGCGCCCACGGACGCGAATCGTAGATGCCTTCGCCGTTGACGGCCATCCAGCGCCCGATTTCCTCGACGATGGCGCGTTCCTGCTCGTCGATCGTGCCGTCGCCGCGCACGGGCACGGACAGCAGCAGGTTGCCGTTCTTGCTGACGATGTCGATCAGCGTGTGCACGACCGTCTGTGCGCTCTTGTACGCCTTGTTGTCGTAGATGCGGCGGTCATAGTGCCAGCTGCCGATGCAGGTGCAGGTCTGCCACGGCAGCGGTTCGATGCGCGGGCTCTGGCCGCGCTCGATGTCCCACACCATCGACTTGCGCTGCACCTCGTCGAGGATCTTGCCGTTGACGACGGCTTGAACCTTGCCGTGCTTCGCGGCGCTGCGGTTGTACATGTGCGCGGCCAGGCGCATGCCGATGTCGCTGACCGGATACAGGGGCAGCACGGTGTCGTCGTAATACACGAGATCCGGGTCGTAGTTGTCGAGCAGGTCGACGGTGCGGTTGTACAGCTTGTCCGCATACGCCTTGTCCGGCGGGAGCACGCCGCCGCCCCATGCCCAGCGCTGGTCGGTGCTGCCGCCGTCCTTGCTGAGCGGGTGGTTCTGCGCGTACAGCGCCTGCGGATCCAGCCCGTTCCACCACTGGCCCTTGCCGTCGGCCTTCTTCAGGCGGCCGTCGTACGGCACGCCGGCCAGCGGGCCAGTCTTGTCGGCGCCCTGCGCCGTCTCGTACCAGTTCCATGCGTGGGCCGCGTGCACGGACACGCCGAAGCGCAGGCCGTGCTTGCGTGCCGCGTCGCGCCAGCCGCCGACCAGGTCCTTGCCCGGGCCCAGCTTCGTCGAATTCCACTCCGGCTGGTAGCGGCTCTTGTACAGGTCGAAGTTGTCGTGGTGGTTCGCCAGTGCGACGAAGTACCTGGCGCCCGCCTTCTTGTACAGGCCCACGAGTTCGTCCGGATTCCAGCGCTGCGCCTTCCACCGATGGATCACGTCCTTGAAGCCGAACTTCGACGGGTGACCGTATTTCGCGACGTGGTATTTATAGTGGTCGCTGCCCTCCTCGTACATGCCGCGCGCGTACCAGTCGCCGTGTTCCGGCTCGCATTGCGGGCCCCAGTGCGCCCAGATGCCGAACTTCGCGTTGCGGAACCAGTCCGGGGTTTCGTATTTCGACAGCGAGGGCCAGGTCGGTTCGAACGGACCGGTGGCCATCGGCACGCGGGCGCCGGCGGCGCCGGCATACGGGGACACGGCGAGCGCCGGGATGGCGGCCGCCATATGCTGCAGGAGTTCACGTCGTTTCATCGGTTTCTTTCCAAGGTGGGTGACGGCCGCTCGAGGGGCGGCTCTTCGACTATCCACGGGATGGTGCCCGTGGCCCCGGACGCCCGCAATTATCAAATCTGCCAGAAGCCATTACGATTTTCGTATGGGTTCGCCCGTGATTTGCGCCACGAGCGCGGCGTGGCCCGGCATCGCGCCGACCACCTGCCGGATCGTCGCGTGCACCTTGCGGAAGTGATCCAGCAGGCGCGCCTGGTCCATGCGGTCGATCAGGGGGTCGGTCCGCTCGGGGCGGATGCCGTGGCCCAGCAGGATAGCCGCGTACGAATCGGCCTGGAAGCCTTCGCGGTCGTAGATGGTGATGCGGCCCGCGCTGCGGAACAGGTCGATCTGGTGCTGCAGCGTGTCCGGGATCGGCATATCGGCGCAATAGCGCCAGAATTCGGAATCGGTGCGGTTCGTCAGCTTGTAGTGCAGGACGATGAAGTCGCGCACGAATTCGTAGCGCTGCGCGACGAGGCGGTTGAATTCGTCCGCCAGTTCCTGGTTGCAGTCGCGGTCCGGGAAATACTGGATCAGCCAGCCGACCGCCAGTTCGATGATGTTGATGCTGGTCGATTCGAGCGGCTCCAGGAAGCCGCTCGACAGGCCCACCGCCACGCAGTTCTTGACCCACGACTTGCGCCGCCGGCCTGTCGTGAAGCGCAGCTGGCGCGGCGTATCCAGCGCCTCGGTGTCCAGGCCGTCCAGCAGCACGCGTCCCGCCTCGTCGTCCGACATGAACGCGTTGCAGTACACGTGGCCGTTGCCGTTGCGGTGCTGCAGCGGGATGCGCCACTGCCACCCGGCCGGCTTCGCCGTCGCGCGCGTGTACGGCGTGAGCTGGTCGGCCAGCGCGCTGGGCACGGCCTGGGCGCTGTTACAGGGCAGCATGGCGCTCCAGTCCTCGTAGCCCGACTTGTACACGCCCTCGATCAGCAGGCCGCGGAACCCCGTGCAGTCGACGAACAGGTCGCCGTCGATGCGGCGGCCGTCCTTCAGTTGCAGCGCCGCGATGAAGCCCGTCTCCGGGTGCTGCTCGACGTGGCCGACCGTGCCCTCGACGCGCTGCACGCCCCGCGCCATCGCGTACTCGCGCAGGTACAGGGCATACAGGCCCGCGTCGAACTGGAAGCCGTACGAATACGCATTGGTGGGGCCGGGCTGGTCGCCATGCGGCGGCACGAACTTGTTCTCGTGGGCCATCGCCGTCGAGATCGACCATTCCTCGTACGACGGCATGTCCGGGTTGTCGCGCGCGAGGCGCAGCCAGTACATGAAAGCCGGGCGGTTCTCGATCGTCGGGCCGAAATCGCTGAAGCCGTGGAAGAACCGGTTGCCGAGATGACCCCAGTCGCAAAAATCGATGCCCAGCTTGAACGTGGCCTTCGTGCGCCGCACGAAGTCGGTGCCGTCGATACCGAGCGCATGGTTGAAGTAGCGGATCGTCGGCAGCGTCGATTCGCCGACGCCGACGGTGCCGATCTCCGGCGACTCGACGAGGACGATCTCGCACGACGCGCCCAGCTTGAGCGCCAGCGGCGCGGCGGTCATCCAGCCGGCGGTGCCGCCGCCCACGATGACGATTTTACGGATGGCCTTGTCGGACATGGTGTTCTCCAGTACAGAAACGCAAATACCTCCGGCGCACGGTCGGAAAGTGTACCTCATCCGCACCGGGCCGCCGGCAAAAAAAAGCCGCCAAGAAGGCGGCTGGCTTGCGGCGACGCCTCCCGCGGTCGCGACTGCGAACCGCAGGAGGCAAGCGCCTCACGACGTCTTAGAACGCGTAGCGCGCCGACACCGTGAAACGACGTCCGGTGTAGTTCACGCCGTATAGTTTCATGCCGATGCCCTGCTGGTTGTACGACTTGTAGAGCGCGTCGGTGAGGTTCGACGCGTCGAAGTTCACGGTCAGGTTATCGGTGGCCTTGAACTGGATGCCCATGTCAAGCTGTCCGTAGGCGCCGGCCCACGCCGGCAGCACGTAGTTCGCCGAATAGCCCTGGTTGAATTTCGGGTCGTCCGGATTCATCGAGATGCCGCTGGTGTCGTACGTACCCCACGTGTGAATCGCCGTCATCGCGGCCGAGCGCCAGCTGTACGCCAGGCGCGCCGACACCGGTCCCTTGTCGTACAGCAGCGCCAGGTTGTACGCGTTCTTCGACAGGCCCATCACAGGCAGGTCGCCGCTCAGGTAGCGGCCGTCGGTGTCGCACCCGCCCAGCGCGCCGATGATCGTCGTCTCGGGCGTGGTCGGCGTGCACCATGTACGGTTCCCCGGCAAGCCCACGTCGAGTTTGCTGTTGATGTAGGTGTAGTTGGCCGATACCCCGAAGCCGGACAACAGGCCGGGCAGCATGTCGAAATACTGCTGGTAACCGAGCTCCAGACCGCTGACGCGACCGCGTGCCCCGTTGACCGGCGAAGTGAGGAGGAAGTCGTGCGACTGGCCGGTCACGTCCTTGATCGGAACAAGCGTCGTCCTGTCGATGACGATGTCCTTGAGCTTCTTGTTGAACAGCGCCAGCGTGAGCGAGTTGCCCTTGCCGAAGTAGTATTCCGCCGTCAGGTCGAGATTGTTCGACCTGGTCGGTTTGAGCTGCGTGTTGCCGTTGGCGCTGCCGGTGTAGTCGATCGTGCGGAGGATCTGTTTGTTCGGGTCCGTCGGATCCGGGTCGCGCTTGGGCGACACGCTCAGCGTCGTATAGGCCTGCATCTTGTAGAAATCGGGCCGCGACATGCCTTGCGACGCCGCGAAGCGGAACTGCAGCTCGTCGCTGGCCTTCATCCTCAGGTTCAGCGTCGGCAAGGTATTCGTATAGGTGTTGTCGAAATTCTGCTTGTTCGACATCGCTGCGAACATGGGCACACCGGACGCGGCATCCTCCGGCTTGGTCGCGTCGAGCAGCGTGTAGCCTTCCGCCATTTCCTTCGTGCGCACGACGCGCACGCCCACGTTGCCGTCCACCGGGAAGCGCAGGTTATCGAAGCCGAAACGAAGCTGGCCATAGATGGACTGCGTGCGCTCGCCCTGCTTGTTGCGGGCGATGGGGTCGCCGAACGGAGCGGGCTTCCAGTTGCAGATATCGTCGCTCAAGTGGTCGGGTTTGCAGACCGCCTGAACGAATTCGTGCAGCGTGAAGAAGCCGGGCGGCGGCGAGCCGCTACCGGTCAACCCCTGCGTCGGCACCACGAGCGCCGGCACCGACGTCTTGCCGTTGAAGAAGCCACGGAACGGCTGCGTGGTGTTGAATTTGTTGAAGCGCGGATCGCCCAGGGAGATCATCGAGCTCAGCGGCTGCCACGTTGCGGGCCCGACCGCCCACGAGGCGCCGAGCCCGGTCCATTGGCTGTTGGGCGTATTCGCCTGCGTGAGCGAATTACGCTCGGTCTGGCGGAAGCCGAAACGCAGGTCCTGGAGAATCGGATGATCGAACGTGTACTTGCCGTCCAGTTTCAGCGCGTTCTGCGTGGCGAAGGCCACGTCCCGGTGCTGCTGCGTGGAGTCCCAGTTGTAGTTGGCGACGTCCGACAGGAAAGCCCGGTCCGAGGCGTCGAAGGTGACCTGCGGGATGTCTCCCCTGAGGTCCACGACCTGCTTCGCCATGTAGGCGTTCAGCGCCACCAGGTTGTCCCAGCCTTCCGTGGTCGACCGGGTGTGCTGCAGATCCAGGTCGAAGGACAACTGCTCCGACGCCTTCCATTTCGTGTTCCATGCAATGTCGGTCGTCGCGGATTCGCGGCCCACGCTGCGCGCATTGGAGCCGATCAACAGGCCCTTGTCCTGGGGATCGGTCAGCGTGCCGGTCAACAGCGCGCCGTGGCTGTCGAACGTGGCGTCGGAGACCATGACGTTACGCGGATTCACCTGCATGAACTGCTGGTTCTCCGCCGTCGCCAGCTTGTATTTCGTCCTGAAGTAGGTCAGGCCGGAGACCCAGTCGCCCTTTTTCCACTGCAGCGCGCCATAGACGCCCTCGCGGGTGCGATCGTAGTCGCCCGTGTTCCAGTTGACGCCCGGGGGAACCCAGCGCTCCTGGCCGCTCGTGTCGCCCACCACGGCGTCGATGCGCGGGAAGTAGTGGCCGACACCCATGCCGTTGCTGCGCGTGGCGACCTTCGAACGCGACACGTCGATCAACGCACCGACCTGGCCCAGGCTGGTGTTCCAGCGGTTCGACAGCATGCCGGAAAACGCCGGCGCGGTGGTGCCGCGCTGCTGCGAGCGCGTGGCTTCCGCCGTCACCCCGCCCTTGAACCCCTTGAAGTCGAACGGCATCGCGGTACGCAGGTCGACCAGGCCGCCGATGGCGCCTTCGATCCGCTCGGCGGACGGGTTCTTGTACACGTCGATGCCCGCCAGCAGTTCGGGCGGCACATCCTCGAAGCTCAGTGCACGGCCGCCGTTCGCGGAGAACGAGTCGCGTCCGTTCAATTCCGAGCGCACGTAGCTGAGGCC
Source organism: Massilia orientalis (assembly GCF_030411975.2). Classification (NCBI taxonomy): domain Bacteria; kingdom Pseudomonadati; phylum Pseudomonadota; class Betaproteobacteria; order Burkholderiales; family Oxalobacteraceae; genus Massilia; species Massilia orientalis. The sequence goes on along the minus strand of NZ_JASNRB020000015.1, from coordinate 114,307 downwards.
GCGGATCGACACGCCGCTGCCTTCCGCGGCGAAGCGATTGTCCTCGCCCACGCCTTGCAGCGGATCGGCCCGGCCCAGGATGCGGTCGATGGTCACGCCCGGCATGCGCTGCAGGACTTCGGTCACCGACTTGTCCGGCAGTTTGCCGATGTCGTCGGCGACGACGGAGTCGATGATCTCGTCCGCCGTTCGCTTCCGGGCGGCGGCCGATTCCAGCGCGGCGCGCTGGCCCACGACGACGACGGTGGTCGCCTCGTCCTTCTTCACGGCGTCGGCCGCGTACGCGCCATGCGCGAACATGGCCCCGCTGGCCATCAGCACGAACTGCGCTGCTCCGGTCGCGATGGCGGTTCTTTGAAACTGCTTCACTTGGTATTCTCCTCTGCGTTTTTGTGCGCCGCTCTTATCGGAATGCCGAAAGACGGCATGTACCGCTTAATGGCGGTGCAACGATTTTGATCAGGAGCAACCAGTGGAACAATTGTGAAAATCACCAGCGCGGCACATGAAAATTGCGATGTGTATGGCTGGCGCAACGACTTGACTCATGGCGCTGCGGTTTCCTGCACAGGATCGGCGGGCGGGGGCTGCTGGTCCGCCAGCGTGCGGAAGGCCTTCGGGGTGCACCCGTACTCCTCCTTGAACAGCTTGTTGAAATACGAGACGTTGGCATACCCGACCGAGTACGCGATCTCCGCGACGGTCGTCTCGTTTTTCTCGGTGAGCAGCCGTGCCGCCTCGGTCAGGCGCAGCTTGTTCAGGTAACTGGTGAACGTCATGCCGAGTTCCGATTTCAGCACGTCGTTGACCTTGGTGCGGTTCGTCCCCGTGGCGGCGACGACGCCTTCGAGGTCCAGTTCCGGATTCGTGTAATTCGTCGCGATCACCTTCAGCACCGCCGCCTTTTCCTTGTCGCGGTAAGGCTCCAGCGTCAGCTGGCGGTAGGCGACGAGCGGCAGGTCCTTCTTGAGTTGCGTGTCCACGCTCGCGAGCATCGCGCGCGCGTGGCCGCGGAAGAACCACACGCCGAACGCGACCCAGCCCGCCGTCACGAGGCCCGCCAGCCAGGCCAGGTAGCGGTAGTCGCGGCCACGCAGCGTGATCCAGCTGATCTCGACATGGGCCGGCACGCCGCGCGGACTCTGCGGCGTCGCGCCGAACACCATGCGTTCCACGCGGTCGAGCAGGTAATCCTGGCGCGCCAGGTCGCGATGCACCGTGTCGAACCACCATGGGGGTATCGTCAGCCGCGTCAGGTCGAGCGTGACCGGCACGCCCGCCTCGTTGCACGAGAAATAGGTCGTGGCGGGCGGATAAGTCAGGTAATTCCCGCGCTGCGACACGTGCTCGTCGAAGCTCGAGACGATGAACATCAGCGAATTGGCGGGCGCGCATTTCGCGACGAACGAGATGGTGTTGTACATCGACAGGTCGGCCTGCAGGGGCCGGCCCTTGCCGTCGCTTGCCAGCAGGTCCGCGGACGCGTTCGGATCCGGATCGGCCGCCGGCAGGTTCAGGTCGAAGCGCAGCTTGTCGCGTGCCTTGGCGTCGACCTGGACCATCGGCGGGTACCACTGCTTCGCCGTGACGCCGACGCGCCAGCGGAGCGCGCCGGCATCGCCGGCCTCCTGCGCCAGCGGCAGCTGCTGCGACAGATAGCTGCGGTCGACGAGCACGATCGCCAGCAGCGCGTCCGCGAGCACGATCAGCATGAACGCGTACAACGCCTTCTTATAAAACTCTTGCATATGGCATGGTGGGTGATTGTCTCCGGCCGTCACCTCTCATGGGGACGTCGCTGGAATCATAACAGCCCACCCACGCCGGATCGCGGTTTCGTCGCCGCGTTGCAGTTACGCAACGGGGCGACGCTCACCCGTCAGGGCGCCGCGCGCGTGCGCAGGGGCTTGCCGTGGACGTCGTACGACGCCGCTTCCAGGCGCACCGTCGTCTCCTGCGCCTTGTCGTCCGCCGCGCTGGCCGCGAGGATGACCCGGTAGTCGCCCGCCGCCACGTTCCACCGCTTCGTGGGCGCATCGTAGACGGCCAGCAGGCGCGGATCGACGGTCACGGACGCCTGCGCGGCGGCACCGGGCCGCACGTCCACCTTCGCGAAGCCGCCCAGGCGCTTCGGCGCCTCCCAGCGCGCGCCCACGGGCGCCACGTAAATCTGCGCCACTTCCTTGCCTGCCCGCTTGCCCGTGTTCGCGACGGTGAACGACGCGGTCACGATGCCGTCGCTGACGGTGGCCTTCAGGCCGGACAGCGTGAAGTCCGTGTAGGACAGGCCGTGCCCGAACGGGAACAGCGGCTTCAGGCCTTTCAGGTCGAACCATTTGTAGCCGACGGCCGCGCCTTCGTGGTAGTCGACGTCGAAGCGGCGCTCGTTCCCGTCCAGATAACCGTCCAGCACGGGACGCGGCAGTTGCGCCGTCGATGCCGGGAACGTGGCCGGCAGGTGGCCGGACGGGTTGGCCTCGCCGAACAGGATGCCCGCGATGGCCTCGCCGCCGCTGGTGCCGGGATACCACGCTTCCAGCACCGCGGCCACGTTCGACAGCCACGGCATCACGACGGGACCGCCCGTCTCCAGCACGACCACCGTCCGCGGATTGGCCGCCGCCACGGCCGCGATCAGGTCGTCCTGGCCGGCCGGCAGGGACAGGTCGGGCGCGTCCACGCCCTCGCCCGTCCACTGCGTCGCGAACACGACGACGACGTCGGCCTCGCGCGCCAGCGCGGCCGCCGCGGCGCGGTCGGCGCCGTCGGCATACTTGACCGTCGCGCCGGGCGCGCGCCGGCGGATCGCCTCCAGCGGCGCCGACGGGTAATACATGACGGGACCGGGCCAGGACGTCGGCGCGATGCCCGGCACCGCATTGCCGCCGGCCGGGTACACGAGCGACGAGCCGCCACCCGCCAGCACGCCCTTGTCCGCGTGGCCGCCGATGACGGCGATCCGCTTCACGGCCGGGGCCAGGGGCAGCGCGCGCGCGGCATTCTTCAGCAGGACCATGCCTTCCTGCGCATCCTTGACCGACACGGCCGCATGGGCCTTGAAGTCGATCGCCTCGGGCGCCGGCGCCACGGGGTGGTCGACGACGCCGTGGTCGAACATCGTGCGCAGGATGCGGCGCGCCATGTCGTCCAGGCGCGCCTGCGGTACCCAGCCGTTCGCGACGGCTTCCTTCAGCGGCGCGCCGAAGTAGTCGGCCAGATCGAACGGCATGCCGGACTGCTGGTCCAGGCCGGCGTTCGCCGCCGGCACCGTGCTGTGGACGGCGCCCCAGTCCGACATCACCCAGCCCTTGAAGCCCCAGTCGCCCTTCAGCACCTCGGTCAGCAGCCAGCGGTTCTCGCACGAGTAGGCGCCGTTGACGCGGTTATAGGCACACATCACGGCGCCGGGATTGCCCTCCTCGTTCGCGATCTGCAGCGCCAGCAGGTCGGACGTCACCGCGGCCTGCTCGGAGATCAGCACGTTCAGCGTCGTGCGGCCCGCCTCCTGGTCGTTCAGCGCGAAGTGTTTCAGCGTAGAGACGACGTGGTTGGACTGGATGCCGCGGATCTGCGCGCCGACCATGCGGCCGGCCAGCAGCGGGTCCTCGCCGCCGTACTCGAAATTGCGCCCGTTGCGCGGATCGCGCATCAGGTTGACGCCGCCCGCCAGCAGCACGTTGAAGCCATAGGCGCGCGCTTCCGCGCCGATCATCGCGCCGCCCGCATAGGCGGTGCCGACGTCCCACGTGGCCGCCGTGTTCAGGCCGGACGGCAGCGCCGTCGCCGGGCGCACGTTCGGGCCGGCCTGGCTGGCCACGCCGAGGCCGGCGTCCGTTTCCCACAGGTGCGGGATGCCCAGGCGCGGCACGCCGTAGATGAAACCCGCCGACTGGTCGTGCGACGGCGCCGGGCGCTTCATCTTCTTGCCATCGTTGTCCATACCGAAGTAACCGAAGACGAGCTTCAGTTTTTCGTCCTGCGTCATCTCGCGCAGCACGAGGGCGGCCCGCTCGTCCGCCGGAAGCTTCGCATTCATCCATGGCTCGGCGGCGAGCGCGCTGCCGCAGCAGACGGCGGTGGCGCACAGCAGTGCGATCCTGTTCCTGATGGTGGCGAGACGGTCCACGTGCAGCTCCTCGTGCAAAAAAAGAGGAGATGGTAGCCGGAACGGCACAGGAAATCGCAGCATCGGCAGAAATCATTGCCGCCATCCGCCATTTTCATAATTGCGCCGTGCGCGCGCCCGTGACGACAATCCCTTTTATTTCAAGGGGTTTTCCATGCGCAAACTGTTGTTGTCTCTGATTTTCCTCGCCGTCGGCGCCCAGGCGCAGACGGCCGTGATTCCGCTCTGGCCGGAGGGCGTGCCGAACGCGAAAGCGAATCCCGGCCCGGAAAAGATCGACGGGACCTTCATCAGCAACGTCTCGCAGCCGTCGCTGACGTATTACCCCGCCGCCGCGGGCCACGCCGCGAAGACCGCGGTCATCATCTGCCCGGGCGGCAGCTACCAGTTCCTGGCGGCCGACCATGAAGGCAAGCAGTACGCGCAATGGTTGTCCAGCCTCGGCGTCGCCGCCTTCGTGCTGAAGTACCGGCTGGCGGACTACGGCCACCCGGCGCCGCTGCAGGACGTGCTGCGCGCGCTGCGCACCGTGCGCGCGCATGCCGCCGACTACGGCGTGGCGCCCGACCATGTCGGCGTGATGGGCAGCTCGGCCGGCGGCCACCTCGCCGCCAGCGCAGCCACGCTGTTCGACGACCCGGCGGGCCGCACGGGCGCCGCGCTGGATGCCGTCAGCGCGCGCCCCGACTTCGCGCTGCTGGTGTACCCGGTGATCACCCTGATGCCGCCGTTCGCGCACGAAGGCTCGCGCTACGCCCTGCTCGGCGCCCATCCAGCGCCGGAACAGGTGAAGGCGATGTCGGTGGAGACCCGCGTTACCGCGCAGACGCCGCCCGTGTTCCTCGTCCACGCGCAGGACGACGGCGCCGTGCCGGTCGAGAACAGCATCCTGTTCTTCCAGGCCCTCACCCGCGCCCACGTGCCGGCCGAGATGCACCTGTTCGAGCGCGGCGGCCACGGCGCCGGCATGGGCGCCGGTCACGGCGACTTCTCGCTGTGGCCGAAGCGCGCCGAGGAGTGGCTGCGCGACCGCAAGCTGATCCAATAATCGGCGCATCGGCATTCGGGGTCAGAGCGTCGCCGCCGTGCGGCGCCAGGCTCTGACCCCTACTGCTTAGAACTGCATCCGCAGGCCAACGTTGATGCGGCGGCCGTCGTTTTCCAGCGTGAGGAACTGGCTGTCGTTGTTGGCGTACTCGTGCACCTTGGCGTTCGTCAGGTTGATGGCGTCGAGGTACAGCGACAGTTGCTGGGTCAGGTTGTAGCGCAGGCTCGCATCGGTCTGGCCGTAGGCCGCGCGGTTGCGCGGCAAGGTGCTGCCGCCGCCGCAATCGATGGAGAAGTGATTGCGCCAGTTATAGCTGGCCCGTGCCTGGAACTTGCTGTTCTCGAAGAACAGCGACGCGTTGTACGACTGGCGCGACAGGCCCGGATAACCGCAGGCCACGGGACCCTCGGACGTATCGCGGTTCGCTTCCGCATCCACGTAGGTGTAGTTCGCCGTCACGCCGAAGCCTTCCAGCAGCGGGTGGATCTTGTCGAACGCAAACTGGCCGGCCAGTTCCGCGCCCTTGATCGTGCCCTTCTGGCCGTTGCGGACACGGGTGTCGTGCACGATCTCGTTCGGATACTGGGGCAGCTTCGTGTCCTGCAGCGACGTCTCCAGGAAGTCCGACACCTTCTTCGTGAACAGGGCGGCGCTGACGTAGTTCGTCTTCGACAGGTACCATTCGTACGAGACGTCGAAGTTATTCGAACGCATCGGCTTCAGGTACGGGTTGCCGCCGCCGCTCGTGACATAGCCGGTACGGCCGCCATACGAATTGCTGACGCCCATCTGGTTCAGCGTCGGACGGGTCAGCGTCTTCGACGCGCCGAAGCGCAGCAGCATGTCGGACGTGAGGTCGAACTTCAGGTTGGCGGACGGCAGCCACGCGTTGTAGCTGTTGTCGACCGAATTCGTCTGCATCGGGCCCCAGTTCTGGATATAGGTCGTGTCGTTCGGGCTTTGCACGGCCGACAGCAGGATACGGCTGGTGCCCGAGGACTGCGACTTCACGCGCATGTAGCGCAGGCCCAGGTCACCGGACCAGCCCTCGCCTTCCCACCTCGACTGGACGAACGCGTTCGCCACCTTCTCGCGCACGGCCCACAGCGACGGCTTCGTGTAGTCGATCGCCATCGGGCCGTTCGGGAAGACCGACTTGTCGGCGTAATGGGCCGGGTCGTTCGATTGCGGGATCAGCGACGGCTGGTTCAGGTAAGCCATGTAGTCGTACGGATCGAAGCTCAGGAAGTTCGCCGGCACGCCGCCGCCGCTGCCGAACGGATTGCCCAGCGGCGTCACGGTGAACAGCGACGACGGCAGCGACACGTGGTAGCCGGAGAACGCGTTCCACGAATCGGAGCTCCACTGGATGTGCTCGACCTTGCGCTGCGAGTACGCGGTACCCATCTGCAGGCCCTTGAACCAGCCCATGTCCGTGCTCCAGAACGCGTTCAGGCGCCCTTCGTGCAGGTCGTCGTGGTTCGAGGCGATGGTGTTGCCGACGGCGTGCGCGCGCACGGCCGACGGATCTGCGATACCGTCGCCGAAGGTCACCGTCGGCGTCGAGCCGAACGTCAGCACGTCGCCGTTCTTCGGCACCATGCCGGCCACGATCCACAGGTCGGGATAGCCGATCGCCGTGCGCGACGACGACAGGTCGGCCTCCAGTTTCCAGTCCGGCGACAGGTTCCACTTCGAATTCAGGCCGTAGGCCAGCGTGGTCGACAGGCGGTCGCCGCCCTTGACGATCATGTCGTTCGAGTTCGCCTCGGTCAGGATGCCCGCTGCGGCCAGGCCCGGGTTGTTGGCGACGAAGTTCGAGCCCGGACGGTCGAAACCCGTCACCTGGCCGTTCGCGTCGGTTTTCACGTTCAGCTGGGTCGGATTCATCCAGTCGCTGATGGCGATCACCTTGTTACGCTGGTTCAGGCGCGAATACAGGGCGTCGGCCGTGATCTTCCAGTCGCGCGACGGATTGTATTGCACCGTCGTGTTGGCGACGAGGCGCTTGCGGCTTTCGTCCTCGTTCTGGAAGCCGTAGCTTTGCGGCATGAGCAGCTTCTTCGTCGTGACGTCCGCCGCCGTGAGCCCTTTGGAATTCAGGTTGCCGTTGATCGTCTTCACGTCCAGCAGGTTCCAGGCGTCGTTGAGGGCCTTGTACTGGCGCGAGGCACGGTCCGTGTACGACAGCGAGCCGGACACGCCGAAGTTCTTTTCCGCGTTCGCGTACGAGTACAGGGCGCTGAGGTTCGGCGTGTTCTTGCGCGAATTCGAGTCCCACGAATCCGACACGTTGACGACGGTCGAGCTGCCAACCTTGCCGGACAGCGGGCGCGCCGTCTGGATGTCGACCGTCGAACCGATGCCGCCTTCGGGCAGGAACGCCTGCGACGTCTTGTACACGATGGCCTTGGAGATCAGGTCGGACGACAGCACGTCGAACGAGAATTCGCGGCCGCCCGTATCGCTCGTCATCGTGCGGCCGTTGATCAGGACGTTGTTGAATTCCGGGCCCAGGCCGCGCACAGAGATGTAGCGGCCCTCGCCGTTGTTGCGCTGGATCTGCACGCCCGTCACGCGCTGCAGCGATTCGGCGATGTTCGTGTCGGGGAACTTGCCGGCATCCTCGGCCGACACGGCATCGACGACGCCGTCCTGCAGCCGCTTCGTCATCAGCGACGAGCTGAGTGACGCGCGGATGCCGCTGACGACCACCTGCTGCACTTCGCCGCCCGCGGGCTGTGCGGCCGTCGTCTGCGCGCCGGCATAGCCGGCGACGCACAGTTCGGCGATGACCGTCGCGAGTACGGTCTGGCTGATCCGGTTCTTGATCATGTTCTTGTCTCCAATCTCCGTTATTCGAATATGTGGTTGTTTTCTCCGGGGCGGCGGCGACAACGTTGTCACGTCACGACGCAAAACGGGGTGTCTGTACGCCCGCTGGTTTTATTGTACGGAGCAGTGCGATCGTTACCACTATGGCTTCTTTACGCTCTGGCATGCCAAAAACATATAAGACGATTCGCACTGCATGTGATTCAGTAGTTGACCGCGTAATCCTTCGGGAACGCGCGGCCTGCAAAGGCCTTCTTCTGCGTCCAGTCCTGGGCAGGGCTCGTCCAGTAGGAGTCCGTCGCCGGCAACCCCAGCGCGAGCAGGCTTTCGGAGGCGATGTACATGCTGCCGTTGTTCGAATAGATATCGGCCAGCTCCGGGTGGTGGCCGACGAAGCCGAGGGTCAGGTAGCCGTCTTTGGTGAAATTCGTCGGGTCCGACCACACGGCCTCGTGCACCGCCTGCATGGCCGCCCTGACCTGCCCTTCCGGCAGGCTGGCCGGCAGCTGCTTGCGCCAGGCCAGCAGCGCGAGCGGCTGGAACACGGCCGTGCGGTACGTGAGCGAGCGCCCGATCGGCGGATACGTGCCCGTCGGCGAAACGAAGCGCTCCAGGTGCTCGCCGTAGCGCTGCATCCGCTTCATGGCCTGGACACGCAGGTCCGCCGGCTTGCCGTTCCAGAACGGCGCGTTGTGCCGCTCCAGCACCTCGAGGATCTCGACCAGCATCGGGTACATCACGTACGAGTTGTAGTAATCGAAGTGGAACGTCTCGCCATCCTTGATCCAGCCGTCGCCCACATACCACTCGTTCACCTTGCGGATCGCGACGTTCGTGCGCATCGGGTCCGCCTGCTCGCCCACCGACAGCAGGAACGCCTCGTTCATCGCCGCGAACAGCATCCAGTTGATGTACGGCGGCTCCACGCGGCGCAGGCCCTTGATCTCGGTGACGATGCGCTGCTTCGTCGTGGCGTCGAGCGGATCCCACAAGGCCTTCGGCGCACGCAGCAGCGCGTTCGTGAAATAGGACGAGTCGACGAGCGCCTGGCCATGCTCGCGCCAGGACAGGTAGTCCGGGCTGCTCGGATCGACGGCATGCGCGTACGACTGCAGCGCGAGCTGGCGCAGGCGCGCGCGCAGGCGGCCTTCCGGCGTAGCGTCGTCGGGCAGCGCCAGCCACGGCGCGATGCCCGCGATGAGCCGGCCGAAGCATTCCAGGTACGCGACCTGCGGGCTGCGGCCGTCCCACGTGGGGCTCAGCTCCAGCGCGAAGCGCTTTTTCAGCTCGCCCTTCGCCATCGCTTCCAGGACCGGCTCGGCCATCCGGCGCAGCAGGTTCAGCATCCACTCGCGGTCGTTCCCCGTGCGTGGCGCCGGCGTGGCCGCGTCGGCGCCCTTCAACCCCATCGCACCGGCGGCGGCCGCGAAGCTGCCCATGAAGTGTCGTCGTTTCATGCGTCTCCTTCGTTGATTATTTGTCCACCACCAGGGTATCGCCCACGTAGGCGCGGAAGTGGCGGATGCGTCCCGGCGTGCCGTCCGGTCCCTGGCGCGGCACGTAGCGCAGCCCGGCCACGTCCATGCTGCGTCCCAGGTCGATCACGAGGCGGTGCGGGTACGCGGCCTTGTCGGCCGTGATCCAGTAGTCGCTGTTCTGGCCGTTGATGGCATTCAGCGCGCCGCCGTCTTCCTTCGTCGCTTCCTCGCTGTCGACCCAGGCGATGGTCCAGTTGGACTGGTCCAGCGTCTTGCCGTCCTTGTCCAGCAGCGACAGCTCCGCCACGGCCGCAAACGGCTTGCCGTCGAAGGCGTCGAGCGACTCCAGGCAGAACTGGCGGCCTTTCACGGCCGCGGCAAAGCGCACGTCCTGCGTCTGCGAGCCGGGCGCGAATTCGCCTTCGTGCGCCGGTTTGACGCCGTCCAGCTGCACGCGCGCGGTGCTGGGTGGGCGCGGGAAATCGCGTTCGCGGTGCAGCTGGTCGAGGATCGGCGCCGTGAGACCCGCGATCGTCGGCGTGCCCTGCCCGCGCGGCCCCGTCAGGTCCAGCACGACGACCTCGTTGCGGCCCTTGCGGATCCACGGTCCCGGCAGATACATCGTCTGCGTGGGGCCGATGCTCCAGAACCTGCCGAGGCAGCGGCCGTTGATCCAGACGACGCCCTGGCCCCACGCGGACATGTCGAGGAACGTGTCCTCCGTGCGCGCCGCGTCGAAGCCGCCGCGGTAGAACGCGGCGCCCTTGCCGCGGCCCTTCCTGAACGCCAGCTTCGGCAGCACGCCGTCCGCGTCGAAATCGAGCGCGCGGATTTCCCAGTGTTCCAGCGGTTGCGCGGTGCCGCCTTTCGGCGTGAACGTGACCGGACCATGAATGCCCTTGCGGTCATGGACCTCGGGGCCGAAGTTCACACGCGCGATCGTGTACAGCAGGATGTCCAGCGTCGCCGGCTTGCTGCGCGCGGGCACGTCCACCTTGTAGCGGCGGTAGCGCGTGTCGAACGTGCCGAGCTGCCTGCCGTCGAGCGTGACCCACGCCAGGTCGCGCGCGCGGGCCACTTCCACGACGCCCGCGGGGCCGGCCGGCAGGGTCACGCGATACGAGACAAGGCCGCGGCTGATGTCGTACTGCTCGATCGGCCGCGGCGACTGGTCCTTGATCACCCGGGCCGGCAGCGCCGATTTGACGGGCACCGATTCCGCCAGCGCGAACGGCGACACCGTCATGACGGGCATGCGCGGCGGCGGCTCCGGCAGCTTTTCGCCCGCCGCCAGGAACGGCGTCATCGCCGCGCGGTACGCGTCGAACTTCGCACCGATCCATCCCGCCTCGCTGATCGGCGCGTCGTAGTCATAGCTCGTCGTATCGGGCCGGAACGGGCGGTCGCAGCCGCCCCACAGGCCGAACGTCGTGCCGCCGTGCGCCATGTACAGGCTGAACGAACCGTTCGCCTTCAGCATCGCGGCGATGTCCTTCGTCGCGCCTTCCACGCCGCCGCGGCGGTGCGGCGATCCCCACGTGTCGAACCAGCCGGAGTAGTACTCGCCGCACATGCGCGGGCCCTTCTGCACGGCGTCCAGCGCCTTGAAGCCCGCCACCGGGTCACTGCCGAAGTTCGCCACCGAGAACAGTTCGGGAATGTGCGTACGCGCCACGGCGTTCGTCGGATTGCACTGGAACAGCGGCACGTCGAAGCCCGCATCCAGCAGCGCCTGGCGCAGCACGCGCAGATAGCCCACGTCGTCGCCGTAGAAGCCGTACTCGTTCTCGACCTGCACCATCAGGATCGGACCGCCGTGCGTGACCTGCTGCGGCCCGAGCACGCGCCCCACTTCCTTCAGCCAGCGCAGCGCCGGCGCCAGATAGGCCTCGTCACGGGTGCGCAGGAACGCGTCGCCGTCGTGCTTCAGCAGCCACCACGGCAGGCCGCCCATCTCCCACTCGGCACAGGCGTACGGACCGGGACGCAGGATCACCCACAGGCCTTCCTGCTGCGCGAGCCGGCAGAACTCCGCGGCGTCGCGCTGGGCGGCCCAGTCGTAGCGGCCCTCTCTCCATTCGTGGTAGTTCCAGAACAGGTAGGCGCACACCGTATTGAGGCCCATCGCCTTGATGGTCTTCAGGCGGTGCGCCCAGTACTCGCGCGGCACGCGGGCGAAGTGCATCTCGCCGCAGCGGATCTGGATCGGCTTCCCGTCCAGCAGGAAGTCGTGGTCGCCGATCGCGAAGCGCCGGGAGGCGGCCGCGTGCAGGGTACCCGTGAAAGGCAGCAGGGCCGCGCCCTGCAGCAGGCGGCGGCGTTGGAAACTGATGGTCATGTGGTCGTCGATCGTAAAAATTAGAGCTTGCCGCGCAGGCCGAACTTGATGGTGCGGCCGTCATACTTCGCATAGTCCATGCGGGTGCGGTGGCCGTCGCCGTACTGGCCCGTCGCATCCTCGAAGTAATCGTACGACAGCGTGTTGGTCAGGTTCAGCGCGTCGAGACGCAGTTCCAGGTTCTCGGTCAGCTTGTAGCTGATGGTGCCGTCCAGGTAACCGCGGGCGGCGCGCCAGCGAATCAGGTCGTCGCCGTTGTTCTTCGGATTGTCGCCGTGCAGCGAACGGCCCTTGTAGTTGTACGACAGGCGCATCGCCAGGGGGCCGCGCTCGTAGTAGGTCGTGAAGCTGTACGCGTACTTCGGCACCGAGTTGACTTCGATTTCCTTGCCCGCGTTCGTGATCCACTTCTGGCTGTTGAACGGGTCGATGTGCGTGTAGCTGGCCAGCGCGCCCAGGCCCTTGAACGGATCGGGCAGGAAGTTGAAGTCCTGCTGGTACGCGAGCTCGTAGCCTTTCAACGTCTGCTGGCCGGCATTGCCGTAGGTGCGCAACGTCATCGGCAGGTTCGGATCGACGTGGCCGTTCTTGTCCTGGAAGATCGCGCCCAGCGCCGTATCCGGCAGGCCCAGTGCGCCGAACGTGGTCTGCGTCGTGCTCGACACGGTGGCGTCGGTCAGCTCCTTCTTGAAGTACGCTGCCGACAGCAGGCTGCCCGGCTTGAAGTACCACTCGAGGCTCGTGTCGAGGTTCTTCGACTGCTGCGGCTTCAGGTTCGGATTGCCCGCGGTGGCCGTGTTGTCGAACGGGTTCGGGATGACGGTCTGCGCGGCGATGATCGACAGCGACGCGCGGCTGATCGTCTTGCCGTACGACGCGCGCCAGATCAGGTCTTCCGTCAGGTCGTACGCGGCGCTGACGGCCGGCAGCACGTTCGTGTACTTGCCGTGTTCCTGGTTCGGCAGGTAGGCGCCGCCCGTGCCCGACTTCTTGTAGTTGTCGATGCCCAGCTTCGTCTGCGCCCAGCGCACGCCGGCGTTGATGCGCAGTTCGCGGGCGAGCACTTCGCCCTTGAAGTCGGACTGCACGAAGCCGGTGGTGACCTTCTCTTCCGCGCCGAAGCTTTGCGCCGGCGTGAAGGCGGCAGGCGTGTTGTAGGCCAGCGGGTCGTACGTGGAATACGTGTAGCTGCGCGTGAACGTGCCGAATTGATGCGGCCAGCCGTCGCCCATGTCCAGGTTCGAGATCGGCAGGGCCGACACCATGTTGCTGCGCAGGCCCGCGTCGCCGAACGATTTCAGCTTGGCCACCATGGCGGTCGTGCCGTTGCGCTTCTCGATCGTCTTCGTCGTGTCGACGTACACGAGGCCGCCCTTGAAGTGGCCCGTCCAGCCGCCCCACAGGTCGTAGTCCTGGTCCAGCACGAGGCGCGCCTGGCGGCCCTTGTCCGTCTCGCGCGTCCAGCCGGTGTTGATGTCGAAGCCCGTGAAGTTGGCGGGGTTCGTGTAGTCGACGTTCGACGACATCGACGGGTACACGTGGTCCGAACCGTAGTCGATGGTGGAATCGACGCCGAAGATCTGGCCCGACAGCGTGTCCTGGTAGCTCTTCGCGTCGCTGTTGTTCGCGGACAGCTGGCCGGTCAGCACGGTGCCCTTCTTCACTTCCCAGCGGCCGTTCAGGGCGAGGTAGCCGAACTTCGTCTTGTCCTCGCCGTACGTCACGCCGCTGCTGTACGACGTATTGCCGAAGGTGCCCGTCAACAGGTTCGACGCCGGGTCGATGTGCACGTCCAGCGGCACGAGGCCGTTGTGGCCCGCCTGGCCGGCCGGCGCGTCGCGGTTCGTCGTCTTGCTGTTGCGGATCAGGATGCCGTAATACAGTTCGTCGCGGCTGTTCTTCAGTTGCGAGGCGAGGCCGTCCAGGCTGATATTCAGGCCGCCTTCCTTGTACTGCAGCGACGTCACGAGGCCGTCGCGCGTGCGGCGGTTCTGCGAGCCGTAGAAGCGGTAGATACGGGGCAGCAGCGCGTTGTCGACCTGGTCGCGGGTATAGCCGGACAGGTTCGCGCGCGGATCGTCGTAGTCCAGCTGCAGCGCGAAGTTGCCCAGCACGGGCGATGCGCTGCCGCGGCGCGAGCTGTTGTAGCCGCCCGTGGCCTCGAAGCCGGAGCGGTTGTTGACGGCCTTCGAGTGCGATGCGCCGGCGAGGAAGCCCCAGTTCCCCCACGTGTTCGAATACAGCGCGAACAGGTTCGGATCGGTCTTCTCCGACATCGTGTTGTAGGCGGCCGACACGCCGTAGCGGACGGTGCGCTTCGGATTGTCGAACGGCCGCGGCGTCTGCAGGTCGACGACGCCGCCCATGCCGCCTTCCGGCAGTTCGGCCAGCGGGGATTTGTAGAAGTCGACGCGGCCGAACAGTTCGGATGCGAACACGTCGTAGTTGAAGCCGCGCGCCGCGCTGCCGATCGTGCTCGTCGACGTCGTGTTGACCGGCGCGCCGTTCAGCGTGGTCACCGTGTATTCGGTCGGCAGGCCGCGGATCGAGATGCGCTGGCCTTCCGCCGAGCTTTCGTCGCGGTTCAGGATCACGCCGGGCACGCGCTGCAGCGACTCGGCCACGTTCGCCTCGGGGAATTTACCGATGTCCTCGGCGACGATCGAATCGCGCACGCCTATGGCCTGCTGCTTCAGGTTCAGCGCCTTCTGCAGGCTGGAACGGAAGCCCGTCACGACGACGGTGGTCGCGGCGGGCGCGTCGGCCGGCGGCGGTGCCGGCTCGGCGGTCGGAACGGTCGTGGGTGCGGCCGGTGCGGACGCATCCTGTGCCAGGGCCTGGTTCCCATAGGCGGCGGCCAGCGCCACCGGCAGCAGCGTGGCGAGCAACTTCTTGTTCATCTTGTCTCCATTCTTGTGTCGTTATTGGAACATGGGTGCCGGTCTGGGGCACGACTAACGGTGGTCTTTACGCCGGCTGGTGGTCACGTTACCACAAGCGATTATTAAAGAGCAATAGTGCGCTCACGAATCAAATCATGGAATAAGTCATTGTTTTTAAACGATATACCGCGTCGTTTTGACGGATTTTGTGTCGTACAACCACGACAGCCATGCCAAACGGTCATACCTTTGACGAATTTTGTGATGTACGTTGTCTCATTTTTCCGTCAGACTTCGACCCATGCGTAAAGTCAGCAAACTCAGTGAAGTCGCCCGGCTCGCGGGCGTGGCCCCGATCACGGCATCGCGCGCGATCCGCGGCGCAGGTTATGTGTCGGCCGAGACGCGCGAGCGCATCATGGCCGCGGCCGCCCAATTGCATTACACGCCCGATCCGCTGGCGCGCCGCATGCGCGGGGACCGCAGCCGGCTGCTCGGCGTGTTCGTCAACAATTACGGCCCCGTCGTGCTGCACGAGATCATCCGCGCGTTGAGCACGCACGCGCGCGCCCAGGGCTACGACCTGCTGCTGTTCAACGCGGAACGCTTCGACAGTCCGGACCGCATGGCGACGTGCGACCTGCTGGGCAAGCTGTGCGACGGATTGATGGTCGTGATGCCCGGTGCGGACGACCGCTTCCTGGACGCCATCGAGCGCCAGCAGGTGGCCAGCGTCGTGATCTGCTTCGATGCGCGTCCCCTCGCGGTGCCCGTCGTGGCGGCGGAAAACCGCCTCGGCGCGCGCGTGGCCGTGAACCACCTGCTGGAGCTGGGCCACCGCCGCATCGCCTATATCGCCGGCAATCCGGGCACGGGGCAGAGCGCGGAGCGCGAACGGGGCTACGTCGATGCGCTGCTGGCGGCCGGCATCGCGGCCGACCCGGCGCTCGTCGTCAACGGCGCGTTCGTGCAGCCGGGCGGCTATGCGGCGACGGAACAGCTGCTCGCCCTCCCCGTCCCGCCGACCGCCATCTTCGCCGCGAACGACGAGATGGCGTTCGGCGCCATCGACGCCATCAACAGCCGCGGCTTGAAGGTCCCGCACGACATCTCCGTGATCGGCTTCGACGACATCCCGACCGCCAGCTGCGTGTTCCCGAAGCTGACGACGATGCACCAGCCGTTCGATACGATCGCAGCCTATGCCGTGCGCGAAGTGGTGGGCATGATCGCGGGCCAGATGACCGGCCCCGCGCGCATCGCCTTCCCCGCCAGGCTCACCGTGCGCGATTCGACGGGACCGGCGCCGCAGGCGGCGTCTATGCCGACGACGCCGCGCCGACCCGCCCGCGCGCGGCGCGTGCCAGTGTCCGGAACATGACCAGGCTGGTCCCCGCCAGCAGGCCGCCGACGAGCAGGGTCAGGCCGTAGAAGTGGCCCGTCGCGTCGAGCAGGGGACCGAGCAGGAAGCTCAGCACGATGTTGGACGTGGAGAACAGGAAGCGCTTGGCGCCGTCGAACTGCAGGAAGCGGGCGCGCGGGAACAGCACCATCGGCAGCGAGGCGGACGCCGTGTAATACGTGCCCGCCACGACCGCATGCAGCACGTAGACGACCGCGAAACTCTGCAGGTCGTGTACCGCGAGGAAGCCGCCGGCGCCCACGCACAGGTACAGACCCATGGCCCACACCGTCACGCTCGCGGCGCTGTAGCGGTCGACGAGCCAGCCGATCACGGACGACAGCCCGATCGACAAGGTGTACGACAGGGCGAGCAGGCGGCCGAGGGTGGCCTTGTCCATGCCGATCGATTCCGCGTACAGCTGCGAGAACGTATTGAACGGCATGAACGTCAGCTCGGACGCCGTCAGGGCGAAGAACACGAGCAGGAAGTAGCGGTCCGACAGGCATTCGCGCCAATACGCGCGGCCCATCGCGCGCCACGTCACGGCATCCTGGCCATCCACCGACGGCGGGCCATACTCTCCCTCCTTGAGGCGCAGGCACATGAGCATGACGGCGACGCCGAAGAACAGGCCGATGCCGAGGAAGACTTCGCGCAGGTGGTGTTCGGTCAGGCGGAAGAACCACAGGTTGAACAGGATGCCGGCGACGAGGCTGACGATGCGAAACGCCGCGTAGAAGCGTCCGAGCACGGGGCGCGGCACGATGTCGTTGACGAGCCCCGCGTACAGCGCGAGCGTGACGAGCGCGACGCCTTCGAACACGGTCCAGAACAGGCAGAACCACGCGAGCACGCACGCATCCACGCCGGGCGACAGCGTCCCGAGCACCTGGTCGGTGACGCGGCCGAACGTGGCGCAGTTGCCGAGCGCGATCAGCACGAGCGCGGCGACGGGCGTGATCCCCATCAGGAACGGCAGCCGCCTGCCCCAGCGGCTGCGGAAACGGTCGGAGCGGAAGCCGACGATGGGGACGAGCACGGCGCCCAGCAGCGCCGGCAGCGCGGACACGAGCACCGCGATCATCGTATCGCTGGCGTGGTGCTGGCGCAGCAGTTCCATGACGCCCGGGATGGCCGAGCGGTCGCGGAAAGCGATGGCGAACTCGCCGAACAGCAGCCAGAACATGACGATGGCGAGGCCCGCCGTCGTATAACGCAACGTACCGACGGCGTGGGCGCTTTTGTCTTCCAACATGGACGCGTTTCCCACTAACAAGAGCTAAAGCATCGCCGCAGCTTAAAAAAAGCGCAAGCTTTTAATTTCCCAAAACCGGGGTCAGACCCCGGTTTTGGGAAATTGGCAAAAAAAAAGACCTGCCATCCCTGGGCAGGCCGAACACGGGCACGGTGGCCCGCGAAGGAGAGAAATCAGTGGGTCAGTTTCGCCATTTCGGACGCGACCAGCAGCACCGCGCCCACGCCGAAATGCGCCGTCGAGTTGCGGTCCACCACCTGGCCGGGAATCGCGCGGTCGCCGATCGGCTGTACGTAGCCGACCTTGCCGTCGGCCTGGATCGCGGTGCGGGTCAGGTAGTCCCAGCCCTTCGCCGCCACCGGCAGGTACGTGCCGCGGTCCAGCAGACCGTTGTTGATACCCCACAGCATGCCGTAGGTGAAGAACGCGGTGCCGCTCGTTTCCGGGCCCGGCGCGTGGGCCGGGTCGAGAAGGCTGCGCGTCCAGTAACCCTCCGGCGCCTGGATGCCTTTCAGCGTCTGCGCCATCGCGCGGAAGCGCTCCTCGAACATCGGGCGGTACGGATCGTCGCGCGGCAGGTCCGCGAGCACCTTGGCCAGCGCGGCGAACACCCAGCCGTCGCCGCGCGCCCAGAAGTCCTTCTTGCCGTTCACGCTCTGGTGCTGCGGGTAGACGTAGCGCGCGTCGCGGTAGTACAAATGCGTCTCGGGGTCGTACATCAGGCTGTTCGCGTACTCGAAGTACGCGACCATCTTGTCGAGATAGCGCCGGTCGCCCGTCAGGTGGTACATCTTCGTCATCACGGGCATGACCATGTACAGGCCGTCCGCCCACCACCAGTAGTCGACGCGGTCCGTGCCGATCTCGTGGCCCATCACCTCGCGCGCGCGCGCGACGCGGCGCGGGTCCTGCGGGCCGAGGCGGTACAGGTCGATATAGCTCTGGAAGCAGACCTGCCAGTCGCCGAACAGCACGTGGTCGTCCGTCTCGCCGTACGTGAGCTTCCACTCGGCCTTGTTATCGGACTTGGCGCCCTTCCAGCCGTTGTACTCGGCCCACCGTTCGGAATACTGGCGGTACGCTTCGTTGTGCGTGACCTCGTAGGCCGCCAGGTTGCCCGTGTGGTAGACGGCCACGTTCCAGAACGACCATTCCGTCGGCGGCGTCGTGCGCTGCCAGTAGCCGTTCACCTTGTCGATGACGGCGAGCGCTTCGGCCCGCGTCGGGATCGTGGTGCGCGCCTCGTGTGCCGGGGCGGTGGCGCGCTTTGCGCTCATGCCTGCGCTCATGTCCGCGCAGCCGGCCAGCAGGAGCATGCCGCCCGCCAGGATGGCCGCCATCGTTCGCTTCTTCATGTGAATCCTTCAGGTGTCAAGTCGCTATCGCTACGTTCAAGTCGCCGCTGCCGAGCGGCTGCGCGGACGCCAGCCGGATTCGGTACAGCGCGTCGCCCCATTCATGCTTCAGGCCCGCGTCGTCCAGCGCCAGGCGTTCGACGTCGGCACGCAGCGCGCGCGGATCGAACTTCAGGTGCACCGTCCGGCCCCCTGCCACGGGCAGCGCCACGACGCCAGCCTGCGCCGCATCGGGCTTGCGCGGCGTGACGAAGACGAGGGCCACGGGCGCGGGACGGGCCAGCGCGAACGTCTCGCGCAGGTTCACCGTGCCGGCGGCGCGGTCGAGCGCGATGCGCCGTTCCCACGTCCTGATGCCCGCCTCGGGGCCGTACGCGGTTGCCAGGTCCATCGTCATGCCCATATCGTCGACGCGCACCCGGCTCGCGCGGTCGCGCGCATCCCGCCCGACCTGCATCCGGCCGCCCACGAGCGGCAGGTTGTGCCAGCCCGACTGCATGGTCCAGATGGTGTACCGGTCCTTGCTGAACGTCTTCGCCGTATAG
This sequence comes from Massilia orientalis, assembly GCF_030411975.2. NCBI lineage: Bacteria > Pseudomonadati > Pseudomonadota > Betaproteobacteria > Burkholderiales > Oxalobacteraceae > Massilia > Massilia orientalis. The sequence goes on along the minus strand of NZ_JASNRB020000015.1, from coordinate 95,040 downwards.
GCTTCGACGCCGGGGTCCACGAACACCGGCTGGCCGTCGTGGAACACGATGAAGCTGCCGGAATCGTGGTGGCCGTGGCTGCGCGCGTTCGACGCCGCCTGCGCGGCCAGGAAGAATCCCTGCGCCGAGCCGCCCTGCGCGCGCGCCGTCATCAGGCCGAGGGCGGGATACCAGGACGCGCGCTGCAGGGCGTCGCGGCCTTGGGTCGAACGCATGCGCGCGACCTCCAGCACGTCGGCCACGTCGCGCGCGAGCCGGCCCTGGTCGGACAACGCGATGCCGCGCGCGGGCGCACGGAACGCACCGAACGCGGCCAGGTCGGCGTCCCCCGTGGCGCGGCCGAAGCGGTGCAGCAGCGGCGGCGAATGGTGTACCTTCGCGTGCGCATCGCCATAGTTCACGTACCAGTCGCCCGCCACGTGCACGTCCAGCACGTAATGGCCCATGCGGCGCACGAACGGGTCGGCCGCCAGGTTCACCGCCGAGCCGGTCGCGGAGTCCAGCGCCATCAGGCTGTCGAGGTAGGGACCGGCGGACAGCGTCCAGTAACCGGGGCCCTCTTCGCATGCGCCGTCGTCCGAATAGTCTTCCAGGAAGCCGTCCAGGCAGCGGCAGATCTTCAACGTGGCCGCGATGCGGCGCGCCGGATCCGGCTCCAGCAACAGGTTCGCCTCCAGCCAGCTGGAAGCGATCCACGACGTCCAGTTGTTCAGCGGTTCCTTCTTGTCCTTCAGGCCCATCCACTTGAAGTCGTCGCGCGTAAAACCCGGATCGAGGATGCGGCGCTTCACTTCCGCCGCGATGCGCAAGGGGAGCAGCGGCGACACCGCGCGCAACTGCTCGCCCACGAGTTCATGGACATACGCCAGCGTGACGCCCGTCTCCGCCGCGAACAGGTCGATCACGGGTTCGTCCGCATCCGGCAGGCCGACGCCGCGCTCGAACATGCCGCTGTGGGCCGGCAGGCCCCAGAAGGTTTCCTCGCACACGTGCCAGACGCCGTCCGCGATCGCGTGCAGGTAGCGGCCCTGCCCCTGCACGCATTCGGCCAGCACGAAGCCCGCCAGGCGGCTGCGGCGCTCGAAATAGCGTTGTTCGTAATGCGTGCGGTTGCCGGTTTCCGCGAATTCCAGGAACAGGCTGGCCGGCAGTTGCGGCCACTCGGTGCCCAGCCAGGCGTCGGCGCGGGCGATCAGCGCCGCGGCCACGTCGGCCGGCACCTGCGCCCACGCGGCGCGGTCGCCCGCCCGCGGATACGGATGCCACGCCCCGGGCGGCGGCAGGCGGCGGCGCAGCAAGGCCTCGTCGACGACGGCACGCAGGTAGCGCTTGGGCACGCGCGGCGCCGGGGCCGCGCCGCCCTGCTCTCCCGCCGGTCCGGCCGCCGCGCGCAGGCCGGGCGTGCCCAGCAGCGCCAGCGCACCCAGTCCGCGGGTCAGCGCATTCCTTCGGTTCATGTCGTCTCCCTGATGAGTTGTGACAACGTTACCACTCACGTTCGCAAAAGACAATAGGGTTTCGCTCAACCTGGTGGTCGATTCAGAGAGCGCGGTGGGGTGGTAACGATGTCATCGGGGCCGTCAGCCCTTCGGTGCAGGCCCCGTGGAATCGCGGATGACGAGGCGGGCCGGCAGCTCGATGCGGAAGCCCTCGGCCCGGCCGTTGCGCATGGCGTCGACCAGTTCCGCGACGGCGCGCACGGCGATCTCGTTCAGCGGCTGGCGCACGGTGGTGAGCTTGGGGAAGACGACGGCCGCGCGGATCACGTCGTCGAAGCCGACGACGGAGAGATCGTCCGGCACCTTCAGCCCGGCGTCGGAAATGGCGTCCATGGCGCCGAACGCCATCGCGTCGTTGGCGGCGAAGATCGCGGTGGGCGGTGCCGGCAGTTCAAGAAGCGCCTGGGTCTCCGTAAATCCGCTGGCATCGTTGAAATCGCCCTGGCGCAGATAAGCCGGCTCGAGCGCGATGCCGGCCGCGCGCAGCGCATCCTCGTAGCCGCGCTGGCGTTCCTCGCTCTGGCCCGTGAACGACGTACCGGCGATGAAGGCGATGCGGCGGTGGCCCAGCCCGAGCAGGTGCTCGACGGCGCTCTTCGCCGCCATGCGGTTGGAGCCGAGGACGACGGGCAGGTCGATCGGGCGCGCCGCGAAGCTCACCAGCACGCACGGGGCGTGCGCGCGTTCCAGCTTGTCCAGCAGGCCGTCGTTCGCGTCCGGCAGCAGCAGGAGCAGGCCGTCGCACAGCTTGCGCAGCATCTCGGCCGTGCCGGCGCGGCGCGCATCGTCGAAATGGTCGGCGTTGAAGACGATGAGGTCGAAGCCGAGCCGGCGCGCCTCGTCGTTGATGGCGCTGAGCAGCTCGTGCATCACGAGCGAGCGGAAGCCGTTGACGAACACGCCGACGAGGCCCGAGTTCCCGCCCCGCATCTTCTGCGCGAGCATGTCCGGCGTATAGTCCAGCTTCGCGGCCGCCGCGAGCACGCGTTCGCGCGTCTCCTTCGCCACCCGGCCCACGCCGCGCAGCGCGCGCGACGCCGTGATCAGCGATACACCCGCCTCCTCGGCCACTTCCGTCAACGTACTTGTCTTCTGCATTCCGATCCCATTTTCCGCGCCGCCAAGGTCGCACGCCTGCCACGTTACCTAAATCGTTCTGAATAGGCAAGACGGCGCGGGCGCCGCTCAGAACCGGTGGCGCACGCCGAATGCATACGTTCGTGCCCGGTCGGCTCCGGCGAGCCTGTCGGTCTGCGCCACCGCGTACAGGTCGGTGCGCCGCGACAGCAGCCAGTCGTAGCCCGCCGCGCCCGTGTCGCGCCGGCCCGCGGGCAACCCCGGCGAACGGGTCGTCGTGCGCGCCCACGATGCGAGGACGTTGCCGCGGCCCGCGGGCAGCGCCGCACCCGCCTGCCACGTCTTCGCCGCCAGGTCGGGCGCGCTGCCGTCCGCCTTGTCCCAGGACGCGTACAACTTCATGCCGCCCAGGTCGTAGCTGCCGCCGGCGAAATACGTCTTCTGTTCCGAGCGGCCGATCTGCGCGAGGCCGGGTCCGACCCGCACGCGCTGCACGCTGACGGTGGCCGCCACCGGACCGGCGCCGTACGTCAGCGTGGCGTTCAGGTTGTTCGTCGCCGTGCCGGCCCGCGTTTCGCCGAGGCCGGCCATCACGGTCGCCTTCACGCCGCCCATGGATGGCGTGGTGTACGCCACGACGTTGTCCCAGCTCGTGTCGCCCGCCACGGCGCGTCCCATCGGCACGGACCAGATCTGGGCCAGCAGCGGTGCCAGGCGGATCGATCCGCCGAACGGATTCGCCTGCGCCGTCGCGACGAACAGCGGGTTCAGGATGCGCCCGAGCCGGATCTCGCCCGCGGCGCCCTGCAGGCCCACGAAGGCGTTGCGCGCAAACATCGCGTCCGTGGACGTGCGCCCGGCCGTGCCGGTGTCGACCTGCAGGTAGCCTTCGATCGCGTAGATCGCCTTCATCCCACCCAGGTCCTCGCTGCCGCCCAGGCCCCAGAACGACGTCTGCATGCCGCCGTTGCCGACCATCGTGGTCGCAGGCCCGCCGGCGCTCGTTTCCGAGCGCCCGGCCCACACGTCGAGCACCCCGTACACCTGCACCGCCGACTGCGCGCACGCGCCGCGCGCGAGCACGACCGTCACCGCCAGAACCGCCGCCTTGCCAATCCGTTTCATACCGTCTCCTTGTCATTGATGTGTATTTAGATTATCGTTCGATCACTTAGTTTTGTATACCTGCGGCGCACCCGGCGCAAAAAAACGTTTTAAGCGTTGCAGGAATGCGAAACCGAGGGGCAAGTCACAGAACAATTGATGATCGATCTATCACTAACGGAGACAGCAATGACGAATCGAAGACAGTTTCTCGGACAAGGCGCGGGCACGATCGGCGGCATCCTGCTCACCGGCTGCGGCGTGCTGGGCGCCGCGCGCGCGGCCGTGGCGCCGGCGCAACGCGCGCCCGGACGCCCAGTGGGCGCGCCCCGCACGATCGACGTGCACGCGCACTGCGTGATCCCGGCCGCGCTCGCGCTGATGGGCATGGACGTGTACGCGCTGTATCCGCAGACCATGAAGGGCGGCCGCGAATGCGTGATCGTGGTCGACGAACGGATCGCGGCGATGGATGCGCAGGGCGTCGACATGGAGGTGTTGAGCATTAACCCGTTCTGGTACACGCAGGAACGCAACACGTCGGCGCGGATCGTCCGCCTGCAGAACGAAAAGCTGGCGGAACTGTGCGCGGCCCGGCCCGACCGCTTCGCCGCGTTCGCGTCGCTGTCGCTCCAGCATCCCGACCTGGCCGTACGCGAACTGGAATACGCCGTGCGCAAGCTCGGGTTGCGCGGTGCCGCGATCGGCGGCAGCGTGGCCGGCGCCGACTTCGCCGACCCGCGCTTCCATCCCGTGTGGGCGAAGGCGGAAGAACTGGGCGCCGCCCTCTTCGTCCACCCGACGGGTGTGCCGGAACTGGCCAAGCGCTTCGAAGGCAACGGGTGGATGGCGAACGTGATCGGGTATCCGCTGGAGACGACGATCGCCCTGCAGCACATGATCTTCGAAGGGGTGCTCGACAAGTTTCCCGCGCTGAAGATCTGCGCCGCGCATGGCGGCGGCTACGTCGCAGCGTCGGCCGCGCGCATGGACCACGGCTGCTTCGTCAACCCCGGCGCGTGTTCGCACGGGCCGGCGCTCAAGAAGAAGCCGGGCGAGTACGTGAACCAGCTGTATTTCGACAGCCTCGTGTTCACGCGGGAAGCGCTGGGCAATCTCGTGCGCCAGGTCGGCGCGTCGCAGGTCGTGCTCGGGTCCGACCATCCGTTTCCATGGTCCGACAAGCCCGTCGACCACGTGCTGGCCACGCCGGGCCTGACGGACACGGACAAGGCCGCGATCCTGGGCGGCAACGCGCGCCGCCTGCTGGGACTCGCATAATGGATCGAATGCGCGGGCGGCCGCCCGCGCATGCCGCCTAGGCCTTGCGGATGCGTTTCAGCACGGCGGGCGCGCTGTCGAGGAAGGCATGGACGTGCTGGTCGATCAGGCGGTCGAGGTCCTTCGGCACCTGCAACCCGTAGACCCATTTGCGCACGCCGACATAGAAGATCGCCGCGTGCAGGCCCCAGATGAATTCGATCTCGTCCTCGTACTGCTGCGGCGTCGGATCGGCGATCTTGTACTGGCGCCGTAGTTCGGCGAGGATCACGTCGAAGATCCGCTCGCGCAGGCGCGCCAGGTAGCGGTTGTTGATGCCTTCGCGCGTGAGGCCGGCAAAGATGAAGATGCGGATCCAGTCGCTCTTCAGGATCACGCGGCCGTACTGCTGGTAGAACTCGAGCAGGCGGTCCGCCAGCGGCCGCGCGCGGTCCCTAAGGATGTCTTCCCAGTCCGGATTCCAGCGCGACAGGTACACCTCCTGGAACACACGGTCGGCCAGCGCCTCCTTGTTCGGGAAGTAGCGGTACAGCAGCGGTTGCGAGACCCCGATTTCCTTCGCCAGGTCGCGCGTGCTGGCGCCGAAGCCGTACGTGGCGAAGTACTTGATCGCCTTCTGCACGATCAGCTGCTCGCGGTCCTCGCGCGCGAGGCGGCGCGTGCCTTCCGGGGCGGCCGCCGCGCCGGCCGCTTGTTTCGCGCGCGTCTTCTTCTCGATACTCGAACTCATGCTGGCCCTTTTCCGTGTGGATCGAGTATAGGGGCTCGGTTATCGTTTGACAACTTAGCCGGCAGCCGCATGCGCGCCGGCCTCGTCGAAACGGGGCGGCACCGCCGTCTCGCGCATGACGGCGTCCGGGGTGCGGTAGCGCTCCGCCATTCGCATCTCGTGCTCGGTGGCCAGTTGCGCCTGCATGTAGGCGCCGAGATGGCGCGCATGGGCGACGATGCGCATGCCGTACGCCACGCGCTCGCGCGAGTAGGCTTCGAGCGCGGGCCCGACCGGCAGCCGCGCCAGCCAGCCCGCCAGCGCCTGGGCGTCGCCCGCCGCCTTGGTCACGCCCATGCCGCAATGGGGTCGCGCGACGAACGCGGCGTCGCCCAGCAGCGCCACCCGCCCGAACACGAGCCGCGGCGATTCGAGGTCGTAGATCGGCTGGAAGAACGGCTGGGCGGTGCGGGCGACGACTTCCGCGAATTGCGGCGCCAGCGACTGTCCGGCGACGGCACGGATCTCGCGCAGCACCGACCCGGCGATCAGCGGCGGCGGAATCCCCTTTTCGTACACGCGGCCCGCGTCGTCCGTCGACAGGCGCAGCACCTCGGCCTCGTCGGCGGGACGGTACCACACGAAGTTGTAGCGCCGCCGTCCCGGCTCCATCGCGTTGCCCGCGCCGGCCACGGGATAGCCCAGCATCTGTTCGCGCGGCGGCAGGCAGAAGCCGAAGTGGCCGAACAGGCGCGCGTGCGTTTCCGCGCTGAGGGCGCTCTCGTCGACGAGGCCGCGCCACGCCACGTAGCCGGCGTACCTCGGCTGGACGTCCGGCGCCAGCAGCTGGCGCACGGACGAGCGGATGCCGTCGGCCGCGACCAGCAGGTCGGCCGTCGCGCGCGTCCCGTCGGCGAAGCTGGCCGTCACGCCGTGCTCGTCCTGGTCGACGCCGACGACGTGCCTGCCGCTGTGGTAGCAGGCGTCCGGCAGGGCCGCGCGCAGCAGCGCATACAGCCGCCCCCACGCCGTGAGGACCTGGGGATGCGCGTGCTCGCCGACCACGCCGCCGTCCCGATCCAGCGTCAGGCGCGACGCGACCTCGACACCGATGTCCGCGTCGTCGATGCCGAGCGCCGCGAGGACGTCGAACAGTTCCGGATGGGTGACGACGCCGGCGCCGCGTTCCGCCAGCTCCTCGCTCACCCGTTCATACACATTGACCTCCCAGCCCGCGCGCAGCAGCAGGTTGGCCGCGAACAGCCCGCCCAGCGAGCCGCCGATAACGGCCACGGTTCCCTTCGTCATGATCATCTCCTTTGTCGTTGTATCGGATGGGCGGGCGTCAGGCCAGCCCGAGTGCGCGCGCTTCGTCGTGCGGATAATTCAGTTCCACCGTCACGCCGCTGGGGTCCGCGACGAACAGCTGGTACAGCCCGAGCGACGGCACGGTGCGCTCCGTGAACGGCGCGCCACGCGCGGCGAGCCGCGCGCGCATGCCCGCCAGGTCCGTCGCGAGGAAGGCGACATGGTCGACGGCGCCGCTGCCGGTCAATGCCACCTCCTCCTTGTCGCCCAGGTAGTCCTTCAGTGCCTGCGGATCGTCGCGGTCGATGCCGATGATGTGGACGACGCCAAAGTCGCCCTCGTCGCCGCCCAGGTACAGCCAGATGCCAGGAAACCTGAAGGGAGGACGGAAACCCTCCTTCATGCCGAGCACTTCCGTGTAGAAGCGGCGCGACGCTTCCAGGTCGCCGGTGCGGATCGAATAATGACCCAGTTTACGTATGCCCATCGTCTCCTCCTTCGTGTCGAATGATCGAAATATATGTGATCAATCGATCATTAGCAAGCCAATTTTTTAGCGAATTCTGTTGACATGCCAAGACTAAGATCCGATTATTGATCACACGATCACTTAAAAACGGAGACATCATGAACCGAACCACCACGCTTGCCGGTGCCGCGTGCATCGCCCTCGCCGCCTGGTGTGCCCCCGCGGGCGCGCAGACGGGCCCGATCAGGATCGGATTGCCGGTGCCCCTCACGGGGCCCTACGGCGCCGAGGCGCAGGACCAGGTGCGCAATGCCGAACTGGCCATCCGCGAATTCAACGACGCCGGCGGCCTGGCCGGGCGCAAGGCCGAGCTGCTCGTGCGCGACGACAAGCTCAACCCGGCGGAAGCCGCGACGCGCGCGCTCGAGCTGATCGAGAAGGACCATGTCGACTTCATCGTGGGCAGCCTGTCGGCGGCGACACAGCTCGCCGTGAACAATGTGACCAGGCAGCGCAAGGTGCCGTACATCTCGATCAGCCAGTCCGATGCGATCAACGAGGCGGCCGACTTTTCGCGCTACACGTTCCACGAATCGCTGAACCCGCACATGACGACGCAGGCCGTGGGCCGCTATGCGTTCCGGAAGGGGATGCGCATCGCCTTTCTCACGGCCGACTATGCGTACGGCCAGGAGATGACGCGCGGGTTCACCCGCGTGGCGAAGGAAGTCGGCGCGACCGTCGTCGGCGAGATCCGCCATCCGCTCGGCGCCACCGATTACTCGCCCTACCTGCCGCGCCTGATGGCATTGCGCCCCGACCTCGTCGTCTTCAACAACTTCGGACGGGACAACCAGATCTCGATCAAGCAGGCCGGCGAGTTCGGCCTCAAGGGCCGCACGAAGTTCGTGACGCCGGTGCTCACGTACACGTCGCGCGTCGCCGCAAGTGCGCGCGTGTACGACGGCGTCGTGGGCGGCAGCTCCTACTACTGGGCGATCGAGTCGACGACGCCGTCGGCGCGCGCGCTGAACGACCGCTACCGCCGCGCCTACAACGGCGCCGTGCCGTCGGACTACGGCTCGATGGCCTATTCCGCCGTCCGGTCGCTGCTGCAGGCCGTGAAGGCGGCCGGCACGAGCGACACCGAGAAGGTGGTCGACGCGCTCGCGGCGCTGCGCTACGACACCTACAAGGGGCCGCAGTCCTACCGCGCATGCGACCACCAGTCGATGCAGTCGGTGCTCGTGATCCAGTCGAAGGCGGCGCCGCAGGGCTCGCCCGACATCTTCTCCGTGCTGCAGGTCGCTCCCGCGTCGGCCGACGCGCTGCGCAGCTGCGCGGAACTGGGCTTCAAATAAACCGCGGAGGTCGTCATGGATGGCATCACACCACAGCTGGTCGCGCTCCAGCTGTTCACCGGACTGGCGCTCGGCGCGGTCTACGTCCTGCTCGCGGTCGGCCTGTCGCTGATCTTCGGCATGCTCACCGTCGTGAACTTCGCCCACGGCGCATTCTTCATGGTCGGCGCCTATGCCGGCTACGCGCTGTACCAGGTCGTGCCCAATTTCTGGCTCTGCCTCGTGCTCGTGCCCCTCGTCGTCGCCGCATTCGGCATGGCGGTCGAGCGCACGCTGATTCGGCCGCTGTACGGACGCGGCATCGACTATCCGCTGCTGCTCACGTTCGGCCTCGCCTACGTGATGGTCGAAGCCGTGCGCATCGCGTTCGGCAAGCAGGGCCTGCCCGTCGACACGCCGGAACTGCTGCAGGGCTCGGCCGACATCCTCGTCGGCGAATTCCCGCTGTACCGCCTGTTCGTGATCGGCGTGACTGTCCTCGTGCTGGCCGGACTGTGGCTGTTCATCGAAAAGACCTCGTTCGGCCTGATCGTGCGGGCCGGGGCGCGCGACCCGCAGATCGTGCGCATCCTCGGCATCGACGTGGCGCGGGTCTGGCTGATCGTGTTCGGCCTCGGCACGGGCGTCGCCGGCCTCGCCGGTTTCCTCGCCGCGCCCATGCAGGGCATCAGTCCCGAGATGGGCGGCTCGGTGCTGACCGTCGCCTTCGTCGTGACGGTCGTGGGCGGCATGGGATCGCTCGTGGGCGCCATCGTGGCCGGCATCCTCGTCGGCGTCGTCGAGAGCCTGGCCGTGCTGTTCGTGCCCGAAGCGGCCAAGGTGTCGATGTTCGTCATCATGGCGCTCGTGCTGCTGGTCCGTCCGCAAGGCCTGTTCGGCCGCGCGGGCCTGATGAATTGAGGGAGGAATCATGAATGCACATTCCGATGCGCTGTACGACGTGGCGGCGCCGCGCGGGACGTTCGCGCGCATCCGCACGCACCGCGTGCTGGCCAGCGTCCTCGTGCTGCTGGCCCTGCCCTGGCTGATCCCGAACCAGTCGGTGGCGACGAACATCCTGATCTACGGCCTGTACGGGGTCGGGTTCAACCTGGTGTTCGGCTACATGGGCATGCTGTCGTTCGGCCACGCCGCGTTCTTCGGCGTCGGCGCGTACGCGGCCGGCATCCTGATCGCCCAGGCCGGGGCGCCGTGGTGGGCCGCGCTGCCCGCCGCCGTGCTGGTCGCCGGCGTTCTGGCGCTGGCGATGGGATTGCTCGCGATCCGCACGCGCGGCATCTACTTCGCCATGGTCACCCTCGCGCTGGCGCAGTGCGTCTACTTCCTCGTCTACCAGTTCCCGCTGTCGGGCGGCGAAAACGGTTTGCGCGGCGTGAACGTGGCGCAGGTCCATCTGCCCGGCCTGACCGTCGACCTGCTCGATCCGACGGCGAAATACCTGGCGTTCCTCGCCGTCGTGGCGGTGGCGCTGCTCGCCGTCTCGCGCGTGCTGGCGTCGCCGTTCGGCGGCGCCGTCGAGGCGATCCGGGAAAACGAGGCGCGCACCCGTGCGTGCGGCTTCAACGTCGAGCACACGAAGCTGATGGCCTTCGTGCTATCCGGCGCCCTGTGCGGTCTCGCGGGCGCGCTCGCCGCGATCCACCTGTCCAGCGTCGCCATCGAGAGCCTGCACTACGAGACGTCGGGCCTCGTCGTCATGATCTGCCTGCTGGGTGGCATGGGGACGTTCTTCGGCCCGTTCGTGGGCGCGGCGCTGTTCCTGCTGATCCAGGACGTGTTCTCGCTGTGGACCGAGCACTGGCAACTGTATGCCGGCGCGATTTTCATGTTCTTCGTGCTGTTCTTCCCGAAAGGCGTATGGGGCACGATCCTGGAGAAGACCCATGGCCGCTGACATCATCCTCCGTACCGAGCGCCTGACCCGCCGCTTCGGCAAGTTCACGGCGCTGAACGACGTCTCCGTCGAATTCGAACGGGGCAAGCTCACCTCGATCATCGGCCCGAACGGCGCCGGCAAGAGCACGTTCTTCAATCTCCTGTCGGGCAGTTTCGCGCCGTCGTCCGGCCGCGTCGTGTTCGACGGGGTCGACGTGTCGCGCCTGCGCCAGCACCATTACGCGCGGGTCGGCGTGGCCAAGTCGTTCCAGATCACGAACGTGTTCCCCGCCTTTACCGCGCTGGAGAACGTGCGCGTCGCGCTGCAGGCCGGCGTCGCGCGCCTGAACTTCTGGGGCCGTCGCGACGCCCTCGGCCTGGAGCCGCGCGCACGCGACCTCCTGCAGCTCGTCGGCATCGCCCAGCACGCGGCGCGCCCGGCGCGCGAGCTGGCGCACGGGCAGCAGCGCGCGCTGGAGATCGCCATCGCCCTCGCGGCCGACCCGAAGCTGCTGCTGATGGACGAACCCACCGCGGGCATGAGTCCGGAAGAGACGCGCACGATGATGGCGCTGATCGAACGGCTCGCGTCCGAGCGCACCCTCGTGCTCGTGGAGCACAAGATGAAGATGGTGATGGGCATCAGCGACCGCATCGTCGTGCTGCACCACGGCGAACTGCTCGCCGCCGGCACGCCCGCCGACATCCGCGTCAACGACGAGGTGCGCCGCGTCTACCTGGGAAAACACTGAGGACATCATGCTCAAGATCGATAAACTGAACGCCTGGTACGGCACCAGCCACATCCTGCAGGACGTCAGCCTGCACGTGGACCGCGGCGAGGTCGTCTCGCTCCTCGGACGCAACGGCGCCGGCAAGACGACGCTGCTCAAGAGCGTCATGGGCCTGCTGAAGAAGACGGCCGGCGCCGTGTCCTTCAAGGGCGCGGACCTGCTGGGGCTCCCCGCCCACGCGCGCTACCGCCACGGGCTGGCGTACGTCCCGGAAGAACGGCGCATCGTGCCGGGCATGACCGTGCTCGAGAACCTCCGCCTCGGGATCATCGCTTCCGGGAAGGCGAAGGACGAACGCGCGATCATCGAACGGATCGCCGCGACCTTCCCGCGCCTGAAGGAAAGGCTGGGCCAGGAAGCCGTGACCATGTCCGGCGGCGAGCAGCAGATGCTCGCCATCGCCCGCGCCACAGCGGCCGGGCCGGACATGATCCTGCTCGACGAGCCGTCGGAAGGCATCATGCCGGTGCTCGTCGACGAAATGTTCGAACTGTTCCTGGCACTCAAGCGCCAGGGGACGACGATCCTGCTGGTGGAACAGAGCGTCGAGACGGCGCTGGGCATTTCCGACCGCGCCTACATCCTCGACCAGGGCGCCATCGTCTACAGCGAACGGGCCGATGCGATGCTGGCCGATCCCGCCATCCAGGAACGCTATTGCGCGGTGTGACTCAGTGCAGGTCCACCCGCGCACGCAGCGCCGGGCCGCCGGCGGCCGGCCGGTTGCGGTCGGCCGCCAGCTTCACGAGCAGCGCCGCCATCGACACGAGGGCCGCCGCGGCCACGACCATGAACACCTGGCCGAACGGCAGCTGGCGCCGCGCCAGCTCCGCCACGAGGAACGAGCCGGCGATGCCGCCGAAGCGGCCGATCCCCAGCATCCACGCGACGCCGGTCGCGCGCCCCTGCGTCGGATAGTACGCGGCCGCCAGCGCGGGCAGCGACGACTGCGCCGTGTTCATCAGCGCGCCGGCGCCGAACACGGTGACTGTCAACAGGCCCACGTTGCCCGCCACCTGGCCGATCAGGAAGACCGCCAGCGCCGTCAGTCCGAAGCCGATGGCGATGATGCGGTTGGCGTCGTAGCGGTCCATCAGCCAGCCGAACAGGATGGCGCCCACGCCGCCCAGCGGGAACAGCGCGGCGATCAGCGTGGCCGTCTGCGCGGGCAGGCCGGCCTCCTTGAACAGGATCGGCATCCAGTTGATCAGCGCATAAAAGATCACGAGGCCCATGAAGTACGCGAGCCACAGCATGAGGGTGCCGACGGCGTACGAGCGCGCGAACAGCACCGTGAAGCCGCCGCCGGTCCGCGCGCCCTGCTCCGCCACCACGTAGCGCGTGGCGTCGGCGCCCGAGGCGTGGATGCGGCGCAGCACGGCGCGGATCCGCTCCGCCGGCGCGCCGCGCGCGACCATGTGGCGCACGGATTCCGGCAACCTGAGCGCCATCACGAGCAACAGGACGAACGGCGCGATGCCGCCCAGCGCCAGCACGCTGCGCCAGCCCCACTGCGGGATCATCCACGCGGCGAGGAAGCCGCCGCACGCGGCGCCGAGCGGGAAGCCGCAGAACATCGCGTTCGTGATGACGGCGCGGCGCCCGTCCGGACAGAATTCGCTGACCAGGGTGACGGCATTGGGCATCGCCGCGCCCAGGCCGATGCCGGTGACGAAGCGCAGCACGGTCAGGGTGTCGAGGTTGGTGGCGAACGCCGACGCGCCGCACGCCGCGCCGAACACGAGGACGGCCGCGAGCAGCATGATGCGGCGCCCCAGGCGGTCCGCCAGCGGGCCGGCGGCGAGCGCGCCGGCCGCGAGCCCGAACAGCGCGGCGGACAGCACGGGCGCCAGCGCCGGCTTGGCGATGCCCCACTCCTTCAGCAGCGACGGCGCGATGAAGCCGATGGCGGCGGTGTCGAACCCGTCCAGCAGGACGATGAAGAAGCACGTGGCGAACACGAGCCACTGGTACGGCGAGAAGGGATGGCGGTTGATGAATGCCTGGACGTCGAGGTCCTGATGGGTCATGACGGTCTCCATGGTGCCGGCTGTTGCCCGCCGTGTCGATCCAGCTTAACAATGCAGCGTTCGATAGTCAACCGTGTGTGCGATCAACGAACGCCGTTGCGGTTTGCGCAAAGGTGTTGCCGGCCGCCGCCGGATTATCGCCGCGGCCTCGCGCCGCTACAGTGAGGCCACCTTGTCAACGGAGTCTTCCATGTCCCACCTGCTCGCACCCACCCGCCTCGGCGACCTGACGCTGTCGAACCGCATCGCGATGGCCCCCGTCACGCGTGCCCGCTCCGGCGCCGACGGCGTCCCGACCGCCGCCAACGCCGCCTATTATGCGCAGCGCGCAGCGGCCGGCCTGATCGTCAGCGAAGCGACCAATGTGTCGCGCCACTCCGCCGCGTTCGAACTGGCGCCGGGTCTGCACGACGACGCGCAGGTGGCCGGCTGGCGCCGCGTGATGGACGCCGTGCACACGGCCGGCGGCCGCCTGTTCGCGCAGCTGTGGCACAGCGGCCGCGTGAGTTCGTACGCGCTGCTGGATGGCCGCGCGCCGCTGGCGCCGTCCGCCGTCAACGACGACCTGCACCTGCTGCAACCGTACGCCGCGCTGGAAAACGGCTTTTATACGCGCATCGCGGCATCGCCGTCCCGCGCCATGACCGTGCAGGACATCCACGCGGCCGTCGACGAATTCCGCGTCGCCGCCCGCAACGCCATGCGCGCCGGGATCGACGGCATCGAACTCCACGCCGCCAACGGCTACCTGCCGCACCAGTTCCTGTCGCCGCACACGAACCGCCGCGACGACGCTTTCGGCGGCTCGCTCGCCAACCGCGCGCGCTTCCTCGAACTCGTGCTGCGCGCCGTGCTGGACGAAGTGCCGGCCGGCCGCATCGGCGTGCGCCTGTCGCCGTTCGCCGCCTACAACAACGCCACCGACCCGGCCACGGAAGAGACGTACGCCTACGTCGCCCGGATGCTGGGCGAGGCCGGCATCGCATACCTCCACGCCGCCGATTCGAACGCGTGGGCCGGCGCGCCGGACATGGACCGCATCCTCGCCGTGCTGCGCCCGAACTTCGGCGGCGCCATCATCGCCAACGGCGGCCTCGATCCCGCCGCCGCGGACGCGCTGATCGCATCCGGCATGGCCGACCTGGCCTCGTTCGGCCGCAGCTTCATCGCCAACCCCGACCTCGTCGACCGCATCCGCTGCGGCGGCCCGTACAACACGCCCGACCCGTTCACGTTCTACGGCGGCGGCGTCCATGGTTATCTCGACTACGAACCGCTGGCCGCCTGACCGAAAGGAAGTCGCGCCCGCGCCACGGCGGGCGTAGATTCGCACACATCTCAAGGAGTCTTCATGCACACCCCTGCCAAACACGCACCCGACATCGCGCCGGGCATGATCCGCCTGCTGGCCACCTCCGCCGGCCTGATCGTCGCCAACCTGTATTACGCCCAGACGCTGGTCGGTCCGATCAGCGCCGCGACCGGCCTGTCGCCGGAAGCGGCCGGCCTGATCGTCACCCTGACGCAGGTCGGCTACGCCCTCGGCCTGCTGTTCATCGTCCCGCTGGGCGACCTGCTCGAGAACCGCAAGCTCGTGTTCTCCGCCCTCCTCGCCACGGCCGCGGCGCTGGCCACCGCCGCGTTCAGCACGAACGCGTGGATGTTCCTCGTCGCGTCGCTGGGCATCGGCCTCGGCTCCGTCGCCGCGCAGATCCTCGTGCCGTTCGCGGCGCATTTGTCGCACGAAGCGACGCGCGGCCAGGCCGTCGGCAAGGTCGTCAGCGGCCTGCTGCTGGGGATCATGCTGGCCCGTCCGGCCGCGAGCCTGATCGCGGACCACGCCAGCTGGCACGCCGTGTTCGGCGGCGCCGCCGTCGCGGTGTTCGTCCTCGCCTTCGTCCTGCGCGCGAAACTGCCGCAGCGTGTGCCCGTGCACAGCCTGTCGTACGGCCGCCTGATCGGATCGTTGTGGCACCTGCTCGCGACGACGCCCGTGCTGCGCCGCCGCGCCGCCTACCACGCCGGCCTGTTCGGATCGTTCAGCCTGTTCTGGACCGTCACGCCGCTGATGCTGGAAGGCCCGCAATTCCACCTGTCGCAAACGGGCATCGCGATCTTCGCCCTCGTGGGCATGGCGGGCGCCGTCGCATCGCCGGTCGCGGGACGCCTCGCCGACGCGGGCCATACCCTGATGGCGACGGCCGCCGCGCTCGTCCTCGGCATCGTCGGCTTCGCGCTGCCGCTCTACCAGCCGGAATCGCGCACGCTGGCGCTGGGCATCCTCGTCGCCGCCTCGATCGTGCTGGACATGGCCGTCGCCGCCAACCTCGTGCTGGGCCAGCGCGCCATCTTCGCGCTCGGCGCCGAAGTGCGCAGCCGTTTGAACGGCATTTATTTCGCGCTGTTCTTCGCCGGCGGCGCACTCGGCTCCGCGGCCGGCGCCTGGGTCTATGCCCACCACGGCTGGCACGCCACCCTGCTGGCCGGCATGGCCTTCCCCGCCGCCGCGCTGCTCGTGTGGTTCGGCGAACTGGCCGGCCGCCGCGCGACCACCGGCGCGACCGCATCATGAGCCCGCGCGCCCTGGTCATCGGCGGCTCGCTCGGCGGGCTGCTGGCAGCGAACACGTTGAAAACCATCGGCTGGAGAGTCGACGTGTTCGAGCGCTCGCCCCACGCGCTCGACAGCCGCGGCGGCGGCATCGTGCTGCAGCCGGACGTGCTGCACGCCTTCCACTTCGCGGGCATCCGGCCCGCCGGCGCGCTGGGCGTGGCGTCGCGCGACCGCATCTACCTCGACCGCGCGGGCGACGTCGTGCGGCGCGACCATCAGCCGCAGACGCAGACGTCATGGAACATGCTGCACGGGACGATGCGGCGCGCGCTGCCCGACGCCTGCATCCATCCGGGCGAGACGCTCGAACGTATCGAGCAGGCGGGCGGCCAGGTGCGCGCGGTGTTCGCCAGCGGCCGCGTGGAGACGGGCGACCTGCTGATCGGCGCGGACGGCGCACGCTCGACGGTCCGTTCGCTGATGCTGCCCGACGTGCGGCCGGACTATTCGGGCTACGTCGCCTGGCGCGGCCTCGTGCCGGAGCCCGATCTCGATGCGGCCAGCCGCGCGGTGCTGGACGGCGTGTTCGCGTTCCAGCACGACGAAGGCGAGCAGATGCTGCTCGAATATCTCGTCCCCGGCGAAGACGGTGCCACGGCACCGGGCCAGCGGCGCTGGAACTGGGTGTGGTATCGCAAGGTGCCGCAAGACAGCCTGCCCGCGCTGCTGACCGACCGCACTGGCCGCACGCACACGTTCTCGCTGCCGCCGGGCGCGCTGCCGGATGCCCAGGCGGCCGTGCTGCGTGCCGACGCCCGCGAACTGCTCGCACCGCAGTTCAACGCGCTCGTGCAGAAGACGAAGGAACCGTTCGTGCAGGCGATCCTCGACCTCGCGGTGCCGCGCATGGTATTCGGCCGCGTGCTCCTGCTGGGCGACGCGGCGTTCGTCCCGCGCCCGCACACGGCCGGCGGCGCGGCCAAGGCGGCGGCCAATGCGCTGGCGCTCGCCCAGGCCCTGCAGCGCACCGACCAGCCCATCGAAGCGCGCCTGAAGGACTGGGAAGGCCTGCAGCTGCGCGCCGGCCGCAATCTGGTCGACTGGGGCCGGCGCATGGGCGACGGCATCATGGGTGTGCGGCGAGCAGCAGGCTACACAGGTTCCCCCGCTGGAACGCCGGATCTTTAAAGGCGAGGAAGTCGTCGTTGAAGGTGCCGAACGTCGTCTCGGGACGGTGCTTCAGCCCTTCGTAGAACGTGTCGATGACGGCGTGCGCGAAGCCGTGGCCGCGCGGGTGCGCGGCGAGCACCCTGTCCCGCTCCGCCGCCGGGATGGCGTCCATGCCGCGGCCCACCATGTCCATGCCGGCGCCGGCCTGCACGAGGCGGATTTCCGGATGCATGTGCTCGGGAATGCCGGGCGTCGTGTGCAGCGCGATCGCGAGCCAGACCCGTTCGGCGCTGTGTTCGTCGATGCCGTGGCCGCGCAGGAAATCGCGCGCCGCGTTCGCGCCGTCGACCTCGAAGCGCTGCCGGCTGCCGTGGTAATGCGGCGTGATGCCGATGTCGTGGAACATGGCGGCGGCATACAGCAGCTCGGGGTCGAACGCGAGGCCGAGCTTGTCGCCCAGCAGCGCGCCCCACCAGTACACGCGGGCCGAGTGCTGGAACAGCATGTCGCTCGCGGTGTCGCGCACGTACTGCGTGATCTCGCGCGCAAGCCGGCTGTCGGGCAAGCCGTTCATTTCGCGGCCGGGAGCACGAGCTTCTGCTCCCCCTCGTCCAGCACGAACACGGCGAGCAGCGTGGCCGGCTTGTCCTTGCTGGCGTTGCGCGTCACCTGGTGGCGGGCGCCCGGATCCTCGTACCAGAACTCGCCCGTGCGGTAGACCTTCGGCGCCGCATCGTCGACGGCGCTGACGATCTCGCCGGACAGCACCTGCGCGTAGATGAACGACGACTTCGGATGCGTGTGGGGCGCCGCTTCCGCGCCGGGCGCGAACGACACCTCCACCGCCACCAGCGCCTTGCCGGGCACGTTCGGCAGCGCGCGGTGGAACAGAGGTTTTACGGTTTCGTGGGCACCGGCCGCGCCGGCCAGCAGCGCCAGACACAAAGCGATCGTGGCTTTCATCGCCGCCTCCTCAGCGCGCGGCCGTCACGGCGGCCGGCTGCGCGCGGAAGCTGATCGCCATGCGGTTGTACGCATTCATCAGGCCGATGGCGATGGTCAGGTCGGCCAGCTGCTGCTGGCTGAACACGGCCGCGGCGGCCGCATATTCCGCATCCGGCACGCCCGTCTCGGCCACCTGCGTCACCGTCTCGGCCCATGCGAGGGCCGCGCGCTCCGTCGTGTCGAACAGGCTGCCGGCTTCGCGCCACGCCGGCACCAGCACGAGCTTCTCGACGTTGACGCCTTCCTTCAGCAGGTCGCGCGAATGCATGTCGATGCAGTAGGCGCAGCCGTTGATCTGCGAGACGCGCAGGTAGACGAGGTCGACGAGCACCTTCGGCAGGCCGCAGCCCATGATGTGGCCGTACACGCCGCCGAGCGCCTTCATGCCGGCCGGGGTGGCCGCGTTGTAATCCATGCGTTGCGTCATTTTGATTCTCCTGGTTGAACTGGATGAAGACATGATGCGCCGAATGGTGGCCAAAAAACAGTGCCAAGTTTGATCATTTTTAATGTACCATCGGCCATGACCACGCTGTCCATCGGCCTCGACAGGGCCAAAAAAACACCCCTCGCCACGCAGATCTACGCGGCCATCCGCGCCGGCATCGAATCGGGGCAGATTCCAGCCGATGCGAAGCTGCCGTCGTGGCGCGACCTCGCGGCCCAGCTGGGCGTGTCGCGCGGCACCGTGCGCATCGCGTACGAACGCCTCGTCGACGAGCAGCTCGCGACGAGCTTCGGCGCGGCCGGCACCCGCGTCAACGGGCGGCCGGCCACGCCCGGCCTCGCCGGCCATACGCCCGCGCACTTGCCCGATACGTCGCCGATCCCCGAGCTGTTCCCGACCTTCGGCGCGACGCCGCTGCCGTTCCAGATGGGCGTCCCGGCGCAAGACGCGTTCCCCTATAAACTGTGGGCGCGCGTGATGGTGCGCGCGGCCCGGCACACGGCGTCCAGCCCCGTCGGCTACCCGGATCCGCGCGGCGATCCGGACCTGCGGCGCGAAGTCGCGGCCTATCTGGGCATCGCGCGCGGCATCCGCTGCAACCCGTCGCAGGTGCTGATCACGGCGGGCTTCGCCGGCGCGCTGGGGCTCGTCGTGCGCGCGCTCGCGCTGGAAGGCCAGGGCGCGTGGTTCGAAGACCCCGGTTTTCCGCTGACGCGCACCGCCCTGTCGCTCGCGGGCACGAAGGTGACGGCCGTCCCCGTCGACGCCGAGGGCCTGGACGTCGATGCCGGTGTCCGCATGGCCCCGGACGCGCGGCTCGCCGTCGTGACGCCGGGCCAGCAGGCGCCGCTCGGCATGACGATGTCGCTCGCGCGCCGCCGCGCCCTGCTGGACTGGGCGCGCGACAACGGCGCCTGGATCGTCGAGGACGATTACCTCAGCGAGCTGCAGCTGGAAGGCCGCGCGGCGCCGGCGCTCGCATCGCTCGACGAGGGCGGCCGCGTGCTGCACATCGGGACGTTCAGCAAGACGATCAGCCCCGCGCTGCGCCTCGGCTTCCTCGTCGTGCCGGCCGACCTGGCGCGCCGCTTCGGCGACGTCGCCGCATGCCTCGCGCCGGCGCCCGGCGCGACGACCCAGCGCGCCGTCGCGGACTTCCTGCGGGAGGGCCACTACCTGCGCCACCTGCGCCGCATGAAACGTCTGTATGCGGCGCGGCGCGAAGCCTTGTTGCGCTGCCTGCGCAAGGAGGCCGCCGACGTGCTGGAGGTGCAGGCGACGGCCGGCATGGCCGTCGTCACGCGCCTGCGCACGGCGGCGTCCGACGTCGACGTGGCCGCGCGCGCCCTGCGGGCCGGCCTCGCGCCCGTGCCGCTGTCGCCCTGGTATGCGCATACGCCCGCCACGCCCGGCCTGCTGCTGGGCGTGACCAATGTCGACACGCGCCGACTCGTGGCCGATTGCCGCCGGCTGGCGGAACTTGCCGTCATGCCAAAATAATCTACCCGTTGACGTATTTGACAATTGACAAACTGTTGTGCCTTAAGAAATACTTTTCGGCATGATAGAACTGAGTGCGATCCGCAAGACCTACCGCCTGGGCGGCAGCGACATCCACGCCCTGGACGGCATCGACCTGCACGTGGCGCGCGGCGAATTCGTCGCCGTGATGGGGCCGTCCGGCTCCGGCAAGTCGACCCTGCTGAACGTGCTGGGCGGGCTGGATCGCCCGGACAGCGGCCGCTACCGCCTCGCGCAGGACGAGATCAGCGCCCTCGACGACGACGCCGCATCCGACGTGCGCAACCGCCGCATCGGCTTCGTGTTCCAGTCCTTCCACCTGCTGCCGCGCCTGACCGTGCTGGAAAACGTGCTGCTGCCGCAGCGCTATGCGCGCCAGCCCGACCCGCAGGCGGCCGACCGGGCCCGCGCCCTGCTCGAGCGCATCGGCCTGGGCCGGCGTCTCGACCACCTGCCGGGCCAGCTCTCCGGCGGCCAGCTGCAGCGGGCCGCCATCGCGCGCGCGCTGCTGAACGAGCCGGACCTGCTGCTCGCGGACGAACCGACCGGCAACCTCGATTCCAGCAGCGCGGCCGACGTGATGGCCCTGCTGCGCGAACTGCACGCGGGCGGCCAGACGCTCGTGATGGTCACGCACGATCCCGCGATCGCCGCCAGCGCCCAGCGCACCATCCACCTGCGCGACGGCCGCGTCGCGGGCCAGCCATGAAGCGCCTGGTCCCGCTCCTGGCGTTCGTCGCCATCGCCGCCACGGCCGCGGACACCCGCCCGGTCCTGATCAGCGGCGAAGTGGAAGCGCTGGATTCGCAGACGATCTTCGTGCCGCCGTCGAACGCGTCGCCGATCGTCGTGCGCAGCTTCCTCGCCGAGGGCACGCAGGTCAGGAAGGGCGACATCGTGCTGCGGATCGACTCCGCCAGCACGACCAATATCGACCAGCTCCGGATGGACCGCGAACGCGCCCGCGCGAAGGCGGACAGCGAGACGGCCACGCTGGAAGTCGCGGCCATCGAGGCGGAGAAGGCGCTGGTCAACGCCCAGGCGCTGCTTGCCAAGGCCAGGGTCGACGCGGCGCTGCCGAAGCAGCAGATCATGGCGCTCGACTACGACCGCTACCAGGCGGCGCTGGGCCAGGCCACGCGCGACCTCGCGATCAAGCAGGACAACCTGAAGAACGCCCGCGCGGCCGTCTCCCGCCGCAAGGAGGATGGCGCGCTCGAAGTGAAGAAACTGCAGATCAACGAGGCGTTCCAGCTCGCCCAGGTGGCGCAGTCGGAAGTGCGCGCCACGCGCGACGGCGTCGTCGTCCACGGCTACAGCCCCTTCAACGGCGAGCGCATGGACGAGGGCTCCACGGCCTGGCCGGGCAACGCGGCCGGCACGGTGCTCGGCGACGGCCACATGGTCGTCACGGCCTGGGTGCTGGAAGCGGACCGCCCGTATCTGCGCGACGGCCAGGCCGTCGCCCTGCGCTTCGACGCGCTGCCGGACGTCGTCGTGGCCGGGAAGCTGGCCGGGATCACGAGCGCGCCGGAAGCGCGGCCGCGCTGGGGAATCGGCCGCTATTTCCGGGCACGGATCGCCCTGCCCGACGACCATGGCCTGCCGCTCGTCGCGGGGATGAGCGTGCAGGTGGAGCCGCTGGCGCCCGGCGCCGCGGCCGCGGGCGTCCGCCAGGCGAAGGCCGCCGCCCCCGCCGCGCTGGCGATCGAAGGCGAGATCGCGTCGCGCCGGACCATGCCGGTGTCGCCGCCGACCATCCCGCATGTCTGGAACTACAAGCTGGCGTTCCTCGCGCCGGAAGGCTCGATGGTACAGGCCGGGCAGCCCATTGCCGTGTTCGAATCCACCGATGTGATGAACCAGCTGATCTCGCTGCAAGGCACACTGAAGGAACGCGAGCGGGCGCTGGACAAGCTGCAGCTGGACCAGGCCGAGGCCGACCGCGCCGGCGTGCTGGCGCAGGCCGAGGCGCAGAGCAATGCCGAGAAGGCCGCGCGCAAGGCGACCATGCCGAAGGAACTCATCCGCCGCGTCGACTACGACAAGCTCGTGATCGACCGCGCCGAAAAAGCGCAGCTGGCGACGCTGGCGCAGGCCCAGTACGAGGCACAGCGGCGCGCGCGCCAGGCCGAGCGCGCCGGCCTGCAGTCCGACGCGGCGCAGTTGCGGGCCAAGATCGCCTCCCTCGTCAAGGGCCAGGCGGCGTTGACCGTCCTGGCGCCGCGGCGGGGCCTGGTCCTGCACCGCATCGGCTTCAACGGCGAGAAGTTCGCCATCGGCAGCCAGGTCTGGGTAGGCCTGTCGGTCGCGACCCTGGCCGATCCGGACCAGTTGGGCGTCAACGCCCGCGTCCCGGAAGCGCAGGCGGCGGGCGTGCGGAAGGGCCAGGCGGCGCGCGTCGTCGTGGCCGGTACGCGGCAGACACTGGCCGCGCACGTGACGGGCCTGGGACGCGCCTTCCACAGCAAATCGGCGGCGCAGGCGGTCGTCATCCGCGACGTCGAGCTGGAATTCGACGCGCCCGCGAAGGACTTGAAGCCCGGCGCCGCCGTCCAGGTGGAACTGCTGCCGGGCGTCGACCGCCGCGTCGCGGCCATCCGACCATGAGATTTCCCATGCCACGCCTGTCTACCTTCGTCGCCGTACTGGCGGCCCTGCTGTCCGGTTGCGGCGGCGCGTCGGCGCCGGCCGGCGGCCCCGTCGAAACGCTGGCGCCGCGCGCGTGGACCGAAACGCTGGAAGCGGACGGCGAGATCCAGGCCGCCGCCAACACGCCGCTGACGGTGCCGGGCAGCGGCTGGTCGAGCCGCGTGCTGGTGGACATGGTCGCGGACGGCAGCACCGTCACGAAAGGCCAGGTCGTGGCCCGCTTCGACGCCCCGCAGGCGCGCGCGGACCTGTCGCAGGCCGACCTCGAACTGCTGCGCAAGGCGCTGGCCGAGGAGGCGAATCGCCAGAATGCGGCCGTCGAGAAAGGCGTGCTGGCCGGCGACCGCGCGAAGCTCGAGGACGACCTGGGCCTCGCGCGCCGCTATGCGGGCGTCGACCTGTCCATCTTCGCCCGCAACACGATCCTCGATGCGCTGGCCGACGTCGGTTTCCTCACCAAGAAGCGCACCTACCTGGACTGGAAAGGCGGCCAGGCGCAGGCCCGCGCCGCCGCGCAGGACGCCGTGCTCCACTCGCAGCGCGACAGCGTGGCGCAGAACGCGGCACAGCAGCGCAGGAGCCTGGACGCGCTGGAACTGGTGGCGCCGCACGACGGCGTGTTCCTGCTGGCGGCGCGCTGGGACGGCGCCAAGCCGCAGGTCGGCGCCAACCAGATGGCGGGCGAGCCGTTCGGCGCCCTGCCCGACCTCGACAAGCTCGTCGCCCACTTCAGCGTGGCCGAGGGCCAGGCCTACGGACTCAAGCCGGGCCTGCCCGTGCGCGTGCGCCTGGCCGGCACGGGATTGGCCCTGGACCTCACGGTGACACGGGTCGGCAGCAGCGCCAGCGTCATCTCGCCCGAGTCGCCCGTCAAGTACAGCGATTTCGACGCCGCCATCGGCACCGACACGGCGCGCAAGCTGGGACTGAAGCCAGGCCAGGCGCTGCACGGCACGGTGCACCTCGTGACGCAGGCGGCGGCGCTGACGGTGCCGAACATCGCGCTCGTGCAGGACGGCGCCGCCTACGCGGTGTACACGGCCGACGCGGGCCGCACCGTGAAGCACAAGGTCGAACTGGGCCGGCGCGGCCCGGTGCGCAGCGAAATCAGGAGCGGTCTCGCGACCGGCGCGCAAATCGTTCTCCTTCCGCCGAAAGCCGACAAGTCATGAACCGTGCACTCCTGCTCGAAGCCGTCGCCGAACTGAAGCGCCGCAAACTGCGCACCGGCCTCACCCTGCTCGGCATGATCTTCGGCGTGGGCGCCATCGTCGCCATGCTGGCCGTGGGCGAAGGCAGCAAACGCGAGGCGCTGCGCCTCGTCGCGGAACTGGGTCTGAACAACGTCATCGTCGAGAGCAAGGGCAACACCGACGAACAGCTGAAGGACATCCGCACCCGCTCGCCGGGCCTGTCCGCGGCCGATGCCGCGGCGGCGCTGTCCGTCGTGCCCGGCGCACGGTCGGTGGCGCTGAAAAAGGAGATCAAGGTCGACCAGCTGATCGTCGCCGACCGCGTCGTGAGCGGGCGCGCGTTCGCCGTGTCGCCGGCGTATGCGGACCATGGCGGCCTGCAGCTCAAGGTCGGACGCTGGCTGCAGCCATCCGACGGCGCGACGCTGGCCCCGGTCTGCGTGCTGGGCGCGCGCCTCGCGCACACGCTGTTCGGCGCGGCTCCAGCCGTCGGCCAGCGCGTCAAGGTCAACCACGTGTGGCTGCAGGTGGTGGGCGTGCTGGCCGACCGCACGCCCAGCAAGGCGGAGTTCGAAGGCGTCAAGCTGGGCCTGGACGACGAGCGCCTGTTCGTGCCGTGGGAAACGGCCCGCGCGCGCTTCGGCTTCCGCCGCATCGAGGACGAGGTGGACGGCATCAGCGTGCGCCTGGACGGCCAGGTCGCGCCGGACGACGCGGCGCGCGTGCTGCAGGCGGTCATCCAGCAGCGCCATGGCGGCGTCGACGACACGAACCTCATCGTGCCCATGGGCCTGTACCGCCAGAACCAGCAGACGCAGCGCATCTTCACGATCGTCATGAGTTCGATCGCGGCCGTGTCGCTGCTCGTGGGCGGCATCGGCATCATGAACATCATGCTGGCCAACGTGCTGGAGCGCCGGCGCGAAGTGGGCCTGAAGCGCGCACTGGGCGCGCGCCGCCGCGACGTGGTGGAACAATTCCTGGCCGAGGCGCTCGTGATCGCCGTCAGCGGCGCCGTGCTCGGCCTCGTGCTGGGCGCCGTGGCCGCGTACAGCATCGCCGCGCTGGCCGGATGGTCGGTGGCGTGGTCGCCGGTGAGCCTGCTGCTCGCCGTGCTGGCGTGCGTGGCGGTCGGGCTCGGGTTCGGCGTCTACCCCGCGCGCCAGGCGGCGGCGCTCGACCCGATCGCCGCGCTGCGCAGCGACGGCTGACGGTCAATCCATGTGAAACACGGGCTCCATCATCGCCCAGTGCTCGCCTTCGGCCCGGCTGGCCAGCGGCGCCTGGCACGGGCTGCAGAAGGTCCACCAGCGCTGCGTTTCCGGATCGGCCGCGATATGCGCCATGTCGGCGTCGAAATCGGTGCCGTGGTATTCCCAATAGCCGAACAACAGGTTTTCCGGCTCGCGCAGGAAGATCGTGTAGTTGCGCACGTTGGCCTCGAGGAGGCGGGCCAGCACCTGCGGCCACACGGCGGCGTGCAGCGCTTTGTATTCGGCGATCTTTTCCGGATTGACGCCGATGACCATTCCCATTCTTTGCATGTAGAGCTCCTCAATCGATACGATAGAAACGCAGGGCATTCAGCCCGAACACGGCAAGCCGGTCGGCACCGGACAGTCCCTCCAGCAGGGACGCGCAGGCGGCGAGCCAGCGCGCATAATCGGCGGCCAGGTTCAGCACCGGCCAGTCGCTGCCCCAGATCAGGCGGCGCGGCCCGAAGCACGCGAGCAGGTGGTCGACGTGCGGCCGCAGGCGGTCGACGTCCCAGTCCGCGCCCGCTTCGGTGACGAGCCCGGACAGCTTGCAGCTCACCTGCGGCAGCGCGGCCAGGCGTGCGATGTCGGTGCGCCACGGCTCCAGCACGCCCGCGGCGATCAACGGCTTGGCGCCGTGGTCGATCACGATGGGCAGGTCGGGATGCCGCTGCGCGAACGCGAGCAGCGCGGGCAGATGGCGCGGCAGGACCAGCGCGTCGAAACTCAGGCCATGGCGCAGCATGGCGTCGACGGCGGGCGCCAGCGCGGGATCGGCGATCCAGTCGTCGTCGGCGAGATCCTGCAGCATGGGCCGCAAGCCCTTGAGCAGCGGGTCGGCCGCGAGGGCGGCGATGCGCGCCGGCGCGTCGGGCGCCTTCAGGTCCACCCAGCCGACCACGCCGCCGATGAACGGGTGAGCATGGGCCAGGCCGAGCATGAAGCGCGTGTCGTCCTCGTTGGGCATCGACTGCACGAGCACCGTCCGCGCGACGCCGTGCCGCGCGAGCGTCGGCGCCAGGTCGGCCGGGAAGAAATCGCGGTAGATGGCGGCCAGGCCAGGTGGCGGCCACGCGCCGTCGCGGTCGGCCAGCCGCCAGAAGTGTTGATGGGCGTCGACAAGCATCATGCTCCCTCCCGCGCCCGCGGGAGCGTCAGCCCGGGTGCGCCTTCATTTCTCTGACTCGGATCGATTGCAGCAAGGTGCTGCGTGCGGAACTCAGGTGGACACGCATCGCCTCGCGCGCGCCCGCGACGTCGCGCCGCGCCAGCGCCCGCAGGATGTCCAGGTGCTCGTGCACCGCGTACTCGTTGCGCACCATTTCCTGCGACTTGTCCCACTGGTAGTGGTAGTGGAACACGAGCGACACGAGATCGAAGAAGCCCTGCGCGAAGCGGTTGTCCAGTTGCCCCATCAGGAACGCGTGGAAATCGCGGTCGAGCGCAGGAAAATCCTTGTGGTGCGTCGGCATGACGGAGCCCAGCCGCTCGTGCCGCGCGATCAGTTGCTGCAGTTCCGCGAAGGCCGGCGAATCCGGCGGCAGCGCGGCGAAGCGGTCGATCGCGGCGAACTCGAACATCTGGCGCACATCCGCCAGCTCCATCGCGAACGAGCGGTCGAACGCGCACAGGCGCCAGCCGCCGCGCGGCTTCTTTTCGATCAGGCCCGAGTGCGAGAAGCCGATCAGGAATTCGCGCACGCTGATCGTGCTCGTGCCGGCCGCGCGCGCCAGTTCCGTTTCCGAGAACTCGGCGCCGGGCGGCAGGTCGCTGTGATAGATGCGCTCCATCAGCACTTCGCGGATGCGGTCCGCGCCCGTGCGCAGCTCGTCCAGGTCGAAGTAGTCCGTGCGGACGGGCTTGCGCAGCAGCCGGCGTTCCTTCAGGTCGCTGATCAGGCCGCACTCGTGGAAGTGCGCCAGCGCGCTGCGGATCGCCGTGCGGCTGCCCTCGCCCAGTTCGGCCATGTGCTGCTCGGTCGGCAGCGCTTCGCCGACCCCCACGTGGTCGGCGATGTATTGCAGCAGCAGGTTCGCGCTGCGCTTGAAGATGGTTGGAGGTCGGGCCATGAAGTCCGGAGTCGAGAAGGCCGGGTGGACAATCCCCCATTCTACCGGAACTCGCCGCCGCGCTGGGAAGCGACATCGTTCAAACCTCGACGATGGCCTTGATCACGCCGCTGGCCGGATCCATCCAGCGCGGCAGCGTGTCGATGAACTCGTCCAGCGTGGCGCGGTGCGTGTTCATCGCGCGCGTCGGCACCAGGCCCGCCTTCATCGCCGCGAGCACCTC
This sequence comes from Massilia orientalis, assembly GCF_030411975.2. Classification (NCBI taxonomy): domain Bacteria; kingdom Pseudomonadati; phylum Pseudomonadota; class Betaproteobacteria; order Burkholderiales; family Oxalobacteraceae; genus Massilia; species Massilia orientalis. Next base: position 67,443 of record NZ_JASNRB020000015.1, on the reverse strand, counting down.
GCGGAAATCGTCCACGGTCGCGTTGCGGCTGCCGAGCAGGGTCGTCTCGCGCTTGTGGAATTCCGGATCGGCGAACGAGATCCGTTCCGGCACGATCGACACGAGCACGTACGTGCCGCCATGCGCGACGAAGTCCAGGCCCCGCTCCATCGCCTTGATGTTGCCGGTGGCGTCGAACACGGCGTCGAAGAAGTCGCCGCCCGTGATGGCGCGCAGCGCCTCGACGTCGCCCTCGCCCGCCGTCACCGTGTGCGCGACCTTCAATACGTCGCGGCAGAAGCCGAGGCGGTCGTCGCGCGCGTCCAGCACCGTCACCTGCGCGCCGTTCAGCGCCGCGAACAGCGCGACGGCCACGCCGATCGGCCCCGCCCCGACGACGAGCACGCGCTGGCCCGCCGCGACGGCGCCGCGGCGTACCGCGTGCAAGCCGATGGCAAGGAATTCCACCATCGCGGCATCGTCGAGCGAAATGCCGTCCGTCTTGAGGACGAACTGCGCCGGGACGGCAAGATATTCGGCCAACCCGCCGTCGCGGTGCACGCCCAGCACCTGGATGCGCGTGCAGCAGTTCGTCTTGCCCTTGCGGCAGGCGACGCAGTCGCCGCACGACAGGTACGGCATCACGAGCACCTCGTCGCCCGGCGCAAGGCCGGAGTCTCCGGGCGCCGTCACCACTTCGCCGGACAGTTCATGTCCCATCACGCGCGGATACGCGAGGAACGGCTGCGTGCCGCGGAAGATGTGCATGTCCGTGCCGCACACGCCGATGCGGCGTACGCGCAGCAGCACCTCGCCCGGACCGGCCTCCGGCACCGGCTTGAAACCCAGCTGCAGGTCGCCGGGGGATTCGCATACCACGCACTTCATCTGACTCATGTCGTTGCCTTTCGTTTTGTATTCTATAAATTTAAAACATTTATAGTCGTAAAGCAATCGAAAACCACCATTCGCGCGTATGAAATTGAATAGCCGGCGCGGCCGCGCCGGCGCAGAAGGTCAGGCCAGGCAGTCAGGCCCGATGTCGCGCACGGATTGCACGCCCGTCAGGACCATGCTGGTGCGGATGTCTTTTTCGAGGATGGCGAGCAGGTTGCGCACGCCGGCCGCGCCGCCCGTCGCGAGCGCGTAGATGAAGGCGCGTCCGATCAGGACGCCGTCCGCGCCCAGCGCCAGCAGGCGGACGACGTCCAGGCCCGTGCGCACGCCGGAGTCGGCGAAGATCGTCAGGTCGCCCTTCACTGCCGCCGCGATGGACGGCAGCGCCTTCGCCGTGGACAGCGCACCGTCCAGCTGGCGCCCGCCGTGGTTCGAGACGACGATCCCGTCCGCGCCGAACGCCTTCGCGTCGCGCGCATCGCCGGCGTCGAGGATGCCCTTGATGACCATGGGGCCCTGCCATTCGTCGCGGATCCACTGCAGGTCGCTCCAGCTGATGCCCGGATCGAAGTTGGCGGCCAGCCAGCCGATATAGTCGGCGAGGCCCGTCGCGTGGCCGCGGTACGCGGAGATGTTGCCCAGGTCGTGCGGCCGGCCGAACAGCCCGACGTCGAACGCCCAGCGCGGATGCAGCATCGCCTGCAGCACGCGGCGCAGCGGGCCGTGGCGGCCGCTCATGCCGGAATGCGCGTCGCGGTAGCGCGCGCCCGGCACCGGCATGTCGACGGTGAACACGAGCGTGTCGATGTTCAGCTCGCGCGCGCGGCGCAGGTAGTCGCGCATGAAGCCGCGGTCCTTCAGGACGTACAGCTGGCACCACAGCGGCTGCGACGATTGCGCCGCCACCTCGGCCAGCGGGCACACCGAGACGGTGGACTGGATGAACGGGATATTGCGTTCCGCCGCCACGCGGGCCGCCTGCACCTCGCCGCGGCGCGCATACATGCCGGCGAGCCCGATCGGGGCCAGCGCCAGCGGCAGGCCGCGCTTCACGCCGAACCACTCGGTCGACAGGTCCAGCGTTTCCGATCCCTTCAGCACGCGCTGGCGCAGGCTCACGGCCTGCAGATCGTCCACGTTGTGACGCAACGTCGACTCGGTGCCGGAGCCGCCGTCGAGGTAATGGAACAGGAACGGCGGCAAGCGGCGGCGCGCCGCCTCGCGATAGTCGGTGGCGGAAGAAATGATCATCGGACGGCTTTACGTGTTCAGGGTGATGAAGCCGCCGTCGATCGGATAATCGGTTCCCGTGATGAAGGCAGCTTCGTTGCTGCACAAGTATAGCGCGAGCGCGGCCACTTCGTCCGGCCTGCCCATGCGGCCGATGGGTTGCGTCTTCGACAGCTGCTCGAACATCTCCGCTTCCCGGCCCGGATAATTCCGTGCGAGGAAGCCGTCCACGAACGGCGTGTGCACGCGGCCCGGCGAGATCGAATTGCAGCGGATGCCATCCTGCAGGTAGTCTTTCGCGACCGACAGGGTCATCGCCATCACGGCGCCCTTCGCCGTGGAATACGCGAAGCGCTCCTTGATGCCGACCGAGCCCGCCACCGACGCCATATTGACGATGACGCCGCCGCCGTTCGCGCGCAGTTGCGGGATTGCGGCGTGCAGGCAGTTGTAGACGCCCTTCACGTTCACGCTCATGACGCGGTCGAAGTCTTCTTCGCTCGTCGTGTCGGCCTTGCCGATGTGGGCGATGCCGGCGTTGTTGACGAGGATGTCGAACGGGCCGATCGCGGCCATCAGCGCTTCCACGTCGGCCTGGCGCGACACGTCGCAGGCGTGCGAGGTGACGCGGCCGGCCTCCTCGCGGATTTCGCGCACCACCTGCAGGCAGGCGGCGTCGCTCAGGTCGACCACGTGGACATGCGCCCCCTGGCGCGCGAACAGATGGGCGATCGCCTTGCCGATGCCGCTGCCGCCGCCCGTGATGACGGCCCTCTTGTCGTTCAATTCAAACACGTTTCGTGACTCCCATGGAAGATGGCGTGACGCGGGCTTCGCGGCTGGCCTGCCGCAGCGAGGCGCGCGCGAACCAGGCGATGACGACGAAGCACAGCAGCGGCACCGCATAGCCGTACTGCACGTTGTGCGTCACGTCGCTGACGAAGCCGAACAGCAGCGGCAGCAGCGCGCCGCCCACGATGGCCATGATGATCAGGCCGCTGCCCATGTCGGCGTGGTGGCCGGCACCCTGCAGGCCCAGCGAGAAAATGGTGGGGAACATGATCGACATGAAGAACGCGATGCCGATCACGGCTGCGAGGCTGGCGACGCCGGTCGCGACCATCGCCACCGCCGCGAGCACCGTGCACGCCAGCGCGTACATCCACAGCAGCCGCGCCGGCGCCACGACGCGCATCAGGCCCGTGCCGACGAAGCGGCCGACCATGAACGCCATGCCGCAGCCCCACCCGAGGTAGTCCGCCGCCGTCACGGGCGACACGCCCGCCGACCGCGTGGCGTACAGGATGAAGAAGCTGAACACGCACACCTGCGCGCCCACGTAGAAGAACTGGGCGATCGCGCCGCGGCGGATCGACGGCACGGCCAGCGCCTCGCCGAGCGAGCTCTTGGCCGGCGCATTGTCCGACCGGCCGCCGACTTCCGGCAGCTTCAGGAACCAGAACACGACGGCGATGGCGAGGATGACGAGCCCCAGCATCATGTACGGCCCCTTCACGCTGGCCGCTTCCGCCGCCAGTGCCGCCTGGCGCGCCGCTTCCGGCATCGCGGCGAGCTGCGCGTCGTCGGCGCCATGCACGAGGATCAGGCGCGCGCCGATGATCGGCGCCAGCGTGGCGGCGAGACCGTTGAACGACTGCGCGAGGTTGATGCGCTGGGCCGCGCGGTCCGGCCGGCCCAGCAGGGTCACGTACGGATTGGCGGCCGTCTCCAGGATCGTCAGGCCGCACGCGATGGTGAACAGCGCGGCCAGGAACACGATGTATTGCTGCGTGTTCGCGGCCGGGATGAACATCAGCGAACCCGTGGCGAACAGCAGCAGGCCGCAGATGATCGCCGCCTTGTAGCCCGCGCGGCGGATCAGGAGGCCCGCCGGCAGCGCCATCACGAAATAGGCGATGAATACGGCCGAATCCACCAGCGCCGACTCCAGCACGGTCAGGCTGAACGACCGCCGCAGGTGCGGGATCAGGATCGGGTCGAGATTATGGACGAACCCCCACATGAAAAACAGTGTGGTGATCATCACGAGGGAAAACCGGTACTGCCGCGTCGAGGGGTCCGTCATGTCTGCAATGTCTCCGCTTAGTCTCCGCATTGGCGCTTGGTGCGCCTTGTATTCACAAACGATCAGTCGTCGATCAGCGCCTCGTTCCACGCGTGGACGGTCTGCTCCTGCTCGCCCAGGCCTTCGATGCCGAGCCGCATGCGGTCGCCCGGTTCCAGGTAGACCGGATCCGGCTTCTGGCCGAGGCCCACGCCCGGCGGGGTGCCGGTGCTGATCACGTCGCCCGGCTGCAGCGTCATGAAACGGCTGATGTAGCTCACCAGGTGCGCGACCGTGAACACCATCGTGCGGGTATTGCCCGTCTGGTAGCGCTTGCCGTTCACTTCCAGCCACATGTCCAGGTTCTGCGGATCGGGCACTTCGTCGGTCGTCACGAGCCACGGGCCGACGGGGCCGAACGTGTCGCAGCCCTTGCCCTTGTCCCACTGGCCGCCCCGCTCCAGCTGGTATTCGCGTTCGGACAGGTCGTTCACGACGCAGTAGCCGGCCACGTAGTCGAGGGCGTTCGCTTCGTCGACGTAGCGCGCGCGCTTGCCGATGACGACACCGAGTTCCACTTCCCAGTCGCTCTTGACGGAACCGCGCGGCAGCACGACGGGGTCGTTGCAGCCGATGATCGAACTGGTCGCCTTCGTGAACAGCACGGGTTCCGCCGGCACGGCCATGCCCGATTCGGCCGCGTGGTCCGAATAGTTCAGGCCCACGCAAATCAGCTTGCCGATGTCGGCGACGACGGGCGCGTAGCGGACCGGCTGTTCCACGACGGGCAGGCGGCTCGGATCGACGTCGGACAGGCGGGCGATCGCGCCGGCGGCCAGCTGGGCCGAGGTCAGGTCGGGCAGCACGCCGGACAGGTCGCGGATCACGCCGTCGGCGTCCATCAGGCCAGGTTTCTCGGCGCCCTTCGGGCCGAATCGCAGCAGTTTCATGGTATTCCTTTGTTACGGTGATATGGAAAGATCAAGCCGCCGGGACGGGCGCGGCCGGGTCCAGCAGGCCGGCATCCTTCAGCGCGGTCCACAGGCCGGCCGGCAGCGGCTGGGAAAACCAGTGCGCGTTGCGGCGCAGCTGGTCGATGTTCTGGGCGCCGGGGATACATGACACGACGGCCGGATGGGCCATCGGGAATTGCAGCGCGGCGGACGGCAGCGGCACGTCGAAGTCGCGGCAGACGGCGGCGATGGCGCGCACCCCCTCCACGACGGCCGCCGGGGCGTCCTCGTAGTTGAATTTGTTCGTGCCCGCCAGGATGCCGGAGTTGAACGGCCCGCCGATCACGACGCGCGTCCCCTCCCGCGCGCAGCGGTCCATCAGCGGCGCGAGCGACGCCTGTTCCAGCAGGGTGTAGCGCCCGGCCAGCAGCACGCAGTCGAGCGCGCACACGTCCATGGCGTCGGCGATCACTTCCCACTCGTTGACGCCGAGGCCGAAGCCCTTGATCGCGCCCTCGTCGCGCAGCTGCGCCAGCGCGCGGAAGCCCCCGCCCTCGGTCAGCTGCTTCCAGTAGTGCGCATGGCGTTCGCCGTGGGTGACGCGGCCGATGTCGTGCACGTACAATATGTCGACGCGGTCCAGGCCGAGGCGCTGCAGGCTGTCATCGTGCGAGCGCATGATGCCGTCGTGCGTGTAGTCGTAGTGCGGCCGGAACGGCAGCGGCGCCGCCCACCCGCATTCTCCCGGCTGCACGTCCGGATCGGGCCACATCAGGCGGCCGACCTTGGTGCTGATCACGTACTCGCCGCGCGGCCGCGATCGCAGCGCCGCGCCCAGGCGGTGTTCGGACAGGGTAAATCCGTAGTACGGCGCCGTGTCGAAATAGCGGATGCCCAGGTCCCAGGCGGCGTCGACGAGCGCGTACGCGTCCGCTTCCGCCATCGGGTCGAACAGCCCGCCGAGTTGCGCGCAGCCTAAACCCAGTCGCGTGACGTTCATCTCAGGCTGCCTCATATCAAGCTGCCTTCAAGGGCAGGCAGCGCGGCCCGATCGGCTCGAACTGCTTGTACGTGAGGATGAATTCCTGGTGGCCCAGGTCTTCCGATTTCGTGCACTCGCCGTTCGCCACGCGGGCGACGAGGTCGACGATTTCGTCGCCGACTTCCTCGATGCTCGCATGACCCGTGAGGATGCAGCCCGCGTTGACGTCCATGTCGTCCGCCAGCCGTTCATACGTCGCCGGGTTCGCGCACACCTTGATGACGGGAGAAATGGCCGAGCCGACCACGGACCCGCGGCCCGTCGTAAACAGCGTGACGTGCGCGCCGCACGCGATCAGTTCCACGATCTCGGCGTTGTCCGAGATGTTTGGGAAACCGAAGCGCGGCTCGCCGTCCGGCACCACGTCCAGCAGGTACAGCCCGCCGGTGGGCGGCTGGTCGCCCGGCTTGATGATCCCGCTGATCGGCGACGCGCCGCTTTTCGCGTATGCGCCCAGCGACTTTTCTTCCAGCGTCGTCAGCCCGCCGTCCGCGTTGCCCGGCGCGAAACTGCCGTGGCCCATGATCGTGTAGTAGCGCGACGCCTTCTCGACCGTCCTGACGATCTCGTCGCCCAGTTCCGGCGTGACGGCGCGGCGCTTCATGTGGAATTCGCAGCCGACCAGTTCACCGGTCTCCTCGAACACGCAGGCGCTGCCCGCGGCGATCAACCGGTCGAACGCCGCGCCGACGGCCGGATTGGCCGTGATGCCGCTGGTGCTGTCGGAACCGCCGCAGATCGTCGCCACGACCAGTTCGTCGAGGCGCATCGGCACGCGCTCCTGGCGCGCCAGGTCCTCGACGGCCCATTGCACCCATTCGACGCCGCTTTTCACGCCCGAGCGCGTGCCGCCGACGTCCTGGATCGTGACCGTGTGGACGGGCCGGCCGCTGTCGGCGACGGCTTGCGCGACACCGTTCTTGTCGAAGCTCTCGCAGCCGAGCGACACGAGCAGCGCGGCACCCACGTTCGGGTGCGTCAGCACGCGGCGCATGATCGTGTCGGCGTATTCGTTCGGGTAGCAGCCGGGGAAGCCGATCAGGTGCACGGGCTGGCCGGGAAACGCATTCACGATCAGCCGCGCGACGTGGTGCGCGCATTCCACGAGATAGGCGACGACGACGACGTTGCGGATGCCCTTGCGCCCGTCCGCGCGCGGATAACCGGCCAGGGCGGTCAGGGTGATGTCGGTGGAGGTGGTCATGGTGCTTTGCTTCCGATGAAATGATGGCCGTCCTGGTCGAGCGTGAAGGTCGGGATGTAGTCGCTTTCCAGGTTGTGGGTGTGGATGTGCGCGCCGATGGCGACGGGCACCGTGGCCGTGCCGATGATGGCGCCGTAGCGCAGCACCTTGTCGCCCGGGGCCAGGTCGCGCCGCGCGACCTTGTGGCCGAGGCGGACATCGCCCGGGAGCGCGATCTCGCGGCCGTCGATGACGACCGTGGCGCCGGCCTTGAGGTCGACGCGCGCGATGAGGCAGTTATCCTCGCGCGACATGAGCAGCAGGCTGCCCGCCTGCGCTGGGGTGGTGCTGGACATGACGATCCTTTGCGGCTGGTAACGCCCCTAATTGTATTCTATAAATTCAAAACATACGACTGTTTACCATGCTGCACCGCAGCATCCCCAACTACGCTTCCGCCGCGGCCTGGGCCAGCGCCACGAACGCATCGACGAGCGGGCCGCCGCCCTCGGCATGGCGCGCGAGCAGCATCGCCGTGGTGGCGTCCGGGTCGGCGAGCGGCCGGTAGACGACACCTTCCATGTGGATACCTTCGAATGAGCTGGGCAGCACGGAAATGCCGCAGCCGGCGGCGACGAGGCCGATGATCGTGGACGGTTCGCCCGCCTCCATCGCGATGTGCGGTGTGAAGCCGGCGGCGCGGCACAGGTCGAAGATCTGGTGGTAGATGCCGGTGCCCGTCTTTTCGGGGAAGACGACGAACGCCTGGTCGGCCAGGTCCTTCACCGCGATGTGCTTTTTCCGCGCCAGCGGCGCGTCGGCCGGGAGCACGAGCAGCAGCGGATCCTGGCGCAGCATCGTCAGCGCGACCGTGCGCGGCAGCGGCATGGGGCCCGGCCGCACGAAGCCCACGTCCAGTTCGCGCGCCTCGATCTTCGCGAGCTGCGGCTGCGTGGGAATCTCGAGGAACGTCAGCCGCACGCCCGGATACTGCTGGCGATAGCGCCGCACGACGCGCGCGAACAGCGGCGTGAACGGCGTGGAAAACGTGAACCCGACGCGCAGCTCGCCCGCTTCCCCCAGGTGCGCGCGGCGCGCCGTCTCCTTGGCCTGTTCGGACAGCGCCAGCATGCGCCGCGCGTCGCCGAGGAACAGCCGCCCCGCTTCCGTCAGCAGCACGCGCCGCCGGTTGCGCTCGAACAGCCGCGCGCCGATCTCGTGTTCCAGCGCCTGGATCTGCTGGCTCAGCGGCGGCTGGCCGATGTGCAGCCGCTCGGCGGCGCGCGTAAAGCTCAGCTCCTCCGCCACGGCCACGAAGTAACGCAGGTGCCTGAGTTCCATCTTATATTTTCAAACGATAAGTAACGCCACAAATATATATTGGACAGTCGTATCCCGCAATCCTACGATGGCCCCATGACCAATCGTACCAACCGCGCCCTGTTCTTCGGCGGCTTTTCCTGCTTCGCCCTGCTGTATTGCGTGCAGCCGCTGATGCCCCTGCTGGCGCACGATTTCGGGCTCACGCCCGCGCAAAGCAGCCTGTCGCTGTCGCTTTCGACGGGCGCGCTGGCCGTGTCGCTGCTGTTCTCGTCCGTCCTGTCCGACCGGCTGGGCCGCAAGACCATGATGGTCGTGGCGCTCGTCGTGGCCGCGCTGATGACGGTGCTGGCCGCGAGCGCGCGCACCTATCCGCAGCTGCTGGCGGCGCGCACTCTTCTCGGCTTCGCACTGGGCGGCATGCCGGCCGTCGCGATGGCTTACCTGAGCGAGGAAATCGAGCCAGCGTCGCTCGGCGTGTCGATGGGCCTGTACATCAGCGGCAACGCGTTCGGCGGCATGGTCGGCCGGGTGCTGGCGGCCGTGCTGTCCGACTTCGTGTCGTGGCGCGCCGCGTTCGCCGTGATGGGCGTCGCGGGCCTGCTGGCGGCGTGGGAATTCTGGCGCAGCCTGCCGGCGTCGCGCAACTTCCGGCCGTCGTCGGGCGGCGTGCCGGCGCTGCTGCACGGCCTGCGCGGCCACTTCGGCGACGCCGGCCTGCCCTGGCTGTTCGCGCTGTCGTTCCTGCTGATGGGCTGCTTCGTGAGCGTGTACAACGTGATCGGCTTCCGGCTGCTGGGCGCCCCGTTCGGGCTGCGCCAGAGCGTGGTCGGCGGGATCTCGCTGCTGTATTTGCTGGGCATCTTCAGTTCGGTCTGGGCCGGCCGCCGCGCCGACCGCCTGGGCCGGCGCCACGTGCTGTGGACCGTGATGGGCACGATGCTGGCGGGCCTGCTGCTGACCATGGCCCACAACGTCGCCGTCATCGTGGCCGGCATGGCGGTGTTCACGTTCGGCTTCTTCGCGTCGCACTCGATCGCCAGCAGCTGGGTGGGCCGGCGCGCCCGCACGCAGCAGGCGCTCGCCTCCGCGCTGTACCTGTGTTTCTATTATCTCGGCTCCAGCATCGTGGGCTGGCTGTGCGGCGTGCTGTGGGAACACGGCGGCTGGGGCGGCGTCGTGGCGCTGCTGGGCGTGCTGCTGGGCGCCGCCGTGCTGATCGCGCTGCGCCTGCGCCGGCTGGAACCGGTCGGGCAGGCGCTGGCGCCGGCGTGACGATCCGCCCCTGCCCCGGCCGGGCGGATGGCGCCGGGCTGGTACGATGGCGAACCGTCACCCTGGAACGCTACCGTCATGTTCACCCGCATCCACCACGCCGCGATCATCTGCGCGGACTACGCACGATCCCGCCACTTCTACGTGGAGGTGCTGGGCTTGCGCATCGTCGCCGAAAACTACCGCGCGCAACGCGACTCCTGGAAGCTGGACCTGGCGCTGCCGGACGGCTCGCAGGTCGAGTTGTTCTCGTTCCCGAACGCGCCCGCACGCCCGTCGTATCCGGAAGCGTGCGGCCTGCGGCACCTCGCGTTCGCGGTCGACGACCTGGAGGCCTGCAAGCAGCATCTCGAAGCGCACGACGTCGCCGTGGAACCGGTACGCACGGACGAATTCACGGGCAGGCGCTATACCTTCTTCGCCGACCCGGACGGCCTGCCGCTGGAGCTGTACGAGACCTGATCCCGGCCCGCGCAGCTACAGGTAATGCGCCCCGCCCTGCCAGACCAGCTGGAGTCCGGTCACGAGCAGGCAGGCCTGCGAAATCCGGTAGAACCACACGAGGTTGATCCGGCCCTGCAGCCAGATGCCCAGCTTCACGCCCAGCGGCACGAGCGGCGCCAGGACGAAGCTGGTGCCGAGGTTGTCGAGCGACAGCTGGCCCAGCCATGCGTACGGGACCAGCTTGACCGCGTTGACGACCGCGAAGAACACGCTGATGGTGGCGACGTAGCGCACCTTGTCCATCCGCTGCGGCAGCAGGTAGACCATGGCGGGCGGTCCGCCGGCATGGGCGAGGAAGCTGGTCAGGCCCGAGACCGCGGACCAGAAGGTGCCTTTCGCCACCGAGGGTCCGGCCTGGCGCTGGTGCGCGGCCAGGCCCAGCACGTTGTTGACGGTGAAGGCCACCGCGATGGCCCCGATCAGGATGCGGATGACGTCCTCGCCCAGCATGCCGAACGTGAGGAAGCCCGCGACGATACCGAACAAGGCGCCGGGCAGCATGATGCGCAGCGTCGGCTTGTCCCACTTGCCGAAATAGGCCCCCAGGCCGACGAGATCCATCAGGCACAGCACCGGCAGCAGGATCGCGGCCGCCTGGACGGGCGAGATCGCCAGCGCCATCAGCGGCACGCCCACGCCGCCCAACACGCCGCCGAAGCCTCCTTTCGAGATGCCGGTCAGCAGGACGGCCGGCACGGCGACGGCATAGAACAAGGGGTCGGCGATCAGCATGGCGACGTTCGTGTGGTTGCGGGACGTGCACGATACCACCTCGGCCGGCTGGACTGTGGACGTGGCGATATGTCAAGCCTCATTTTGTTAGCTATGTATTAACTGCCCGACACTCCGACCAAAAGCTTGAGATTGATCATATTCTTTTGTTAATTCGAATTGATCGCCATCGGAGGCAAACCCATGACCAGGCTGTTTCGCATCGCGTGCGCTGTCGCTGTCCTCGCCGGCGCGTCAGGATGTTCGGGCGTTCGTGTGTACGATGGCCCACAGGAGAACAATGCCATCACGGGCATTCCGTTCTACATCAAGAAGCCCGTGCAGGTGCAGGAGACGACGCGCGTGGAAACGGACTGGAAGATCCGGTTCTCCATTGCACTCAACGACAACCCCAAATCGACGCTCGACTATCCGCCCGATGGCGACGTTCTCGTTCACTGCGTCGACCGCGATCGCCTGAAAAAGGCCGTACGGGAGATCGTCGACGAGGTGCAGAAGGAAACGACACTGGAAGGAACGCGCCTGGCCATCGCGAGCAGGACCAGCCGGCTCGAGAAGCTCGACCCCGTCATCCCGTGCGACAAAGTGGTCGCCAATACGGTAAAAACCGAGATGCGCGTGGACAGAAAAGCGCACTACATCAAGAACGTCATTCCACTGTTAGGTTCCGGCAGTGCCACCTTCAAGTTCAACGCGGATGGCACGCTCACCGAGGCGACGAACTCGATCACCGACAACACGGGATCGACGCTGCTCGGACTGCTTCCAATAAAAGAGAAACTCATCTCGCAATGGAAGGTCAATACCACGCCTGCCGACGCTGCATTCGTCAAGGAATTGCGGAACAAGAAGAAGGCGGAAGTCCTAATAAGCGTGATCGTCACGCTCACACCCAGCCAGACGGTTTATGTGCTGCACTCCGACACCGCGGCCCCCGACGCGCTTCCGACATCATTCGCTCCGCTGTCGCTCGCCGATGCGAGAGCGGGCCTCAATGGCGTCCAACTGATATCGTCTGGAGAGCCGACCGACAAGCCGGCCGAAAAAGCCGATACGAAATCGTTCAAGATCCAGGGTTCGATTACGCCGCCCGACACCACGGCAGAATAGGTTGATGGTCATGCCGGCAGCGCCGCCACCAGCTGCCGGATCAGGTTCTTCACGGCGGGCGCCCCTTCGCTGCGGCGGAAGATGGCGGCCAGTTCCGACGTGACGGGTTCGCCGGCCAGCGGCTTGTAGACCACGTCCGGCAGCACCAGCGTCGTGGCCACCACGTCGGGGACGACCGCGACACCCTTGCGCAACGATACCTCGGTCAGCACCGTCAGCAGATTGCCCGGCGCCGAGACGATGCGCGGCTCGAAGCGTCCGCGCCGTCCCACTTCGCGCGTACCGAGGTCCTGTTCGGGCACGACGAAATCGTCGTCCTCCAGCGCCTGCGCGTCGACCGCGGCGGCGCCGGCCAGGCGGTGGCTGGCCGGCAGCGCGATGCAGAAGCGGTTGCGCTGCAGGACGTGCACGCGCAATTCGTCCGGGAGCGCCATCGGCAGGCGCACGAATCCGATATCGACATGGCCCTCCGCGACGAGGCCCGGCAGCCGCCCCATCGGCTGTTCGTTCGCCTGCAGCTGGACATCGGGCCACTCGGTGCGAAAGCGCCGCATTTGCCGTTGCAGGATGCCGGCCAGGGCGGCGGAGCCCACATAGCCGATCACGATCCTGCCGAGCTCGCCGCGACCGGCGCGGCGGCCGACACCGACGGCCTGGTCGAACCGCAGCAGGCTGGCGCGCGCCTGCTCGAGGAACAGCTCGCCGGCCGCGGTCAGGCCCACGCTGCGCTTGGTCCGCTGCAGCAGCCGCGCCTGGAGCGCCCGCTCGATTTCCTGGATCTGCACGGTCAGCGTGGACGGGGCGATGCCCAGCCGTTCGGCGGCGCGCGCGAAATGCAATTCTTCGGCCACCGCCACGAAATAGCGGAAATGTCGCAGCTCCATCCGTCTCCAGGCATGAGTATTCGATGAAAGCGAATTATTTCACGTTTTGCCGTTAATGAACGAAATTACCGGCTGCGGTGTAATGCAGTTTTCACCGACCTCAGGAGCCCCAGCGATGCCCGCCGATTCCCCGCCACGCCCCTCGTCGATGCCCCTGCTGCTGACGGCCTCGCTGGGCTGCGCCGTCACGGTCCTCGACACGAACGTGGTCGGGATCGTCCTGCCGACCATCGCGCGCGAGCTCGCCGCGACGTTCGCCGACATCGAATGGGTCGTCAGCGCCTACCTGCTGTGCTTCGCGGCCCTGCTCCTGCCCGCTGGCGCCATCGCCGACCGGGCCGGGCGCAAGCGCGTGCTGCTGCTGGGCCTCGCCATCTTCGCCGCGGCCTCCCTCGCGTGCGGCGCCGCCCCCGGCGCGCGGACGCTCTACCTCGCCCGCGCCGCCCAGGGCGTCGGCGCGGCCTTCCTGCTGGCGCCGTCGCTGGCCGTGATCGGCCATGCGTTCCACGGCGAGCGGGAGCGCGCCCGCGTGTGGGCATTCTGGGGCACGATCATGGGCCTGACGATGGTGTGTTCGCCGCTGATCGGCGGCGTCATCAGCCGCTGGCTCGGCTGGCGCTGGGCGTTTTTCGTCAACCTGCCCGTGTGTGCCGGGCTGGCGCTCGCCGTCCTGCGCCACGTGCCGGAGTCGCGCGGCGCGGCGCAGCGGACGCTCGACGTGCCGGGCATCGTCCTGTTCGCGGCGGCCATGTTCGCCTTCACGTGGACCCTGATCTCCGGCCCCGCCGAGGGCTGGACCAGCCTGGCCGTGCTGGCGCGCGCCGCGGCCGCGCTGGCCCTGTTCGCGCTGTTCGTCGCCACCGAGCGCCGGGGACGCGCGCCGATGCTCGACCTGTCCCTGTTCGCGCAGCGGCGGTTCGTCGGCGCCGTCGCGGCCATGCTGGCCTACGCGTCCTGCGCCCAGGTGATGGCCTCCCTGCTGCCGCTCTACCTGCAGAATGCGCGCGGCGCCACGGCGCTGGAAGCCGGCGTCGGCATGCTCCCCTTCGCCCTCGCGATGCTGCTGCTGCCGATGGCCGGACGGCGCCTGGCCGCATTCATGCCGGGCTACCGGATCCTCACGCTCGGCCTGATGGTCGTCGCGGCCGGAAACCTCGTCATGATGTGGGCGGCGCAGATGCCGGGCAACCGGCTGCTGGACGGTATCGGCATGGCGATCCTCGGCGCGGGCGGGGGCCTGCTGAACGGCGAGACGCAGAAGGCGATCATGGGCACCGTCCCGCCGGAACGGGCCGGCATGGCCTCCGGCATCAGCACCACGTCACGCTTCTGCGGCATCCTGCTGGGCTTCGCCGGCATCGGCGCCGTGCTGGCGAGCGGCACGCGCGCGGCCCTGCTGGCCGGCGTGTCGCAAGCCGGCGCGACGATCGCACCGGACCTGGTCGAACGGGTGATCGCGGGCGACGCGGGGGCCCTGCCGGCCGGGCTGGCCGGGCTGCTGCGGCGCAGTGTCGAATCCGGGTTTGCGCATGGCTTCCTGGCGGCCGGGGCCGCGGCGGCGCTGGCGAGCGCGGTCGTCGTGCGCTGCATGCGCGCGCCGACGCCGCGCTGACGTCAGTCCCGGCGCCCGCTTGCGGCCGCGTAGGGACCGACCACGACGCCCACGAAGCCGCCCGCCTTCTGCGTCGACAGGAAGCGGATATCGAGCTTGTCGGCGAGGGTCGTCGTCGTATCCCCGTCGCGGTAGCGGTAGCTGGCCTCGCCGCCGTTCATGTCCATGACGAGTCCGACCCGCTTGGACGCGACCGGCTTGCTGGCGACCAGCGTCTCCTTGCCGCCCTCCGTCTTGTACAGGGCCACCACGTTCTTGCCGGCGCTGCGCGTCAGGCCGAGGAACACGTGGTTGTCGTCGTTCTGCATGGCGACGAGGCCGGCACGGTCGCCATCGTGTTGCGGCACGAAGTCGACGACGGTCGATACGGTGGCGACGTGGTGCTGCTGGCGCCGGCCGACAAAGGCGGGCACGCCGCGCAGGTCGCCCAGCGGCGCGCCGGCACGCAGCGCCAGTGCGCCGCGTTCGACGGTGTACAGCGGCGCACGCGGAATGCGGATGCCGATCCAGGCGGACGACAGCGGGCCGTCGAATTCGTCCACGTACGCGAAGTTGCCGCTGGTGGGCACCGGCGCGGGCGGTTGCGCCGGCAAGGCGGGCTTCGCAACGGCATACGGTACCGTCTTGCCCTGCTCCAGGATCAGCGGCCAGCCATCCTTCCAGTCGACCGGCAGCATGAAGGTTTCGCGCCCGATGTTAAAGAAATTGCCCGGATAAGGCCGCGTCGCCAGGAAGACGGCCCACCACTGCCCGTTCTGCGTCTGGACGAAATCGGCGTGGCCGGCCGTGGTGACGGGATGCGGACGCTTCGGATCCAGGTCGCGCTGCGTCAGGATCGGATTGACGGGCCCCGGCGCATAGGGCCCCGTGACGGCGTCGGACCGGAGCACGACTTCGGAGTGGTTGTCGGCCGTTCCGCCTTCGGCGCAGATGAGGTAGTAGTGGCCGTCCTTCTTGAAGATGTGCGGGCCCTCGATCCAGATCGGCCGTTTGTCGGGCGCCACGCCGCCGTCGACGAGGACCTTCGGCTTGCCGGCGAATTGCAGCGTGCGCGGGTCCAGCTCCGCGAGCCAGATCGCCCGATGGCCGTCGTAGCGCGGCTGGCCTTCCGGGGCATTGTTGTACACGACATAGAGCTTGCCGTCATCCCAGACGAGGGATGGATCGATGCCTTGCAAGCCCCGGATCGTGACCGGCTGCGACCACGGACCGGCCGGATCCTTCGCCGTGATGACGAAGTTCCCCGTGCCGCCCGGGCAGCTCGAACACGTGGTGACGATATAGAACGTGCCGTCGTGGTAAGAGATGTCCGGAGCATAAATGCCCTGCGACGCGCGCACGCCGGTGAAATCGACCTGACCGGGGCGGTCGAGCGCGTTGCCGACCTGCGTCCAGTTGACGAGATCCTTGGAGCGGAAGACGGGGAGTCCCGGGAAATTCGTGAACGAGGAATTCACCAGGTAATAATCGTCGCCCACGCGCGTGATCGACGGGTCGGGGTAATAGCCGCTCAAGATCGGGTTGACGAACTCGCCGGCACGCGGTTGGACGTTTTCCTGGGCCCGGCCCTGGTAGGAAAAACGCTCGAAGCGCGCGACGGGCGCGTCTGCTGCAACTGCCGGCGCCATGGAAGAGGCGGCACCCAGGGCCAGTGCGCCCAGGAGGAACATGGCCCGTGCGGAATATTTTTTCATGTGGATCGAGCTCCCGATGGTGGACCAGCCTGGTGCGCTGTTCCGGTTCTTGCGTGGGGGCCACTCTATGTCAACTAATTATCCAAAACCAATGCTTTGTTTGGATCGATTAATACATAAACGGTATTGATCCGACAGCCTGACGGCCTACGGCGTCCGCTGGCCGCTCTGCCGAGCCGATGTCATGATGGCGCTCGCGCTGCGTGTGGCACGGGGACTACGCATCGGCTTGCTCGGTCGGACCGGAGGCAGGCCGGAGACCGCATAACATGTATGCGTTATACTTGTCTGGATCATGCGCCTGACATCCTTCACCGACTATACGTTGCGTACGCTGCTTCATCTCGGTGGCCACCGGGACCGACTCGTCACCATCCAGGAAATCGCCGACCTGCACGGCATATCGCGGAACCACCTGATGAAAGTCGTGTTCGAACTGGGCCGCAGCGGCGTCATCGAGACCGTCCGTGGGCGCCACGGTGGTTTTCGCCTGGCGCATGCGCCGCAGGACATCAACCTCGGCGACGTCATCCGCAATAGCGAAACCGACTTCTACATGGCCGAATGTTTCGATCCGGTCGGCGTGCCCTGCGGACTGACCGGCGCCTGCCGCCTGAAGGGCGTCCTGCAGGATGCGACGGCCGCGTATCTCGCCACGCTCGACCGCCATACGCTGGCCGACCTCCTGCCGGAACCGCCGCCGCGCGAGACCCCGATCAAGGTGCACCGTAAAAAGACCGTCCGCTGACGGCGCGCCGGTATCGACGCCGCGACGAAGATACCAGACGGCGTAGAGCCCGACATTCATCGCCGGGTCAGCATGCAGGATCTGGAGGCCGTATTTGCCGGGCTTACGCAGGCGGATGGGCGGCCTCGATCGCCGGATAGAACTCGGTGTCTTCGCGCTTCATGCGTTCGAACAGCGCGCGCAGGACGCGGTTCGCGTCGGCACGGAAGCCTTCGGGATTGGCTTCGACACGGTCCGCGAGATTCCACCGGTTAGCGAACTCGAAATAGGCGCCGGCGATGCCGTCCATCTCGCGCTGGTAGCGTTCCCCCAGTCTGGCGAGCCTGGGATTCGCGTCGCTCGCGAGCCCCGGATAGAGCACACTGTCTTCGACCTTGAGGTGGAGCTTCACAGTGCCGCTCAGCTTGATGATGTGCGCGGCGATGTGCGCGGCGTTCTCCACGATCCCGCCTTGCGTCGCCTCGCGCAGGCGAGCGATGCCGTCAAGGATGGCGATGTGCTGGGCTTTGAATTTGTCGATGTTCATGACCGGTCGAGGTAGTCGGAATAGCTCAAGTTTAAGGCGTTTCCTCTAAACATGCAAATGATATACATCTTTAACACCAACGTCGATCCGGCGATTGTTTCTTCATGACTCCATTCTCTCAACAATAGAGCCTCTACAAAAAACCGGGGCGTTCATTCGCCGATGTTCGTCATCCCGAAGATCGATCGCATCTTCATCGATGGGATTTCCGAAGACAGGAAACTCGCCGGAACGCTGGAGGCCATTGTGCAGTTAGCCAGAAAAATGCACTTGAGCACTGTGCCGAAGAGATTGAAACGAAAGCGCAGCTGGATTTTGTTCAGAGCCTCGGTTGTAACGTCGGTCAGGGATTTTATTTTAGCGCCGCAATGAGAAATATCGATGCCGCACAAGAAGCGTCGAGCGCACAAAGGTGAGTAACGAGGCGCTGCTTGTCGCAGCCTGAAGGCCTTTTTCCTGTCCACCCATTCATCCCGGTTACGCTTATTAGTTTGCCAGGCGCTTCGAGTGCCTGATTGCACCCTCATGTTCTTTCGGAGGCATGCGCGTTCAATCGTCGAAACCGCGAATCCACAGAGTCACCTTGCAGACAATTGGACCAACATATTTTTGGAAACAATAATTAAAAAGAAATTCATTGGGAGGGCCTTGTCCGGTTTGTGCGCTGCGCACGCGTTTGCGGAATCGTCGACTACATTTTTCGGCGCGATCGATATGGCGATTCGCCATATTCAATATTCCCAGCGGGGCGGCTCAGCCACGTCTGGCGGCAGCAGCACCGGCGAGGAAATCGGCATTCGTCATAACTTTTTTGTTGAGATTGGCCGTCCATTCAAAACCCCGGGCCGAGGCGAGGATATCGCCTCCAATCGGTTTATACCGGCGGCTCCAATCTCAAACACTCTATAACATTTCCCCCGCAAGCTAACAATCATCCCGGATCAAAACGCACAGTTCAATCTACGATTGGTATCCATGCGATTCAATATATGTATTGATTCGAGATCATCTCCTGTAAGAGTGTGGGAATTCGCTGACACATCGCAATGACGAGTGTTGCATGTTAGCGCACAACATTTTTTGATAGCGAGCACCCTTCTCGCGTCCTTACAGGGCGTTACGCCTGCGGATTCAAATATTGTATTGACTGAATCAAAATTGGGATTGGCATTTTATTAAGGCGAAAAGATACCGTTATATGGCGCCGGCGCGAACACGCTCTATTCCGCCGGAACAAAAAATATTCAATAAACGGAGATAAACTTGAAAAACCATAAGACACCATGCCATTCCCGCCGTCGAGCCGGATCCAGCGTTTTTACGCTCACGATGCTGGCGGCACTCATTTCAAACGCCTACGCACAATCCGCGTACGAATCGGATAAAACCGCCGGCAAGGAGAATGTCGAGAAAGTCACCGTGACGGGTTATCGCAGTTCGCTGGCCCTGTCCGCGAACGAAAAGCGCGAAAACATCGGCCTGAGCGATACCGTGTTTTCGGAAGACATGGGCAAGTTCCCCGATCCGAACATCGCAGACGCGTTGTCGCGCGTACCCGGTGTGACGGTCACGCGGGCGTCGATCGATGGCGAGGGCATGAACGTCTCGATCCGCGGCATGGGCCCGGCCTTTACCCGGGTGCTGCTGAACGGTGCGCCGATGGCGTCCGCGTCGGCGGGCAGCTGGGGCGGCAATATCAGCGCCAACCGCGAAGTCGACATGGACTTTCTTCCGTCGGAGCTGTTCCGCAGCGCGACGGTGTACAAGAGCCAGCAAGCCAGCGTCATCGAGGGCGGCATCGCCGGCACCGTGGACATGCGCAGCGTCCGGCCATTCGATAAAGCCGGCTTCCGGTCGGCCTTTACGCTCAGCGGCAACTACCGCGACAGGGACAAGAAACCGGGTACGACGGGTTCGGCCCTGATCAGCAATACGTGGAACACCAGCAGGTTCGGCAAATTCGGGATCCTGGGCGGCGTGGCCTGGGGCATGACGAAGTACCGTACCGACGCATTTGACACGGTCGACATGCGGAATCTCCAGTTGAAATCGTTCCAGGCCAATGCCTCGGACAATCCGAACAGCACGGGGGGCGGATCGCAATCGACACCGGACAAGGTGCCGGCAGGCCTGCCTTTGAACCTGTTGCCGAATTACGCCCGTTCAGTCCTCGTCCCTGGCGCGACGATCGACCGGGCGATGTTATTGGCACTCAACCCGGGTGCGACCATCCAGCAGATCGACAATGGACTGATGGGCCGCCTGGGCCGGCACCAGGTATTCGAAGGCCAACGCCGCCGCGCGGGCGAAGTGATCAGCGTTCAATGGCAGCCGAACGAAGACTGGAACCTTTACTTCGACACGGTATTCGCGCAGAAGCGGAATGAGATGGAATGGCAGGCAATGAACGTAGGTACCCGCGCAAACACGCCTATTCCCATCGGCATGGAATTCGACCGCAGCGATTGCACGATCGGTTGCGTCATTACGAAAGCGACCCTGGCCAACACGTTCTGGGGACTGGAATACCGTCCGGATATCGACAAGACCAAGTTCCGTAGCCTTAACCCCGGCTTCGAATGGCGCCCGAGCGACAAGTGGACGATCGACGGCGCATTCAACTACACGCTGAGCAAGTTTTCCCGTGACATGCCGCAGGTTAAGGTTGCGACGATGGCCGCACCGTCCGTCATTACCTACGACAACACGACACCGGGTCAGCCGCCTACGTTCACGGGCAACCTGAATCCCAACGACCCAAGCAACTTCGGCTGGTACCAGGCCGGCCAGGGCATGTCGGGCCTGGTCATGGATTTGTACGAACGCAGCAATTCGACCCGCGGCACGCGCCTGAACGTCAAATGGGGCGACGACGACTTCAGTATCAAGGTCGGCGGCACGTATGACGATATCGAGCGGCGTTACCGCAGCTATACGGTCGCCGATGCGTGGGCCAACGTTACTTGCGGCAACAACCTCAACTATACGTTCTTCGGTCCCAACACCCAGATTCAGAACCCCGGTTGCGACGGACGGTATGCCCCTGGGCCGATGACGAATGCCGCCACCGCGTATCCGGGCTACGGTACGGGTTCTTCAGCCGGCCAGACCACGCCGCTGGCGTACCTCGGCTCCCTCGTCCCGAATGGTGCACTTGCAAATTACCTGCAGCCGACGGACCATGGTTTCATCACCCTGGACTGGAACAAGTTCGCCAAAGACACCAATTACCAATATTTCCGCGACAATATTTACAAGGGTTTCTTTAGCGGCAGTGGCGGCTACATCCGTGAAGCGGTGGGTGGCGCCTATGCCGAAACGAATGGCCGACTGAACGTGTATGGTCGTACCCTGCGCTTCAACGCCGGCGTCCGCTATGCCCGAACGAGACAAACGATCGGCGACCTCGCGGCCACTGCCGATCCTCGCAACGCGACGCTGCAAAACGGCGGCCTCTATCCATCCGTTGCAACCTGGTCGTACGAAACCGTGACTTACCACAACCTGCTGCCGTCGGCGACGCTCGCCTATAACATCACGCCGAAGATGATTGCCCGGATCGCGGCGTCGAAATCGATGACGCGGGCGAATCCCGCCGACCTGCGCCAGACCAGGCTCTCCATCGGCGACCAGGGGGCGCGCCAGGGCAGCATCACCAACCCGGATCTCAAACCGTTCCAGGCCAACAACCTGGATCTGGGTCTGGAATACTATATGTCGCGCGACTCCTATGTTGCCTTGGGCGCGTTTGCGAAGGACATCGTCGACCGTCCCGGTACGCATATCGTGCAGTACTCGCTCGCCCAGCTGAACCAGATCTATGGCACGGTCGGCCTGACGGCAGCGCAACAGCAATCCGTCGATGCGAGCGGTGGTCCGGACAAGCATCTGGTCGAGATCACCGAGCCCTACAACATCGCGACGAAGCTGAAGATTCGGGGTCTCGAACTCACCTGGCAGCAGGCACTGGATATGTTGCCGGTGAAAGGCTTCGGCTTCACCGGTAACTTTACCTACACCAAGCAGAAAGACGAGACCCCGAATGCGCCGCCCGTCTCTGGTGTGCCGCCACGCACCAACAACCTGACCGTGTATTACGAACGTAACGGTGTGAACATGCGCGTGACGCGCCAGTACCAGGCATCGACGGTCGTCAACGTCAACACCGGCCTGACGGTACCGGGAGGCGCCTATGCCTACAGTACGGGGCGCCAACAAGTGGACTTGTCTGCGGGCATGAACCTGCAGAAGGTATTTGGTTTCGGTTACAACACCGACGTGACGTTGAGTGTATGGAACGTGAACAACGCGATCAGCCAGACCTACACGCAATTCAACGGCGCCGTGTTCAACCAGAATATCCCTGGCCGCAGCTATACGCTGTCACTGCGTAGTACCTTCTAACATGTTCTACCGCCCCGCAGTCGCGGGGCGGCGTCCGACTGTCTCCGCACGATGTCAAGGCTCATACTGGATCGCTCTACACCCGGAGCCCGTCCCTCGCGCACCGCCCGCACGTGCCGAAGAAGCGCATGTATCGCCAGGCCCGCCATGTCGGCAATTGGATATGCTAGCGTCGTCAGTTCGGGCCAGTTCGATGTGGCGATCGTGGTGTTACCAAAACCCGTAACAGTCAGATCGCTGGGGACATTCAAGCCGCGACGAAACGCGAGCGCGACTGCCGCAGCAGCCATGTTGTCGCTGCTCGCGAAAATCGCCGTTGGACGTTCCGATAAATCGAGTAATCGTTGTGCCGCATCCAGGCCTGATCGGTAAGTGAAGTCACCGGACACAACCAGATGATCCGACACATCCGCCCCGTTTTCGCTGATGGCACGACGATATCCTTCCAGGCGACGTATGCCGACAATATTATCCCTGGGTCCGGATATGAAGCCGATACGATGATGGCCGAGACGAATCAGGTGGCTTGTCATTTTGTATGCCGCCTCGCGATCGTCGCCATAAAAGGCGCTGACATGCTCGTCGGTCAATGCGGAGCCAACCACTACGGAAGGAATATCCAATTCGCGGAAGGCACTTGTTACCATATCTTCCGTGTAGGGTGATGGCAAGAAGATCATTCCGTCGACCCGTATGTCTTTGGTGACGACCAGATTCACATTATTGACGACAGATTGATCAAGGAGATTCAGCAGAAATTCGCTCAGGAAACGGGAATCCTGGTTGTGAACGATACAGATCCGGACAGTTCTGGAACCGGCCAGAATGCGCGCCTGATCATTCGGCGCGTAGTGCAGTGCCTCGATCGCAGCGACGACCTTGCGCCGCGTACGCTCACTCACTGCCGACTCCCCGTTCATGGTTCTCCATACGCTCATGACAGAGACGCCAGCGAATCTCGCGACGTCGGCAAGCGTGGGAATTCCGCCGCGTTCAAAACTTCGGCACGTATCGTCGATCCGATATTTCTTCATGGTTTCGAACCCAGGGACGTTTCGTGGGGATCTGCGCGCTACCACAAGCAACGATATGTCAAAAAAATGCCCTGTCTGCCTTTCAGCGAACAGGGCATTCATACCCGATTCCGGGCGAGAGGAGACGAGAAACTGAGTTACCAAACCATATTACAGCAACGCACCGAATAACCTGATTCAAATCGTATTCTTGTCGATACAACGAATGAATGGAGTGAAATCCCGTATTGGACTGTTCAATGGACACGTCGGGGGCGGCGCAGTACCTTGCAGAAAATCTGCACAAAAAATACCATTATTGTATTTCACAATACAATAAATGCATGGATTAGTATTGATAACTGCACTACCCTAATTATGATCGGACCAAACGCCCCCCCTGGCCCGATCTGTTTTTTTAATACGCCAACCGGTACACCGTGCTCGCGTACGGCAGGCCTTTCTTGGAGGAACCAAAATAGACAAGCTTGCCAATCTTCATGTCGGCTGACTCATGATTTAAGGAATAAATCGATGTTCGAATTAAGTCAGCTCCGTTGCTTCGTTGCCGTGGCCGAGGAATTACATTTCAGCCGTGCCGCGGAAAGGTTGAATATGACTCAACCTCCCCTCAGTCGCCAAATCAGGCTTTTGGAACACCACGTTGGCGCGCAACTTCTCGAACGAAATAGCAGAGTAGTACGCCTTACCGCCGCCGGAAAAGCGTTTTTACCCGAGGCAACGCAGATTTTGCGCTTCTCGGAGCAGGCCTCTCTTAAAGCGCGTCGTGTCGCAAAGGGCGAGCAAGGGGCGCTGACGATCGGATTCACGTCCGCTTCCGGATATAGCCTGCTTCCTGAAGTGGTACGCCGATTACGGAGTTTCCGTCCCGGCATTGCACTTTCGCTCAAAGAACTGGTCAGTACAAGCCAGGTCGAAGCGTTGAATGCCAGACAATTGGACATTGGCCTGATGCGCCCTCACCTTTTGAATAACGAGCTTGAAAGCAAGGTGCTACTCAGCGAACGTCTCATGCTGGCCGTGCCTGCGGAAACCATTGATGAATGGCCAAAAGAGCCGACCCTCGATTGCATTCACGGAAAACCTTTCGTCATGTATTCACCACAGGAAGCCAGGCCGTTTTATCACATGCTCAACGCCCGCTTTCAAAAAGCAGGCGTGATTCCGGACATCGTCGAGCATGTCGGCCAGGTCCACACGATGCTGGCGCTCGTGCGAGCCGGACTTGGCGCCGCATTGATTGCCGAAAGTGCAACGAGCCTGCAATTCAATAACGTTGCTTTTCTTCCGATACAAACGGAGCCTGTCGAAACGATCGGCGTCTGGCGGCGGGACAACGACAATCCCGCGCTTAGTCTTTTCCTGGAAGAAGTCTTGCCATCGTTTGGCTCGAACGAATAGCCGAGGCCAACATTCAATTAGTGGATCAATCGAGTCATTGATTGATTTGGACAGAATAAGCTAGAAGGATAAGATCGTTTCAGTTTGTCAATGCCATCGATCACTTCCAGCTTACTCATGAATAGTGCCGTCAAGAATGCTCCCGTCGTAACCGATCTGCGCGTCGTACCTGTTGCCGGCCAGGACAGTATGTTGCTGAACCTGAGCGGCGCCCATGGCCCCTGGTTCACACGCAACGTCATTATCCTGACCGACAGCAGCGGCAACACGGGCCTCGGCGAGGTACCTGGCGGCGAGAGCATCCGCCGCACGATCGACGATGCGCGCGCGCTCGTCGTCGGTAAATCGCTTGGCGAGTACAACAGCGTGCTGGGCGCCATGCGGACAGCGTTCGCGGACCGCGACGCCGGCGGCCGGGGCACGCAGACCTATGATCTGCGTACGGCCATCCACGCGGTAACCGGCGTCGAATCGGCGTTATTGGACTTGCTGGGCCAGTTTCTGGGCGTTCCGGTAGCGGCCCTGCTGGGAGACGGCATTCAACGCGACGCCGTCGACATGCTCGGCTACCTGTTTTATATCGGCGACCGTGACCGGACAACGCTGGGTTACCGCTCGGAGCCCGCGGGCGAGGATGCCTGGCTGCGTCTCCGTAACCAGCCGGCCCTGACCCCCGACGCGGTCGTGAAGCTTGCGGAGGCGGCCCATGCGCGCTATGGCTTCAACGATTTCAAGCTCAAGGGCGGTGTGTTTTCCGCCAACGAAGAGATGGACGCCGCGATCGCCTTGCATGAGCGGTTTCCCGATGCCCGCGTCACGCTCGATCCAAACGGGGCATGGTCGCTGAGCGAGGCCATTCGGGTCTGCCGCGACCGGGGCAACGTGCTCGCGTATGCCGAGGATCCTTGCGGCGCCGAGAACGGCTTTTCGGGACGCGAAGTCATGGCGGAGTTCCGGCGCGCGACGGGTCTGCCGACCGCCACCAACATGATCGCGACCGATTTCCGCCAGATGGCGCATTCGATCCAGCTGCAGTCCGTCGATATCCCGCTGGCGGATCCCCATTTCTGGACGATGCAGGGATCCGTTCGTGTCGCGCAGCTGTGCGAGATGTTCGGCCTGACCTGGGGATCGCACTCGAACAATCATTTCGATATTTCGCTCGCCATGTTCACCCATGTGGGAGCGGCCGCGCCTGGCCGGGTCACCGCGATCGACACGCACTGGATCTGGCAGGACGGCCAACGCCTGACGAAGGAACCCCTGAAGATCGAGGGAGGCGCGGTACGGCTGCCGCAAAAACCGGGGCTCGGCATCGACATCGATATGGTCGAGCTCGAAAAAGCCCATCAGGATTACAAGAACCTGGGGACGGGGGTCCGCGACGACGCGGCCGCAATGCAATTCCTGATCCCCGGCTGGCAATTCGATAACAAGCGCCCCTGCATGTTGCGTTGATTCAGCAAGCGCCGGCGCAATGCATTGAACCCTTCCGGCCTTTTCCGCATGCCGCGAATCGAACGGTTGCGTTATCACGCGTCGCCGCCAGCATTTGTATTTTTTATTCGTTCATAAAAATAAACTTTGGAGACTCTATGAACAGCAGCAAGAATCGTTCACGACACAACGCCCGTACGGGCACCCGCATCCTGCAACTCACCATCCTGGCAAGCATGGTGTCCACCGCCTATGCCCAGGAAGCGGCGCCGATGGCCCCGCAGACGGTGACCGTGACGGGTTACCGCGCCTCGCTGGCCTCCTCCGCGCGCGACAAGCGCGAAGCCACCGGCTTCCAGGACTCGATCTTCGCCGAAGACATCGGCAAGTTCCCGGATACGAATATCGCCGAATCGCTGAATCGCATCCCGGGCGTCCAGGTATCGCGTGAAATCACGGGCGAAGGCGTCAACGTCCAGATCCGCGGTCTCGGTACGAGCTTCACGAAAGTGCTGTTGAACGGCGCGCCCGTCGCCGTGGCGTCGACCGGCACGACCGACGCCCAGAGTTCGAACCGCGAGGTCGACCTCGACCTGCTGCCGACTGACCTGTTCACGAAACTGACGGTCAGCAAGAGCCCGACGGCGTCGATGCTGGAAGGCGGCGCTGCCGGCGTCGTCGACATGCGCAGCGCGCGCCCATTCGACCACAAGGGCGACTTCAATTCGTTCAACGTCGTCGGCACGCGCAGCCAGGTGGCGGGTAAATGGGGTAACCGGGGCTCGCTGGTATCGAGCCGCACCTGGAACAATACCTGGGGCCTGCTGGGCGGCATTGCGTGGGGCAGCACCAAGGTCCATACGACCGGCTACGAGACGATCGGCTACACGAACCCGAATCTCTCGGCCGCACAAAACAACAGCCCGACGCGCAACAATACCGGCGGCGGCAACTTCACGATTCCGGCCACCGTCCCGTCCAATGCGGGCAACGGACTGACGCCGGGCGCCCCCATCGACCAGGCGTTCCTGCTCGCCCATAACCCGGGCCTGACCATCCAGCAAATCGATAACGCCCTGATTCCGCGCCTGGGACGCAGCATGGCCGAGTACGGCGACAAGGGCAAGATCACCGCCGTCCTGTCCGGAGAGTATCGCCCGAGCGACAGCCTGCACTTCTATGTCGACTCGATGTTCAGCGAAAAACACAATACGCTGGAGCGCACGGACACCTCCTGGGTCGGCCGCAACGGTGCCGTCATTCCGCTCAACATGAAAGTATCGGGTGGCGACTGCGCCAATGGCTGCGTGGTGGAAAGCGGCACGTTCGCCAATGCCCAGTACTTCCTCGAGTATCGTCCCTATAACGAACGTGTACGCCTGATCGGCGTGAACCCCGGCTTCGAATGGAAACTGTCCGACAAACTGAAGATGGACGGCCAGGTCAACTACACGCGCTCGACCTTCACGCGCCAGTCGCCCACTGTCGGTCCCGTCACGGCACAGAATTCGGGCACGACCATCGATTATCAGAACGGCGCGCTCCCGAGCATCACGAGCAACGTCGACACCTATGATCCTGCCAGCTGGGTCCTCAATACCTCGCAAGGCGGTCGCGTCAGCATCAATGCCGAAGAGCGCATGACCAAGACGCAAGGCGTGCGGTCGTCCCTGACGTGGGGCGACAAGGCGTTGAGCATCAAGGGCGGCTTCGCGTATGACGACATCATGCGCCGCATTACCGCACGCGACAACACGACGGCATGGCAGAACCTGGTCTGCGCCAACTCGGCCAATTGCCAGGGCCCCGGCTCGCTCGGCCTGGGCATTGCCAACTACCTGGTCCAGGGTCCGGACAACCTGCTGTCGGTCGACTTCAACCGCTTTGCGGCCGCCACCGGTTACGATGCCCTGCTGCAGTCCGCGCCGGTCGCGGGCTCCTCCAACACGGGTGCCAGCACGGGCTATATCGACGAAAAGACCACCGGCCTGTTCCTCCAGGTCGACGGTACGGTGCCGGTATTCGACCGTTCGCTGCGTTACGACGCGGGTGTACGCTACGTGCGTACCAAGCAGAATGTCGGCGCCTACAACTCCACGGTGGATCCGCGCAACGCGACCCTGCCCGCGGGCAGCACGCCGTTCCCGAACATCAGCCAATGGGTCTATATCGACAAGACCTACAACAATACGCTGCCCTCGGCCAGCCTGGCCTACGACCTCGCCAAGAACCTGGTGTTGCGCGCGTCGGTATCGCGCAGCATGACCCGTGCGAACCCGGATGCGCTGCGCCCCGGCATCAACTTCTCCTCGCCGTCGGCCGATACCGCGACGCTGGGCAGCCCGGATCTGAAACCGTACATCTCGGATAACTTCGATGTCGGCGTCGAGTATTACATGGGGCGCGAGGGCTATCTGTCGGCCACGGTCTTCCAGAAGAACCTGAACGGGTTCACGTTGAACCAGAACGTGACGGTGCCGTTCAGTGCCCTGGCCGCCTACGGCATCACCTACAACAACCTGACGCCGACCCAGCAGGGCTCGCTCGATGCGCGTGGGGGCGAGAACGCCGCGACGATCGTCACGACGTCGCAGCGTAACGCCTCGGGCCTGTTGAAGGTGCAGGGGCTCGAGCTGGGCTGGGTCCAGCCGCTCGACAAGCTGCTGCCGTGGCGCGGTTTCGGCTTCTCGGAAACG
This sequence comes from Massilia orientalis, assembly GCF_030411975.2. Taxonomy (NCBI): domain Bacteria; kingdom Pseudomonadati; phylum Pseudomonadota; class Betaproteobacteria; order Burkholderiales; family Oxalobacteraceae; genus Massilia; species Massilia orientalis. The sequence continues at coordinate 38,717 of NZ_JASNRB020000015.1, read as the reverse complement.
CTCACCATGATCAACCAGAAGGCGAGCGGCGAAGGCTCCGCGGGCTTCGTCGCACTGGGTGTGCCGAAGAAGAGCAACAACTTCCAGGTCTACTACGAAAACCACGGTTTGCTGGCCCGCCTGTCGCACACGTATTCGCAGGGCAGCCAGAATTCCGGCCCGAACCAGAACGGCATCACGAATGCCGCATTGTTCGGCGATGATTTCAAACAGCTCGACTTCTCGTCGCAGGTCGACCTGGCGGAAATCATGGACCGCGACAACTATCCCACGCTGACGCTCGACGTCGTGAACCTGACGAACACGACGCGCCGTGCCTACTTCCAGTACCCGAACGCGACGTACACCAGCTACAAGCCGGGACGTACGCTGGCCGTCGGATTGCGCATGAAGTTCTGATGACCATGCCGTCGCGGTGGCCTGGCAGTACCACCGCGACAAGACCGTGCATTGCTCCCTCCTGGCTCTCGGGAGTTTGATCGCTCTGCTCACGCGGAGCGATTTTTTTCAATGTGCGAACGCGATGCATCAGTGTTTTTGATAGAGGGAATCATGCAACACATGTTCGTATTGAAGCGGCGGTTTGCCACGTTCTGGCAAATCGCCTTCGTTCTTGTCATGTCGCTGGGGACGCCATGGGCCTTCGCGGCGCCGAGTCTCGGTCTCGGCGTCCAGCTCGTTTCTGCAACCCCGAGCACAAACAGTATCCCGCTCGTGAGTGACGGCAATGCCGCCCCGCTGTATGTGGACAAGGCGGACCACTGGGGCGTCATGCGCGCGGCAACCGACCTGCAAGGCGACATCGACAAGGTCACGGGCACGAAGCCGGCGCTGCAGACCTCGGCCGCCAATACACGCACCGCCGTCATCATCGGGACACTGGGCCACAGCGCGCTCGTCGATGCATTGGTCAGTGCCGGCAAACTCGACGTGAAAGCGATACGCGGCAAGTGGGAATCCTTCGTGATTGCCAACGTCGCGAATCCGATGCCCGGCGTCGAGCGTGCGCTCGTCATTGCGGGCAGCGACAAACGGGGGACGATCTACGGCATTTACGAGATCTCGGAACAAATCGGTGTGTCACCGTGGTACTGGTGGGCCGACGTCCCCGCGAAGAAGGCCAGCGCGCTGTTCGTACGCGCGGGTGCATGGGTCCAGGGGCCGCCGGCCGTGAAATACCGCGGCATCTTCATCAATGACGAGGAGCCTGCGCTGGGCAAGTGGTCGCGCGAAAAATTTGGCGGCGGGAATTCGAAGATGTACACGCACATGTTCGAACTGCTGCTGCGCCTGCGCGCCAATTACCTGTGGCCCGCCATGTGGACGAATGCCTTCAACGAGGACGATCCGGACAATCCCCGCCTTGCCGACGCCTACGGTATCGTGATGGGCACGAGCCACCACGAACCGATGGTGCGCTCCCACCACGAATGGCTCGCGCACCGCCGTGACTATGGCAATGGCGAATGGAACTATGCGACGAACGAAGACGGCCTCAAACGCTTCTTCCGCGACGGCATCCGGCGCAACAAGGCCTACGAAAGCATCGTGACCGTGGGCATGCGCGGCGATGGCGATACGGCGATGCCGGATGCGGGCGGTCTCGAGGCCAACAAGAAGCTCATCGAGAAAATCATCCACGACCAGCAGCAGATCCTCAGCGCGGAAATGGGCGTCGACCAGCGCCAGGTGCCTCAGCTGTGGGCGCTGTTCACCGAGGTCCAGAAGTATTACGACGCGGGGCTCAAGGTCCCCGACAACGTCACCCTGCTGTTCACGGACGACAACGTGGGCAACCTGCGCCGACTGCCGACGCCGGCGGAGCGCAAGCGCAGCGGCGGTTCGGGCATTTACTTTCACATGGACATGAACGGCGGCCCGTTCTCGTACAAGTGGATCAACAGCAATCCGCTGCCCAAGATCTGGGAGCAAATGAATCTCGCCCAAGAATACGGCGCGAACCGGATCTGGATCGCCAATGTCGGCGACCTCAAGCCGCTGGAGGTGCCGATCGAGTTCTTCCTCCGGCTTGCGTGGAGTCCCAAAGGCATGGGCAAGGACGACATCGCCGGGTGGACGCAACGCTGGGCCGAACGCGAATTCGGGCCGCAGCACGCCGCGGAAATCGCCGACCTGGTCGCGAAATACGCGAAATACAATGCCTGGCGCAAACCGGAACTGGTGCGGCCCGATACGTTCAGCCTGGTCAATTACCGCGAGGCCGAACGGGTGTCCGAAGCGTGGAACGCGCTGGCGAAACGCGCCACGCTGCTGAAAACCTCGATTCCCGCGGACCAGCAGGACGCATATTACGAACTCGTGCTGCACCCTATCCTGGCGCTCTCGAATTACATCGATCTCCAGATCGCTGCAGGCCGCAACCATCTGTACGCCAAACAGGGACGCTACGCCGCGAACACGCAGGCCGAGCGCGTCCGCGCTCTGTTCAAGCGCGACCAGGACCTGTCCGATTTTTATAACACGCAAGTGGCGGGCGGCAAATGGAATCACATGATGGACCAGACCCACATCGGCTACCGCGACTGGCGTTCTCCACCCGAAAACATCATGCCGGCGACCTCCTCCGTCCCTGCCGGCGCCGCGGGCGAATTCGGCGTCGCCGTCGACGGTTCGGACCAGGCCTGGCCGGGCGGCGAGAACACGCCGACCCTGCCCTCTTTCGATTCCATCAACAAGCAGCGCTCGTACATCGACGTGTTCTCGAAAGACGGGCGCCCGCCCCGCTTCACCGCCCTCGCCGACAAACCATGGGTCAAGCTGTCCCAGGCGCCCGCGCCCGACGGGAGCAACGACCAGCGCATCTGGGTCGATATCGACTGGAGCCGCGTTCCGGTCGGTTCCGCACAACTGGGACAGATCACGATCAGCGAAGGCAACCAGCGCGTCGTCGTGCGGTCGTATGCGACCATCGCCGTCGGCGACGAAACCAAGGCCGCGGCCGGCGCGTTCGGCGGCCAGACGGGCACCATCGCGTTCGACGCCCAGGATGCCGTGCGCAACATCCCCGGCAAATATGCCCGCTGGGAATGGTTGCCCGACTATGGACGGGGCCCGGGCGCGATGACCGTGTTTCCGGTCACGGCGCGCAGCGCACCGTTTGCCGACTCGCCGCGTCTCGAATACCCCGTCTATTTTGCGTCGGCAGGCACCTGGCAGGTCGATCTGGTGACGGCGCCCACGCTGGACAATTATCCGGGACGCGAGCTGGCCGTCGCCGTCGCCCTCGACGACGCCACGCCGCAGGTCGTTCGGGTATTTCCACCGGCAACGCGAGCCGACCAGACGTTCCTTGGAAAATATCACTTCAAGAATACGTCCGAGAATGCACGCACCATGCGCTTCACGGTGAAGGTGCACGGTCCCGGCAAATACGACCTGAAGATCATCATGGTCGACCCGACGATCGTCGTACAGAAAATCGTCCTGTCCGACAGTCCTTTGCCCGACAGTTATTTCGGGCCGCCGTCGACCCCGCGCAATCCGCCTGCGCGCTGAGAGATTCGCACCGAGCGATTCATCCCCCACCGATGAGGAACTGACATGAACCTGCGTTGCATTGCCGTCGCCGTCGCCGTCGCCGTTAGCTGGGGAGCCTGCCTCCCGGCGTTGGCCGAGAATCCGATTATCCAGACCAATTTCACGGCAGACCCCGCACCGCTGGTGCACGGGGACACGGTGTATCTCTACACCTCGCACGACCAAGACGATGCGCAAGGGTTCAAGATGCGCGACTGGAAGTTGTACACGTCGAAAGACATGGTCAACTGGACCGATCGCGGGACGGTCGCCGATCTCTCGATCTTCGCCTGGGCCAACCAGGACAACGATGCCTGGGCGCCGCAAGTCGTCGAACGCAACGGCAAGTTCTACCTGTACGCGCCGGTCACGGTCGGCGGCTCGCCCCGCAACGTGATCGGCGTGGCCGTCGCCGACAGCCCGCTGGGCCCGTTCAAGGACCCGTTGGGGCGTCCGCTGATCGATCGCGGTGAAGGCTATTTCGATCCGACCGTGCTGATCGACGACGACGGGCAAGCCTACCTGTACTGGGGAAATCCGAACCTCTGGTACGTCAGGCTCGACAGGGACATGATCTCCTATTCGGGCAAGATCGAACGGATCGATGCGAAGCCCAAAAACTACCAGGAAGGCCCGTGGGTCTACAAACGGAACGGCAAGTACTACCTGGCCTATGCATCCACGTGCTGTTCGGAAGGCATCGGCTACGCGATGAGCGACACGCCGACCGGACCATGGGAATACAAGGGCCAGATCATGGACCCGACCACCGAGTCGACGGGCAACCATCCCGGCATCGTCGATTTCAAGGGCAAGTCCTACGTCTTCGGCTTCAGCTACCGGCTGAATTTCGCGGAGACGCCGTTGCACCGGGAGCGACGCTCCGTCTCGGTCACCGATTTCAGCTATCGGCCGGACGGTACGATTCCGACGCAGCCGTTCTGGAACACGGCGGGCGTCAAGCAGGTCCGGCCCCTGTCTCCGTATGAGCGGGTCGAAGCCGAGACCATCGCATGGGAATCGCGGGTGAAGCGCGACTGGGACCGTCCTTTCGACTGGGTGGCCGGGGTCAGGACCGCGAAGAATCCGCGTGGCGGGATGGTCGTGTATCCGGTCGGCCCGCGTGCTTACGTGAAAGTGGCCGGGGTCGATTTCGGCGCACGCGGGCCGCGCACGTTCAAGGCGAGCGTGGCGAGTGCCGGCCCGGGTGGCCACATCGACGTCCGGGCCGGTTCCCCGCAGGGCACGCTGGTCGCAAGCGTGGACGTCCCCGCCACCGGCGGCCCGGACGCATGGAAGGAACTGGCCGTGCCGGCATCCGGCGTCACCGGCGTGCAGGATCTGTACGTCGTCTTCAATGCCAACGGACGGCACGTCGTCTTCAACGTCGATTACTGGCAGTTCGAATAAGCACCGTGCCCGGGCAACCTTCCATTGCCCGGGCACCTGTCACGCTTACTTGCCCTGATAATACGGGCTTTCCCGCGGACCGAGATAACTCTGCCGCATCCCGCCCGCGTCGAGCACCAGCCTTTGCAGGACGAGTCCCGGATCGAGCGCCCAGAACTTCACGGTATGCCGTCCGGGGGACGCGATGCGGTGCGTGGTCACGAAGTCCACGGCGTTGTTCGAGACCGCGCGGCTCCAGAACCCCTCGGACTGGTCGGCATGCACGTTGACCTCTTGCGGCGCTTCGTCATCGATCGACACCGCGTAACGGAAGCCGCTTCCTGGCTGGAACTTCAGCGTCGGTCCGAGGACCGCATGCAGTTTCACTTCGCCGGCCGAGAACACGTTCACCGTGTAGTCCAGATGCATGCCATCCTTGACGGCGAGTGCCGGTGCCGCGCCGGGTGTCGTGGTCATGCCGGACAGCGTGCGGCCATAGCCGGGAATCTTCAGCCACTGCCGTCCCGGCGGTGCGTAGGAGGCCGTATAGTGTTCGGCCTCGATGGCGACGACGCCCTGGCTCTCGACGTGGCCTTGGGCCGAGGCTGGCGTCAGGTCCGCAGGCTTGTGCACGGGCACCCTGACCAGGACCTCCGCGGTGTCGGGCCCCTTGATCGTCAATGTCGCCTGCGTGGTACCGGTGGGAACCGCATTCCAGTCGACGTCCACCATGATGCGCTGGTCCTTCGCGACCCGTCCGCCCGTGTGGCTGAGACGTAGCCACGGATGGCTCGCCGTGATCGAGTAGTCGAACGGCGCACTGCTGCGGTTGAACACCTCGACGTAGCGCGGCAGCTTCTCGAACACGCTGAGCGCCGGCAGCACCAGCGGCTTGGGCGGGAAGACGGGCCATGCCGTCGGCTCGCCCTGGATCGCCACGCCCATGTGGTCCGACCTGTGGATGCCGTTCGGCGCCGCCAGCTGGCCGGGCTCGGGCACGCGCAATTCCGACACGGCCGGCATCACGTCGCGATAGGGCTGGTCCCAGGTCGTATAGCCGAAGTGGGTCTGCGACATCATGTGGTTCCACTTGCCGCCGCTGATGCCCTGCTGGTACTGCTTGACGAGATCGGCATCGCGCTGGAACAGCCGGCGCACCCGCGCGGCCATGTCGTTGGTGGTCACCCTGCCCTGGCGGGCGTACAGGCGGTTCCTGCCGGCCGAGACGAGCATGTCGACGGCATTGGCGGAGGCGAGGACCGGATATTCGACGAGCTGGAAATAGGCGTCGCGCATGGTCTTCGGCAGCGACTGCCCGACGCGTTTCGCCTCGTCCGCCAGCTGGTTGTAGTCCGCCACGACACGCTCCGCCTCGTCGTAGGCGGTCAGGCTGTACGTGTCGGGATCGATCTGCTCCGGATGGCGGCGCGCGTTGTAGCGTGTGTATTTGTCGACGATGGACGCGATCTCGTTCGCGTGCTGCGCGCCGAATTCACGCGCAGCCCATTCGCGCAGGAATTCGGGCAGGCGCTCGGCCGGCCATGCCTGCGGGTTCCACCCGTAGGCGAGGAAGAACTCGGTCGGGATTTCCATCGGCTTCAGGTCGCCCACGTTGACGATCCACAGCCGGTTCGCGCCATACTCGTTGGCCAGGTTCATCTGCTCCCACACCTTCGGGATCTGCGTGACGTTCAGCCACTTATAGGAGCGGGGAACGCCGACATAGTCGAAGTGGTAGTAGATGCCGGCACCGCCGCTGCGCTTGCGTTCTTCGGCGGTGGGCAGGCGCCGGATATTGCCCCAGTTGTCGTCGCACCAGAGCAGCAGCATGTCGTCGGGAACGCGCATGCCCTTCTCGTAGTAGTCCTGCACTTCCTTGTACAGCGCCCACAGCTGCGGCACCTGTTCCGGCGGCTTGCCCAGTTCCTTGCGGATGATGGCGCGCTGGTCGCGGACGATGTTCTGCAGCAGTTCGACATTGGCGTCCTGCGACATCGGCTCGTCGCCGTCGCCGCGCATGGCCATCGTGATCACCTTGTCGTAGTTGCCGGCATTGCGCAGGCCCTGCGCCCAGAATTCGCGCAGCACCTCGCCGTTGCGGTGATAGTCCCACGGTCCCTTGCCGTAGCGGTGCCACTCCTTCTGCGCCCGCATCATCGGCTCGTGGTGCGACGTGCCCATGACGATGCCCATCCGGTCGGCCAGCGGCCAGTTTTCCTTGTCGTCGTCGAAGAACGACGAATTCCACATGGCCGGCCACAGGTAGTTGGCGCGCATCCTCAGCATCAGTTCGAACAGCTTTTCATAGAACTTGTGATTGAAGCCGCCAAACCGTTCCTTCGCCCAGTTCGACAGGGCGGGCGCCTCGTCGTTCAGGAAGATGCCGCGGTACTGGACCGCCGGCTTTTCCGCGATGCGCGTTCCCGCCGGGACGGTGAGCGCCTTGTGACGGACCACCGGGACGTCCGCCCACCAGTACCAGGGCGACACGCCGATCTGCTCGGAGACGGCATAGGTGCCGAATATCGTGCCGCGCTTGTCGCTGCCCACGACGACCAGCGCGCGCTGCACGCCGGGCATGGGGTTGTCGACGGCCTGGATGACGAAGCCTTCCCACTGCCCCGCGAGCTCGCGGACATCGAGCTTGCCTTGCTGCGCCAGGCGGTCGATCAGCGGATTCCTGCCGAGCGTCCCGATGATGATCGCGTCGCGCGCGGTGCCCGGATCGCCCTCGATCCACTGCGGCGTCTTGCCGGTGATGCTGCCGATGTCGCGCTGCAGGTCGCGCGCCGCGCGCACCACGCCCGGGAAATCGTCCTTGGCGACGAGGATGGGCGCCACGCGCCCGCTCCCGGCCAGCACGACGCCGGCGCCGGCCTTGTCGTCGAGATCGACGAACTGTTTGATACCGAGCGCCTGCGCCTGCGGCGGGACCGTTCCCAGGACGGCCGCGATGGCGAGGGCAAGCGCGCTCACGACCCGCCTGTTCAACTTGTGCTTCATGTTTCTTGACTCCTTTGTTAACAAGAGGCGGGCACCACGAGGGAACGTGGTGCCCGCCCATGGACCGCTCACGCGATCCGGCCAGCCTTAGAACGACGTGCGCGCGGACAGCGTATAGCTGCGGCCGGGCTTGTACTGGTCATAGATGGCGTTCGGGAACTGGACATAACTCTGGCTGACGGCGTTATTCAGGTTCCAGGCACTCAATGTCACGTCCAGGTTGTTCTTCATGTCGAACAGTTGTTTCAGGTTGGCACCCAGCGACAGATCGATCGACTGGCGACCGGACTGGTACGCATATGCCGTCGCGCCATCCGGTGGGCTGATACCCGTGTTCGTCTGCGTGACCATGGAGGACTGATATTGGCGCGAGACGCGGACGTTGAAGCCCCTGCCCTCGTAATAGAGGGTCAGGTTGTTCGTGCGCTCGGGGACGCCTGCCACGGGCGGTGCCCCCGCCGTGGAGTCCTTTTGGTGAACGAACGTCATATTGCCCGTGAAGCCGAAGCCCTTGATCGGCAGCATGTCGAGCGGCTGCTGCCAGGTCAGCTCCAGGCCCCGTACCTTCAGCTTGGTGGCAATGTTCACCGGCTCGGACACCGTGACGATATGGTTGTCCGGACCGCCGTCGTTGTCCACCACCGTCTGCTGCGTCGTCGTCAGGGCGACCGCGTAGCCATACTTCTGCTGGTATTGCGACAGCGACATCACGTTGCTCATCGTAACCGGACGATCGATCAGGTCCTTGGCAAAGCCCGCCACCGCGACATAGGCTTCCTTCGTGTAGTACCACTCGAGACCGACATCCAGGTTGTTTGACTTGAACGGCTTCAGGTTCGGATTCGTCACCGTGATCTTGGCTAGGCTGATGTCCGACGTATCGTAGCGGGTCTGCTTCAGCGAATTCGGATCGGGCCGGGTCATCGACCGCGACGCCGCGATGCGCAGGAGCAGGTCGTTGCGCAGGTTGTACACGAGGGCGCCGGCCGGCAGGACGTTGTTGTAGTACCTCGTCTCGTACTCGAACGCGATCTTGTTCGGATACAGGCCGCCGTTCGCCAGCGTCGCATTCCGTGGATCCGTCACGACGTTCGATGCGCCGATCGTCTGCCTCGTCCGCACATAGCGCACGCCGGCGTCGTAGCGCAGGGCATGGCCGAACAGATTCACGCGACCGTCGAACTGCACATAGGCCGCTCCCACGGTCTCGCGGAGATAGCCGCCGACATTGCTGGCGGTGCTGCCGGCGGCTGCGCTGTTGACGACCTGGTTCGCCATGTTCTCGAAGTACTGGTAATTCGTGTCCTTGGCGAACTTCGCCCAGTCCAGCGTGACGAAGCCGTGGTTGGTCGCTCGCAGATAATTGGCCACGGCGGCATTCGGCACGACCGAACCCTGGTAGGCCAGCGGCTGCGCACCATTGGCCGACGACCCCGTGCCATAGCCGGGATAGGCCGTGGCCGCAACGGGGCCGGGCGCGACGCGCCCGTCGCACGTGCCCTGCATCCCGGTATTCGGCGGCAGGAACGTGGCGTTCATGTTGTTCCCGCACGTGAGGTTCTGCCAGCCGTTCGCCGGCTGCTGGTCGTAGCTGAACGACCGGCGCGCAATGTCGTCGTAGCTGACGCCGGTCTTGACGGTAAAGTCGCTGTCGCCCCAGGCGACGTTGAACCGCGAACCGCGCGTGGTGTTATACCGCTGGTACAGGTTCAGGCGCAGGCCGGACGTGCTGTTGCCGGCCTGGTACCAGCCGAAGCCGGCATTCGGGTCGTTGACGTCGATATTGCCCGTGTAGGTCGGCGGCTGGTCCGGCGTCGTGTTGTCGTAGCTGATGACCGATGGTGCGGACTGCGTCGCCACCAGCACGCCCGGCGTGATCCGGTAGAAGGAGCTGCGCGTGTAGTTGACGTTGCCGTCGATCGTCAGCTTGTCGGTGGGACGCCATTCGAAGCCCGGGTTGGCGCTCTGGAAGTGCGTGTTTTCCTTGATGGGGTGGTATTCCAGGCCCCAGAACGTGTTGGCGAAGATGCCCTTCGTAATCGTGCAGCCGGTGGTGCAGTCGCTCCGGTCGAACTCCAGCCCGATCGGAATCGGCGTCGAAGCGCGCGTACCCACGTTCATCTCCTGCTGGACGACGTTGCTGCCCTTCTGGGCAAACATGGTGTCCAGGTAGAGCATCCAGTCCTGGTTCGGCTGCCATTGCGCGCTGAGCACCTCGCCCTTGCGATGGCGATCGCCGGAGTTCAGCATATGGCGCCCCAGGCGTCCCATCAGGCCGTTGTCGATCTGCTGGATCGTCGCACCGGGGTTCAGGGCGAGCAACATGGCCCGGTCGATCGGCTTGCCGGGAACAAGTACGGCGCGGGCATAATCGGGCAGCAAATTCAGCGGCAGGCCGGCGGGCACGGTGGCCGGCGTCGATTGCGAGCCACCGCTGGTGGGATTCGCCTTTTCGCCCGGGCCGACCTGGCTGGACGTCAGCTGGAAATTGCGCATGTCGACCGACTGGAACGCGTCCGTCGAAAACTTGGTATTCCCGAAGGCGAATCCGCCCAGCAGGCCGACCTTGCCGAAGCGCGTCTTCCAGGTATTGCTGATCACGCCGGACCCCGTGTTGCCGGGCTTTTTGTCGCGGTCGCGATAATTGCCGCTGAGTGTGAATGCCGACCGGAAGCCGCTCTTGTCGAACGGACGCACGCTGCGCATGTCGACGACGCCGGCAATGCCGCCCTCGATCATGCTCGCCGTCGAACTCTTGTACACCGTGGCGCGGCGGAACAGTTCGGACGGCAGGAAATCCATGTCGACTTCACGATTGGCGCTCGGCGTGTTCCCGTAACCGCCACCGGAGGCCGACGCCATCGGTGCACCGTTGAGGATCACCCGGGTGAACGACGCCCCCATGCCGCGGATCGAGATGTTCGTTCCCTCGCCGTCGAGCGTACTGCGGGTGACCGTCACGCCCGGGACGCGTGCGAGCGCGTCGGCAATGTTCGGGTCGGGGAATTTACCCAGATCTTCGGAAAATACCGAGTCGCTCAATCCGATATTGTCGCGCTTTTCCAGCGCCGACATGGCCAGCGACGAGCGAATGCCCTTCACCTCGACCTTGTTCGCGACGGGCACCACGTCGCCCTGTACCGGTGCCTGATCGCTCTGTGCCGGCGCCGTCTGCGCATAAGCGCTCGAGATCAGCCCCGCCAGGACAGTCATGGCAAACAGGTCGCGGCCTCCGGAAAGACAGCGCCGCGTATAAAATTTCGAATAGTTATTCATTGGTTTTTCAAGTCTCCACTATTTCCTTTCCATGTTTAAAACGTGCAAACATGGAAGACTATTTATTAGCATTTCTGCTCTGCTAATTTACGTTAGCCAATATATAAGAACCAATCTTTTGTTTATATCGACCAATACAACTTCCGCATCTACGGGAAGTTTTTGAAATAGGAAATCGTGTGAGCTCGAAGGATCGCGGAGAAGCCAACCGGACGAATATTCAAACAGTGGAAAATCACGCCGGTATCGCGGGAAGCGACGATCCGGCGTGCGTATTGCTAGACCAGCTTGTAATACTGTTCCCACTCCTTGCGTGGCGGCATACCGGCCAGCAGGGCGTTTGCCAGCTTGTGGTTGGTGATCTGTTTCGTCGCGGGGTCGAAGGCGAGCCTGGCGTTGACCCGCTGGGCGATCACGCCGAGCCCCATCGTCTGGCACAGGGGTCCCGCGACGGCAAAGCGCGAGCGGCAGGTTTCCTCGCCCATGCAGGCCTTGAGGAAGTTGGCGAAGTGGTTCGACGGACTCCTCGGCACGGCGGGCAGCGCGATATCCCGCGCGGCGTCGCCGAGGACCTGGAGCTCCGAGCCATGCGAACCGCCCTTGAAGGTCAGGCCGTCGCCGTAGATGACCTTCCCGGGCGGAAGCACGGCGCCGGTGGCGCTGCCTTTCGATGGCGGCGGCACGCTCGGATCGACGACGCCGGCCCCGAAGTTCTTCGGCAGCGGCGGCAGATTGTTCACGCCGTCGTACCAGGTCAGTTCCAGCGGCGGCAGCGCACCGCGTTGCGGGAACCGGAACGCCAGCGTCGAGGCCTGCGGGAAGATGAAGGGGCTGTGCCCTTCCAGCCGCACGGCTTCGACTTCGGTCGGCAGGCCAAGCTGCAGGAACTCGTGCGCGGTATCGAAGATATGCGCGCCCCAGTCGCCCAGCGCGCCGTTGCCGTAGTCGAACCAGGAACGCCAGTCGCCGTTGACGTATCCGCGATTGAAATCATGGTAAGGGCCGGTCGCGGTCCAGACGTCCCAGTCCAGCGTTTCCGGTACCGGTTGCCGCGGCAGATATCCGGACACCGCCATGCCGTGCCAGCGGCGCGGATTGTTCATGAACGCCGTGATGGCGCGCACGTTCTTGATGATGCCGGCGTCGACCCACGACTTGAACTGGAAATAATTGGCCTCCGAATGGCCCTGGTTGCCCATCTGGGCGGCCACCTTGTACTTGCGCTCGGCCGCCATCATCATGTCGATTTCGCGGAAGCTTTGCCCCATCGGTTTCTCGCAATAGACATGTTTTCCCTGCGACATGGCGAGCATCGCGATCGGGAAATGCGAGAAATCGGGCGTGCCGACGCTGACCGCCTCGAATTCCTTGCCCATCCTGTCGAACATGCGGCGAAAATCCTGGAAGCGCGGCACGTTGGGGAACATATTGATGATCTCGACGGTATGCGGCGCGCCCATGTCGACGTCGCACAAGGCCACGACGTTCGCGAGCCCCGTTGCGTGCAGCGCCTTGATGACCTGGGCTGCGCGATTGCCGATGCCGACGCAGGCCAGGTTGACTTTGCCATTGGATGCCTTCGCCTGTGCCAGCATCGGCGTGGCCATCGCGGCCAGGGCGCCCTTGACGATCGTACGGCGACGGGTAGAGAAAAGCGGCTGCGACATGGTGTCTCCTTGTAGTAGTCGGTTGTCGTTATTGATAGCTGCCGGGCCAGGCGATCTCGCGGCCCTCGTCCATTGCCGCCTGTCCCATCAGCGCGGCGATCCCGGAACGGTAGGCGTGCTCGATCATGTGCGGCATCCGCTGGCCCAGGCGGATCGCGTTGGCGAAGGCGGCCATCGACAGCTCGGTGCCATCGCCGCCGCCCAGTTCTTGCCGCAGTTGTTGTCCGACCTCGCCGGACTTCGCTTCCGGCTTCCAGCTCGGCGCACCGATAGCGACCGTTTCGGCCCTGCCCTGCCCGATTTGCCTGACGAGTGCCGCGACGGCGGGCGCCGGGGGCGGCTCCTCCGTGTAAAACCTGCCGCTCTCGCCTTCGATCGTTCCCCTGGGCCCCATGATCTGGATTTCCAGCCCGTGGTGACGGTTGCTGGTGAGCGAGTCGTAGACGAGGGTCACGCCGTCGCGATAGCGGAACAGCACATTGACGTTGTCGTACACGTCGCGCCCGTCCTTCCAGTGATTGACGCTGCCGTAGCCGACACAGGACAGCGGCGCCGCGTCGAGATACCAGTTGGCGACCTGCAGGTGATGCGACGCCAGCTCCGTCAGCAGGCCGCCCGAGCTGGCGCGGTACAGCCGCCAGTTCAGCTTGCGCTCCAGGCGCGGGTCCGAGACCGGACGGCGCCAGTCGTTGTTGCGGTGCCAGCTGGCGCGGATCTGCGTGATCGGCCCGATGCGCCCGGCGCGCACCAGCTCGTGCGCGTGCAGGAAGGTGGCGCTGAACAGCCGCTGGTGACCGACCTGGAACACCCGCGGGCTGGCGTTCGCCGCCCGCGCGATCGCCTTGCATTCGTCGACCGTGAGCGCCAGGCTCTTTTCGCAAAACACGTGCTTGTCGGCCGCGAACGCGGCGAGGCAGATCGGCGCGTGCTGATGCAGCGGCGTGGCAATCACCACGCCGTCGATCCCCGGCATCGCCAGCAGCTTACGGTAATCGCTGAACGCCTTCGGCTTGCCGCCTGCCGCCGCCATGGCGTCGGCCAGGTGCGGCGGGTAATCGTCGCACAGTGCCGCGACTTCGACGCCTGGGGTCCGCAGCAGGTACTGCAGCAGCAGGCTGCCACGCGATCCGGTGCCGATCACGCCGATGCGCACCCGGTCCGAGGGCGCGTCGCCTGCCGGCTGGGCGCGGAGCGGCGCCATCCACGGCAGCCCGCTCAGCAACGACGAGCCTGCCACCACGCCCGCCACGCGCGCCAGGAAACGTCGCCGTTCCCGCGCCTCATGGCGCATGTCGTCCAAAGATTTACTGCGCATATCGCCACTCCTTTTCTACGCGCCAGGTCCCGCCCTCCAGGCCATAGTCGAACGCCACGGCCTGCGCGCCCCGATAGCGACGCAACACCTCCGCACGGCGCCGTGCCGGCAGCACGAACAGGGCAGTCGACAACGCCTCGGCGTCCGCGGCGCCGGCACAGGCGACGGACACGGTCCTGCAGCCGGTCACCGCCTGGCCATTCGCCGGATCGATGATGTGGGTCTCGCCGGGACGATTGCCCGACGTGGACATCGCGCCGTCGCGCAGGTCGAAGCGGTGCAACGACGTCCCGGGTTCGAACATGTGCTCGACGCCGACCTGCCAGCAGACGCCCGCGGGATGGCTGCCGATCACGGCCACCGAACTTTCCCCGAAACTGAGAAAGGCCTGCCCGACGTGTCGCTCGAGCAGGATCTGCCTGATGAGGTCGAGTGCGATTCCCTTGCCGATACCGCCCAGGTCGAGTTGCACCCCCGGCTCGGTGAAGCGCACGGTCTGCGCACCGGGATCGAGGTCCAGCAGGTGCATGCCATGGCCGGGGCGGCCCGCGCCCTGGGCGACGTCGAATGCGCCCCCGGTCAGGCGGTGATGCCGCATGCAGGCGTCCAGGACCGTCCACAAGGCATCGTTCACCGGGACGGCCCCGCGGGCGGCGTGCCGGTTGAGCACCGCCAGGTCGCCATCGGGCGAGAAGCGGCTCATGATCGATTCCTGTTCGCGCAGCAGTCGCTGCACCTCGTCCGCAAGCCGCGCGCCGGCCTGGTCTGCCGTGGACGGCAAGACCATGCTCAGCCGCGTGTTCATCGACGCGAAGGTCCGGTGAAACATCGGGTCGCTTATTTCCCGTGGAGGTCGCGGATCAGGATATTGCGGAACACAACCTCGTCGCCGTGATCCTGCAGGAGGATGTGCCCGTCGGCCCATTCGCCGAACCCGGGGATGTCGCGAAACTTGCTGGCCGCGACGGCTTCGCGAAAGGCGGCCGAGCCGCGCTCGAATTCCACGGTCTTCCTGCCGTTCAGCCAGAACGTGACGGTCTTCCCTTGCGACAGTATCCGCACGTGATTCCATTGGCCGATCGGCGCAGGGACCTTGTCCTTTGCGGCCGGAATGAGGTCGTACAGCGAACCGATGGTCCGGTTGCCGTTGCGTCCCAATTTGGCGTCGGGATGACGCTCATCGTCCAGCAACTGGAACTCGAGGCCGATCGCCGAACCCACCGCGGCCGGCTTGCCCGTCACTTTGTCGATCGGTGCCAGATTCGGCTGGGTGAAGATCTTGACCCCGCTGTTCGCGCCGGGCGTGAGCCGCGCATCCAGCGTGAGCTCGAAATCGGCATAGCGCTTGCGGGTGATGATGTCGCCGCCGCCGCGCGATTCCTCGCCACCTTTCCCCGCCATCGTCAGCAGGCCGTCGCAGGTCCGCCATCCATGTTCCGGGAACCTGTCCGATTTCACGCTGCGCCAGGCGTCGGTGGAGGTGCCGTCCCATAACACGGTCCAGCCTTCCGCTTTTTGCTGGGGCGTCAGCGCCATGGCCGCCTTGGTGGCAGCACATGGCCCGGGTTGCGCCCGAGCGAAAGGCGAGGCGGAAAACATCGTGGCGGCGAGAATGGCCGCGAACATTCGGTAGCGAGGCATTACAGTCTCCATGTGTACGAAACGCTGAACAGCAGGCCGCAAGCACAACATGTGGAAACCCGCAATCGATTCCCTACCCGGATAACGGAATAAATGACAAGACGCTATCCACGGGCGCATTTGTCAATACCAAGGATTCGATGTAATCCCGAGTTAATGCACCACGATGCTGACCGGCACTCATTCATTCACTCTATTTCAATAAAATAGTTAGAACCAATGTTTTGTGTATATCGATTGGTTCAAAAAAGGTATTGGTGATGACCTTTTAATGACAAATGAGTCGAATTCGGCTGCCGCGAATTACGGCGTCCGGAAACAGCGGCAGCGGCCCTGCTGATCAATCACTTGGCAGGCATGATCGGCCTGGTCGCCTTCCCGTCTGCTGGACCTCGAGCAGGCCGGGCTGACCGTGACAAATATCACGCTGACATGCACTTGCTCGACTTGATACAAGAAAAAGTGTGCGCAGGATCAGGCTGCGCGGCCGGAACGCTCCGGCCGAACTGCGTGCTCGGGAGGGAGCGGTTCAGACGGGTGTTTCTGCCCCGGCGTTGTCGGCAGGCTGTTCCTGCTCCGGCTGCTGGGCGGCGAGCATCCGGAATGACTTCGGCGTACAGCCGAATTCTTCCTTGAACAGCTTGTTGAAATATGGAACATTCGAGTAGCCAACCAAATACGCGATTTCCGACACGGCGGCGCTGCTTTTCTGAGTCAGCAGCCTGGATGCCTCAGTCAGCCGCAGTTTATTCACGTAAGCGGTGAAGGTCATGCCAAGTTCGGATTTCAGCACTTCATTGATTTTGTAGCGGT
Organism: Massilia orientalis; assembly: GCF_030411975.2. Classification (NCBI taxonomy): domain Bacteria; kingdom Pseudomonadati; phylum Pseudomonadota; class Betaproteobacteria; order Burkholderiales; family Oxalobacteraceae; genus Massilia; species Massilia orientalis. The sequence goes on along the minus strand of NZ_JASNRB020000015.1, from coordinate 22,076 downwards.
TCGCGCCGGTCCCTGCCGCCACGGCTTCGAGATCCAGTTTGGGGTCGGTATAAGTGCTGGCGATATACCGCAAGACCGATGCTTTTTCCTTGTCCTTGTACGGTTCCAGGGTTAGCTGGCGATAGGCGACCAGGGGCAGATTGGTCTTCATTTTCGTATCCACGCTGGCCAGCAGCGCGCGCGAATGGGCCAGGAAAAACCACACGCCGAATGCCACCCAGCCACCCAGGACAATGACCGCCAGCGCGGCCAGGTAGCGGTAATCCCGGCCATGCAATACCAGTTCGCTGATCTCGAGATACCCGTCGACATTGCGTGGCGTGGCCATGCTGGTGCCGAACAGGATTTTCGGGACCTTGTCCAGTTTATAGCCCTGGCGCGCCAGGTCCAGCTTCATCGCAGGAAACCACCATTCGGGAATCAGCAGCCGGGCCAGGTCGAGCGTCACCGGCATGCCCTGTTCATTGCATGAAAAATACGTTCTGGGTGGACGGTAGGTTGCGAACTGGCCCGGCTTGGAGATTTTTTCATCGAAGGTGGACACCTCGAACGTCATCGACGTGGCCGGCGCACATTTGGCAACGAAGGTAATGGTGCGGAACCTCGACCAATCCTTGTGAATCGGCCGTCCTTTGTCGTCGTTGAAGGTCAGGTCGGCGGCAACAAAAGGAAATGGGGCAACATCCTTGAGCTTGAAGTCAAAGCGCAGCCGGTCGCGCGAGGCGTCGTGCAGCCGTACTGACGACGCTCCGCCCGTTGCCACATCGGAATACGTTCCGTAATGCCAGCGGGAGCTACCATTTTGCGCCGGTAACAGCGTCTGAGTCGGATACGTCCGGTAAACAAAAACCACCGCCACCAGCGCGTCCACGAGAAGCAGGACAATCAGCGCCAGCAGCGCGTTCTTATAGAACTCTTGCATATAGTAGGGACCTAAGCTTTCTCGGCGCCACACGTATTGACGGCTACGGTCCCGGCATCATAACAGGCGGCATATCGATGGTCCCAGCAATTTTTGCGGCACCGGCTCGGCCTTCATGTCCTCGACCCACTCAAGAAATCGATCGTCCCCGGCGCTACCTCACGGCGCGGACGGCACGAACGTGACGATGACGCGTCCGTAACGGGTCAGCGCCGGACTGCCCTTGTCGATCACCTTGACGATGAAGTGGGCGGTCTCCGTCTTGCTGACCACTGGCGCCTGCCCCCAGACGGTATGATGGTTTTCCGCATACCCCAGCTTGATCTCGGCCCGGTAGCTGCCCGCTTCGGGATACTGGAACCACAGGTAGCTCAAGCTGTCTCCATCGGGGTCGGTGCTGCCGGCGGCGCTCAGCATGAAGCCTTCGCCGGATTTGACGGTCAGCCGAGCCCCAGGGCTGAGCTTGACGATTGGCGGATGATTCGCCCCCTTGTATGGCCTGGTGCTCCACGCCATTCGCGCTGCGAAATCGTTCTGGAAATCCTTGCGCCAGCGCCAGATGGTGGTCCTGTACCCGGTGGAGACCTTGTCGTGGGGGTGCACGGTGCGGCCGAAGTCGCTGTGGACCATCGGCCGGTAACTGTCCACGGCATTGGTCCAGATGGCATGAGGCTCTTGCAATACAGGTACGTTGCCAGTGAAGCCTTCCGGATTGGTATCTTTCAACGCAGGCGTGTAGAACTCGTAGCGCCCGCCCCAGCCGCCCCAGTCCGGATGCTCGGGTGCGTTCAGGCCGTTCGGTATCAAGGACAGGAAGGATGGCGTATCGCCCTCGACGCCAAAAGAGACATCCGGATACACCGCACCCAGCGGCCCATGCCCCTGTTGAATATGCGTGGCGATCCAGTCGTTGCTTATTTCCGTGCTGTCGAAGCCGGGCTCGGTCGAGTGCATGCCGGTCCAGGTGCCATTGCCATACCCGCCCGGGCTGACGATGTAAAACAGATCGGGAAACTGGGTGCGTATCCAGAAACCGGAATCGTCCTGATCGGAGATCGTGTAGACGCGCAACTTCTTCACCAGGCGAGCCACCTGCTCCGGTGTCCTGTCGTGGCGAATCCGATACAACGCTTGCGCAAGCGTATTGGCGCCGCCCCAGACAGCAACCCATAGGGGCCGCGTATCATTTTTCTCCAGGGCCTTGATGATGGCGTCCGATCCCGGCGAGTCCTTGCCGTCGCCGACACCTTGCATGCCGTAGACTGGCGAGCCGGAGCGCACCACGGCGTTGAGTGCCTGCGCTTTCGGAAACCCCGGTTCGTGCTTCAACAGGTTGGGTTGTACCCGGCCGTAGGCGTCGATGATCGCATGGACGGATTCCGGGGCGATGCGCGACTTCTGATGCGTCGAGGTCGTGGCGACGATGCCTTCGATATCGATCTGGTTCGCGTATAGAAGCAAGCGCACGAGCGACTGGCTGTCATCGGGATCGGCCTCGATATCGGTGAGGACAATCAGGCGTTGTCTGGGTTCGGCAGCGCCAAGGGCAGGCACGCAAACCAGGAAGGCCGTCAGCATCGCTGTCATTGAAAGTAATCGCATCATCTCTGTTTTGCTCTGTATTGAATCGGGGCCTGTCTCGCTGGCCGGGCTGTGTGCAGGACCGGAACTGAACCCGCCCAAACGAAACGGCCCGGCGAAGAACGCGCCGAGCCGGACCGCATCCGCTACAAGCCACTCACGTCATGCGGATGTGCGTGTGGCAGCTTACCGGTTTGCGCCCTTCACCAGCGCATCGAGCAGGTCCGGGTCGAGGACTGCGTTATTGCGGCCCCGATCGATCAGGCCGCCCACATCCCAATAGAACGGTAACAAGCCATGGCCCGCTGCCGACCTGGTGACGTAGTTGATATAGTAGACGCGCGACTTCTTATGCAGGGCCAGTGCATCGCCCGTCAGATTGGTGCGCAGCATTGCGGCATACTCGCCGAGCACGACCGGAATGCCCTTGTCGACAAACTGCTGCCTGATCTTCGAGAACTGGTCATCGACATAAGCCTCTTCCATCTGGTCGGCATTGTGGGCGGTGTCCGTGGTCGAATGATTGTCCTTGCCCCAGTAATAGAATGCATGGCCCCACCATTCATCTTTTTCCATTAAAGTAAATTGCCACGGGTAGAAATGTACCTCATACATCAGCTTATTGCTGACAGTGTCGGTCGGCATGGCGGTCCACATCGTCGCTGATTTATCGATGTCCACGGCCGGTCCCTGCACCACCAGGACACGGTAGGCATTCTTGCCGCCCGTGGCGCGCACCGCATCGATGAAGGTCTGGTGGTAGGACATGAGCACCGGCATCTGGTTGGGCGTATCGACAGCCGGCTCGTTGGCGCCGGCAAATATCAAATGCTCGTCGAAGTCGCGCATTTGCGTGGCAATCTGGGTCCAGAACGCCTTTTGTTTCTCGTTGACGGCCACTTGCTTGTCGGGCTGAACATTTCTTTCGAGCCAACCGCCATCCCAATGGATGTTCATGAGCACATACATCTGGTTATCGACGCAATATTTGACGACTTGCTTGACGCGGTCCATCCAGGCCTGGTCGATCTTGCCGGTCTGTTGGTTGGCGTACTGGTCCCAGGCAACCGGGAGCCGGATGGCGTTGAATCCGTCCGCCTTGGCCGCCTTGATCAGCGCCTCGGTGACCGGGGGATTGCCCCAGGCGGTTTCTCCGCCGGTCGCCTCCATCGTGTTGCCAATATTTAACCCCAAACGAATCTTGCTGGCAAGCTGGACAGCGGTGCTGCCCATGCCGCTAGCATCGGGCGCGATCGGATTCTGGTTGTAATCGGGAAAGAGACCCGCGGCCGGCGTTGTTGGAGCCGGCGTTGTTGGAGCCGGCGTTGTCGGAACCGGCGTCGGCTGGGCTGGCGTGGTTGGCGCTGGCGTCGTTGCGGTTGGCGTCGTCGGCGCCGACGCCGCAGGCTTCGTGCTGGCCGCGCCGCCGCCACAGCCAACGTTTAATGACAGGATTCCAACTAATATCAGTAGACGGCTGAGCTTCAAAATAACCTCGAAATATTCATGCTGACAAATTACCCGTTGGCCTCGAATATTTTTCCGGCCAAGCGTCAACATACCGAGGTCCGCGCCACGGCCGTTATCGCTTCCCCCGAAATTGCTAGCAAAAAGCGAAAAATTGCACAACTTGGGGATTTACAGCTACGGCTTGGGCGAGCGGATCGTCATGCTGCGTAAGTCCGATAACAGGACGCTGTCGACGTCGCGTGCCCGCGCAAGCCGCCGCCGCCGCAGGGCGAATGCAAGGAAGTGCAGTATCAATGCGATTTTCTGCACCTTGTAAATGTCTTCACCGCTAGCGTAATTTCGGTCCTTACTCTTCCCGACCCCCTGGGATAGACTTCGCCGGTTTGCTGGACCGGCGCGCCAGCTGTGGCGCCGGTGGACGCATGCGTCATGGCGGCCTTCTTCAGCACTGATGCATCGACGCGCCAAAAAACATACGACTTTCATGGATACCACTGAGTGAACATCATCAAACATAGCCTCGCCGTTCTCGGCCTGATCGCGGCACCGGCTTTTGCCGCCAACCAAGTCAGCATCAGCATCGACGCCAGTCGACCCGGCCCTGTCATCAGCAAGAACGTCTACGGCCAGTTCGCCGAGCAGCTCGGCACTGGCATCTACGGAGGCATGTGGGTCGGCACGAAGTCGAACATCCCCAACACCCGTGGCTGGCGCAATGACGTCGTCGGCGCGCTCAAGGCGTTGCATGTGCCGCTGGTGCGCTGGCCGGGCGGCTGCTTCGCCGACACCTACCATTGGCGCGATGGCGTCGGTCCGCAGGACAAGCGCCCGAGCAACATCAGCGATGGGCGCGTAGAGGAGATCAACGCCGTCGGCACCCACGAATTCTTCGACCTGATCGACATGCTGGGCGCCGACGCCTACATCAACGGCAACGTCGGTACCGGCAGCGTGCAGGAGATGGCCGATTGGGTCGAGTACATGACGGCGGACGGCGGCTCGCCCCTGGCCAGGCTGCGCGCCCGGAACGGGCATGCAAAGCCGTTCAAAGTCGCCTACTTCGGTATCGGCAATGAGTTGTGGGGCTGCGGCGGCAACTTGAAGCCCGACTACTACGCGAACCTGTACAGTAATTACGAGAATTTCCTGAGGGCGCCCGGAAATTCGAGGCCGAAGATGATTGCCAGCGGCGGCAGTGGTTTCGACACCGCCTGGACCGACGTCCTGAGCAAGGAACTGAAAGGCCGAACGGTGGGGATCAGCGTCCACCAGTACACCATCGCGGGCACCACCTGGGAGGGCAAGGGCAAGGACCTCGGCTTCAAGGAAGACGAGTGGATCTCGACCCTCGCCAATACCTTGAAAATGGATCAGCTTATCAAGGATCACGTGGCCGTACTGGACAAGCACGATCCCGAGAAGAAGATCGGGCTGATGATCGACGAGTGGGGCACCTGGTATGACGAAGCGGGTGCCAGAAGCGCCTTGTTCCAGCAGAATTCCCTGCGCGACGCGCTCGTGGCGGCGCTCAACTTCCACATCTTCCATGCTCACGCGGAGCGGGTCCCCATGACCACGATCGCCCAAATGGTCAATGTCCTGCAGGCGATGATCCTGACTGACAAGGAGAAGATGGTCCTGACCCCGACCTACTACACGTTCCAGATGTATGTGCCGTTCCAGGATGCCAGGTCGCTGCCGCTGGCAATCAAGGACAACACGAGCTACACCATGGGCGCAACGACCATTCCGGGGGTGAGCGCATCGGCGTCGCTTGCCAAGGACGGCAAGGTGTATCTGGCACTGGTCAACACCGATCCGCACAAGGCGGTCGATGTCGCCGTCGACGTCGCCGGCGCGAAGGTAAATGCTGCGGCCGGCAAGGTACTGACCTCGGCCGCGATGGATGCGCACAACACGTTCCAGAATCCGCAGGTCATCAAGCCGGCAGCGTTCAGCGCGCGTGCCGCGGGCGGCAAACTATCGATCAAGGTGCCCGCAAAGGCCGTGATCGTGGTCGCGCTGGAGGAGTAGACGCCGCGCGCGCAAGGGCATGGTCGCCCATCCCGAACAGGAGCGGCGGCAGCTCGCCGCTCCCGCAACGGACGCCGCAAGGGCGTCAAACGTCAATCAATCGACCTTGTATTCGGAAACGTATGCGTTCAACACCGGAATCCAGTTTGCCCCCGCCCGCAACCGAAGGGCAGCCGTCGTTGCGGCCCGAGAAACGGCGCTATGCGTTGGGTGTCGTGCTGCTCATCCATCTTGCCTTGCTGATCGCCATGCTGCTGTCGCCCGCGCGCCGCCCCGCGCCTCCACCGCCGCGCGCCCTGGAAACGGCCCTGATCGAAGAGAAAGTACCGGAAGAAAAAATTCCCGAACCTGCGCCCGCCAATATCGCCCCACCCACCCTCGCGCCGCCGCCCCTTCTCGTCCCGCCGCCGCTGCCAGTGCCCGACGTCGTGCCCGACGCTGTCCGGGCTCCGGCTCCGGTTCCCGCTCCCGCTCCCGCTCCGGTGCCTGCTCCGGCCCCGGCGCCGGCCGCGCCCCCCGCCCCGGCCCCACTCGCGAAGGAGGTCGTAGCCAGCGCGCCTCCCAAGCTGTTCGAGGAATGCGCCGAAGCGTCGGATCGGCATATTGTCGCCGACGTATATCGCCTCGCTGCCGGCAACCAATCGGTGTACGACATGCGCGGGCGTAAGCCGATCAAGCGCGTTTGCCTGGCCCAACTCGATATCGTGCCGCGCTCCTTCCGCGAAGGCTTTCCCGGTATGGGCTCGACGATCGAATGGTTCGGCCTGGATATTCGCTTTACCGTCAATATCGCCGAAACCGCCACCTGGGAGCTGATGCTGCTGGCCGACGATGGTGCCGTTCTCAGCATCGACGATGAAAACGTGATCGACAACGACGGCATCCACGCCCCGACACCCGTGGCGACCAGGATCAAGCTGGAGAAAGGCTTGCACAATTTCCGCCTGCGCTACTTCCAGGGCCCGGGCCCGGATCTTGCGCTGATGCTTGCGTGGAAAAAGCCCGGCGCGGCCGAATACAGCTATTTGCCGCGCAGCCTGATAGGGCGGCCGCCAGCCGGCACGCTGCCGCCGATCCGCCCGAAGGAATAATCAGGGCAGCGCCACGTTCCATACCTCACTTCCGACATTCATGAAAAAGACACACCGCCCCGCTCTCGTTCTCTTGTCCGTACTGGCGTCGCTGCCCGCGGCGTCATTCGCGCACAACCCGATTATTCAAACGATGTATACGGCCGATCCGGCACCCATGGTCCATCAGGGCACGCTCTACCTGTTTTCCAGCCACGACCAGGATGTCGGCGAAAAAAACAACTTCAACATGAAGGACTGGGTGCTCGCCACGACGACGGACATGGTGAACTGGACCCAGCATGGCGCGATCGCCTCCCTGCGGGATTTCGCCTGGGCCGCCAAGGAGATTTCCGGCTGGGACGGTTTTGATAATGGCGCCTGGGCGCCCCAGGTGATCGAGAGGGATGGCAAATGGTATCTCTACGCCCCGGTGCAAGGCCGGGGCATCGGCGTGCTGGTGGCCGACAATCCCCTCGGCCCGTACACCGATCCCATCAAGAAACCACTGATCGCCGGCCACGCCGGCGGCCTGTACGACAGCATCGATCCGACCGTCTACATCGACGACAAAGGCCAGGCCTATCTCGCCTGGGGCAATCCGAATCTGTGGTCGGTGAAGCTGAACAAGGACATGATTTCCTACGACACGAGCGTCGGGGAGAATGGCATCATTCGCCATCCGATGACCGTCAAGGCGCTGGGCGAGCGCAATCCTCCGGACACACAAGGCACGACGCTTCCGAAGCACGCCTTGCGCGGCACGTCCTACGAAGAAGGTCCCTGGCTCTATCAGCGCAAGAATCTCGCCTACCTGTTTTTTGCAGGTGGTCCCATCCCCGAGCATCTCGCCTACGCCACCGGCCCCACACCGGAAGGCCCGTGGACCTACGGCGGCGTCGTCATGACCCCGCAAAGTGCGTTCACCAACCACCCGGGCGTGGTCGATTTCAAGGGCAAGACCTATCTCTTCTACCACAACGCCGCGCTTCCGGGAGGCGACGGTTTCAAGCGTTCCGTGGCCGTCGATGAGTTGAAGTTCAACCCGGACGGCTCGGTCCCGATGGTGCAACCGACCAGGGAAGGCCCGGCACCGGTCGCCACCCTCGATCCCTACCAGCGCGTCGAAGCCGAGACCATTGCGTGGTCGTCCGGTGTCAAGATCGAACCCAGCAGCGCCGGCGGCCAGAATGTACGAAACATCCACGACGGGGCCTACATCCAGGTGCGCAATGTCGATTTCGGCGCGCCCGGCGCGCGCGCCTTCATGGCCAGCCTCTCCAGCACGGCCAAGCCGAAGCAGGCCACCGGGGCGACGATCGAGATTCGTTTGGGCAAGCTCGACGGCCAGCTGATCGGCACGCTGCCGGTCTCGGGAACCGGCGGCCAATGGAAGCGACAGTCCACCCGGATCTCGGGCGCCTCCGGCGTCCAGGATGTCTTCTTCGTGTTCCGCGGTGCGGCCGGCGAAGAACTGTTCAAGTTCGATTACTGGCAATTCGCGCACCACGACCTGCCCGCGGACCGCGCCTCCGGCGCGTCCCGGCCCGGCCCGGCGGCAAAGGCGGATCGTGCCCATAATCCCGTGATCTGGGCCGACGTTCCGGACATCGCAGTCATCCGGGTCGGCAAAACCTACTACATGAGCAGCACGACGATGCACATGAGCCCGGGCCTCCCGATCATGAAATCGACGGACCTGGTCAACTGGAGCATGGCCTCGTACGCCTATGACACCCTGGCCGACAACGAAGCCTTCCGCCTCGAAAACGGCAAGAACGCCTACGGTGAGGGCTCCTGGGCCAGCAGCCTGCGTTACCACGACGGCATGTTCTATGCCTCGACTTTCTCCGCCACCGCCGGAGGACGCACCCACATCTTCGCCACGCGCGATCCCGGGCGCGGCCCGTGGAAAGAGACGAGTTTCGAGCCCGCGCTGGGTGACCACAGCCTGTTTTTCGACGACGACGGTCGTGTCTACATGGTGTTCGGGGGCGGCCGCATCTCGCTCAGGGAGCTGAAACCCGATCTGTCCGGATTCAAGCCCGGCGGCGTGAACAAGGTCATCATCGAAAACGTCAACGCCCTCTTCGGCGCCGACCAGGGCGGGCTCAAAGCCGAGGGCTCGCAGCTTTCCAAGATCAACGGCCGCTACTACCTCTTCAACATCGCCTCGCCCAAGACCCGCTGGGCACGCACCGTCATCGTCCACCGCGCCGACAAGATCGACGGTCCCTACGAGGGCCGCATCGCGCTCGATGATCGCGGTATCGCCCAGGGCGGCCTCATCGACACCCCGGAAGGCAAATGGTATGCCTATCTTTTCAAGGACAACGGCGCCGTCGGTCGCGTCCCCTACCTCGTGCCCGTGACCTGGCAGGACGGCTGGCCCGTGCTCGGCCAGGACGGCGAGGTGCCCATGACGCTCGACATCCCCGCCGGCCGACAGGGCCGCTCGGGCGCATCCGGCATCGTCGCCTCCGACGAATTCGACCGCTCGCCCGGCGCCCCCGCCCTGCCCCTCACCTGGCAATGGAATCACAATCCCGAGCCGCGTAACTGGTCGCTCACCAAGCGCCCCGGCTACCTGAGCTTCGTCACCAGCCGGGTCGATTCCAGCCTGCCCGAGGCCAGGAATACCCTCACCCAGCGCACCTTTGGCCCTGACAGTTTCGCCACCACCAGCATCGACGTGAGCGGCATGAAAGACGGCGACTGGACCGGCCTTGCCGCCTTTCAGAAAAAATACGGCTTTGTTGGCGTAAAGATGAGCGACGGCGCCAGGTCGCTCGTCATGGTGAGCGCCGACTCCGGCCAGCCCGAGGAGGTCGCCTCCATTCCCCTTTCCGGCAAAACCGTTCACCTCAAGGTCGAATGCGAATTCCAGTCCGCGCCTGACGATGCCCGTTTCGGCGTCGACGAGAATGGCGCCCAGAGCTATGGCATACCGGGGGCGCCTGAAGTCGCCCGCTTCTCCTACAGCCTCGACGGCAAATCCTGGACCCCGATCGGGCGTCCCTCGCGCCTTACCTACACCTTCCCGCACTTCATGGGTTACCGCTACGCGCTCTTCTATTATTCGACGCAGACCGCCGGCGGCCGCGTCGACTTCGACTACTACCGGATCGGTCAAAGCGGGGGCTCCCGCTGACCGCGTCCGGCGGAAGGCATTATCGCGCCGGCTCGCGCGCGTCCTTTTTGCATGCATCCCGGAATGCCTTCGGGGTGCATTGGTATTCTTGCTTGAAGAGCTTGATGAAATACGAGGAGTTTCGGTAGCCGACCGAATAGGCAATTTCTGCAATACTGGCACCGGTGTTTTCCACCAACAGGCGCGCTGCTTCGGTCAATCTGAGCTTGTTCACGTAACCGATGAAGGTGTAGCCTGTTTCCGCCTTTAATATGTCGTTGACCTTATTGCGGTTGACACCGGTTTCCGCCACCACGGTCTCCAGGTCCAGTCCTGGATCCGCATAACGCGTCGCCAGCAATCGCAGAATGGCGGATTTTCCTTTTTCCCGGTGTGTCTCCAGCGCCAGCTGCTGGTACGCCACCAGCGGCACGTCCTTCTGCATCCGCGCATGAAGGTCATTGGCCAACACCACGGCGTACTGCCTGACGAACCAGAACCCGAAACCAGCCCAGGCGACCGTCAGGAATGCGGCGAGAAAATACAGGTAGCCATATTTCCGCTCGTGCAATTCGATGTTCGCGATTTCGATACGCGACGGGATGCCGACGCCGCTGGCGGTGCTGGTGCCCACTTCGATCTGCGCAACCTTGGCCAGCGAGTAGCCCAGGTCGGATGGGTTGAGCTTGTTCGAGTCGACCCACCATTGCGGAACAGTCAAATGCGCCAGATCGAGTTCGGCATGAGCCCCGTCCTGATCGCAGTTAATGTATGCCGACGGCGAACGGTAGGTCATCAGATCATCCACTCTGGACAGCTTGTCATCGAAGGTGGCCAGGCTGATCCGGATGGTACCGGCGGGGAGGCAGCGTGCCTCGACACTGATCTTGTCGAATCTGGACCAGTCGAGCAATGCCGGTTTACCGTTGCTGTCTCTGAAGAGCAGGCCGCTCGATACATAGGGTCTGGAGCTGCTGCCTGACAGGACGAACTCCATGATCAGGCGCGCGGCATCGACTCGCGCATCCAGGCTGGTTGTCGCGTCGTTGCCTTTGTGCGTTCGCAACTGCCAGGAAAAATCTGCCTGCCCAAACAACGGGACGCGGTGATGGCTGCGGCTGACGCAAACATACCCGGCCAGTGTACTGATACCGAGAAGCAGGACCAGCCGGACCAATGCTTTTGAATATAGCGGGTGCATGTCAATGAAGGTGGCAGGCCCGACAGTGGCGAACCGGTGGCCTGGCGGTCAAGCCGCATACAAGCGAATAAAGCCGGTCCGCACCGGGCCCGGCTTGTCGACGCGGAGGCAGGGGCGGCCCCGCAGGCGGGGCCGCCTTTTCCTTTAGTACGTGTAACGCAGGCTCAGGCGGAAGCTGCGGCCCGGCTCGAACCAGGCGCGGGGCATGTTGCCGATGCCTTGCTGCTGCGTCTGGCGCACGACCATGTCCGTCAGGTTGCTCGCCGAGAAGTTGCCCGAGATGTGCTCGTTGAACCTGTAGTCCACGCCAAAGTCCAGCTGGCCCGTCGCTTCCTGCCAGGTCGGCAGGCCGTAGCCCACGTCCGTCGGCGCCGTGCCGCCGTTCGCGGCGGCGCGGTCCGGATCGGCACTCGTGGCGTTGTCACCGCCCGTGCCGTTCGCACCCACGCCCTGCAGGAACCGGCTGCGCCAGCTATAGGCCAGACGTGCCGACAGCGGACCGCGGTCATACAGGAACATGAGGTTGTACGCGTTCTTCGACAGGTACAGGATCGGCAACGACGTGAACGGCAGGCCGTTGGTGTCGCAGCCGTACAGGCTCAGCGAGCTGTTGTTGAACGATCCGTTCGCCGGGCAATACTTCTGGGTGAACGGATGGTACAGGTCCTGCTTGCTGTCGATGTACGTGTAGTTCGCCGAGATGCCGAAGCCCTTGGCCCAGTCCGGCAGTATGCGGTCCAGCCCCGGCACATTGTTGAAGTAGGTCTGGCCCGCCAGTTCCAGGCCCGTCACCGAACCCTTTGCGACGTTGTCCGGCCCCGTGATCAGGAACGCCTGGTCGTTGCCCGCCAGGCTCTTGTAGGTCCTGGTGAATGCCGTGTTCAAGATGATGTCACGCACATTCTTGCGGAACACGGCCATGGTCAGCGACGAACCGTTGCCCGGATACCATTCGAGCGTCCAGTCGAAGTTGCTGGAGCGGACCGGCTTCAGCTTGGCGTTACCCCGGTCGTTGCCCGTGTAGCTGATGCTCTTGATGGTGCCGGCCTCGGCGCCGGTGCCCGACGTGATGTTCTGGTTCAGGTTGATGTACTCGTTCAGGTTGTCGAACGGCGGACGGTACATCGACTTGGCGAACGCGAAACGGGTTTGCAGCTTGTCCGTCAGGTCGGCCTTCAGGTTCAGGCTGGGCAGCACGTCGACGTACTGCTGCGACGCATTCACCGGATCCTTGATCGCGGCGAAGCGCGGGATCACATCCGACGCGTTCGAGCCATACGTCGGATTGAAGATCGTGAAGCCGTGGGACTCGCTGCGCGTGTGGATCACACGCACGCCGAGGTTGCCCTCGACGGGGAAACGCAAGTTGTCGAAGCCGAAACGCAGTTGGCCGTAGGCGGCTTCGGTGCGTTCCTGCTGGCTGCTGGTCTGGGCCGGATCGTCGTTGTAGGCCAGCGGTTTCCAGCCGCCATCCGCGGTCGAGCAATCATTGTTGGTGCCATAGTATGCGTTGCCGTCCTGGCACTGCATCTGCAGGGCCGGGATGAGTTTCGCATTATTGGCCAGGTTCCGGACGAAGGCCGGGTCCGGAACGACCATCATTGGCACCTGGGGAATCTTGCCATTGAAGAAAGTCGGGAACGTATACGAGGACGTTTGCACCAGGTTGCCGTAGCGCGGATCGCTGAAGTAACTGACGTTGGGGCGTGCTTGCCAACCCTTGTCCGCGAGCAGAGGCAGAGTGCCCGGCACCTTTGTCGCGTTGACGGACCATGGCTCGGCAATGCTCTTCCAGCCGCCGATGCCACCGGAGGCGTCGGAGCGGACCGCCGTACGCTTGGTGAGGCGCACGCCAAAGCGCAGGTCGCGCAGCACGTCGTCGTCGAAGTGGAAACGCGCGTCCGTCTTCCAGGCATACAGGTCGCCCCTGGCCTTGGTCATCGACGGCATCATGAAGCTCATGTAGTAGTTGTCGCGATTCGCCAGGAAGGCGCGGTCATTGTCGTCGAACGTCACCTTCGGCAGACTGCCCGACAAGTCGATGCCCAGGTTCGGCACGAACGTGCCCAAGGTCATGACGTTGCCCTCGCCGCTGTTCGTCGCATGCACCCACTGCAAGTCGCTCTGGATGGCCCAGCGGTCGTTGATGTTCCACTTGAAGTTCCAGGCGATCTCGCGCGTCTGCGATTTGCTGGTGTCGAAGCCGGTGTCGGACTGGTAACCCAGGCCACCGGCCGCGAAGCTGTTCGCGCCCACGCCGCCGATCGGGTAAGTGTAGAGGCCTTTCTGCAAGATGCCGTTCTGGTTGAAAACCGGATCGAGCGGCTTGACCAGGTACGGCGACTCGACGGCCGTAAACGTGGCGTTCTCGGTGTTGGCCGACCTGTAACCGGTATGGAAGTACGTCAGTGCCGATTCCATGCCGTTGTTCTTCCACTGCAGCGCGCCATAGACACCGGCACGGTCGACCTGGCTCGTATTGGTGCGGAAAGACGCGGACTTCGGGATCCAGACGGTCTGGCTGTCAACGATGTCGGTGCGTGGGAAATACGCATCCACCTGAACCGTATCGTTGTGGGAATTGGTGCGGTTGGCAGACAGGTCGATCAACGCGCCCCATTGCCCGGTGCGGGTATTCCACCGCTTCGACACCAGGGCCGACAGGCCCGGCGACTTCTTGCTGCCCAGGGCGTTGTAGTTGCCGTTCACCGACAGGGCGACCTTGCCGTCCTTGTAGTCGAATGGCAGCGCGGTACGCAGATCCACCTGACCGCTGACGCCGCCTTCGACCAGCTCGGCGGGCGGATTCTTGTGCACGACCACTGCGGACATGAGTTCCGGCGGGATGTCGCCCCAGCTCAGCTCACGGCCCGGATAGCCGGCCGAGAACGATTCGCGGCCGTTCAGCGTGGACGAACCCCAGGTCAGGCCACGCACCGAAATGCCCGAACCTTCGACCGAGAAGTGTTCCGGGTCGCCGCGCGAACGGTTGCGGTCGATCGTCACGCCCGCGACGCGCTGCAGCACTTCGGTGATCGACTTGTCCGGCAGTTTGCCGGCCTCTTCCGCAACGACGGCATCGACGACTTCCTCGGCGTTCTGCTTGAGTTTTTGCGCCGACTGCATGGCGGCGCGCTGGCCGCTCACGACCACCGTCTGCGTAGGCGGGTCGCCGGCCGGCGCCGTTTGCGCATGCGCCGCGCCGCCCCAGGCCAGTGCGGCCTGCGCCACCGCCAACGACAGCGCGGTCATCTTGATCGGTTTCCTCACGATCTTCGTCTCAATTCTTGTCATTATTTATATCCTTTTATTAAATACCTTGGTCGCCGTCCGCGGTCATTGGAAGGTGATGGGGCCGGTCAGCGTGAGTTGGGTCGAGTAGGTCAGCTTGTCCGTACCCGCGGTCGCCATCGAGGCGTTCGCGCTCACTGCGGAGAATTCGACTTGCGCGATCGGGTAATCCTGCAACTCGGTCCAGAGGTCGAGTCCCGTCAGGCCGCACGATTCCGCAATCGTGAACTTGTCCTTGAGATCGACGCTGTAGCTCGTGGCGGCTGCAGCGGTCGGCATTACCGTCGCGTGCAGCTTCACGTTGCAGGCCTTGCCGTCCTTGACGGCGAAGTGGCCGAGGTACAGGTTGATATCGACCCCGTTGTTGCCGTTGCCGAACCATTCAGGGTTCTGCGCGAGCTTGAACTTCAGGGCCGTCTGGGCATCGATCCGTGCGCCAGCGGGCGTGTCGCCGTTCTCGACGAGCTTCGCCAGGCCACCCGCGAGCAGCTTGACGCCCATGTAGCCACCCAGTCCATTGCCGGAATCCGGCTGGATGTTGTAGTACCAGGTGAAGCTGCTGCCGTCGGTGGGCACGGTGCGGCCGCACCAGTTCGTGGCACACCACCAACCGTCCGCGCTGCTGCCGGCGTAGGTCTCGATGCTGCCCGACTCATTGGTCTGGTCGGTGCTCTTGTAGCCGCTCAGGAACGTCAGCGCATCCGCTTGCGCGGTGCCGATCGGGATGCTCCGGACAACCGTGCCGGGGGCATAGATATCATCGACGACCTGCGCCGTGATCTTGCACAGCCCGTTGTCGACCTTGGTCATCGTGTTGCCGCTGACCGTGCAGACCGTGGGCGTGCTGGACGTAAAGGTAACGGCTTTGCCGGCAATGCTGGTCGTGGCGACCAGCGGAACCGGCGTCGAATCCAGCGGTAGCGCCCCTGGATTGCGGAAGATCACCGTCTGCGACCGTTTGGGGATGCCGAAAATCTGGTTTTCCGAGGCGGGGGTGTAGCCGTTGCCACCCGCCTGGTTTGCGGTCACCGAGCACTCGCCCGCTTTGATCAGCGACAGCGTAGCGCCGTTGACGGTGCAGATATCCGGCGTATTCGACGTGAAGGTCACCTCGCCACCTCCGCTCGCCGTCGCCGTCAGCTGGACGGTCGCGACCTCGGGCGGGGCGGCGAGCGTCGGTCCGCCCACGAATGGGAACGAAATGGATTGCGCCTTCGCGCCGTCGCTCGAACCGCCGCCGCCGCTGCAGCCGGCCAACAACATGCCGCAGGCCAGTCCGACTGCCGTCAGCTGGAATCTCATGGTTTGTCTCCTCATTGGAATCTTCCTTTCTTTTTTGTTTGCTGAAGTTGCTCGGCACCGGCTGCGCCGATGACAAGAAAAGATTGCTCCCTGCCCGCTTCGCTCGACATTCGCGGCAGGGAGGTTGGTACTGGTCAAGGATGAACGGACTGGCAGAGCGTCGCCGGCGTTATGAAATCGTTTTCAAAAACGCGAAAAAAAACAGCGCGCCATGATGTACGCCGGGACGGCGAAAGGTTTGCGGACCGGTTGCTGCTGCATGCAATGAGCCTGAGGTGCACGTCTTGTCTCCCTGCTTTTATTATCGATACCGGTCAACCAGCTGCTTCGATGGCGCCGTATCGACATATCTTGATCTTTATATATTTGAAACAATTGCCCCCGTGCTGGGCCGCTCCGAAAAAAGGGGCAGCCAAAGCTGCCCCATAAAACCGCTGCGGAAACCCGCCACGGAGGAGAGCGAACGTGTGTGAAGCCCAGGATCGTCTGCGGCCGGGAGGCGGTTGCGGAGCCCAACCCATGTGTGAAGCATAGGCCGTCCCTCATGGGCAACGATATCGCCGGTAATCGAATTTCTTGCACTCCGCAGAAATTGCAAGGAATGTCAGCTAGAGTAAAAATCGGCCGTGACGGGTGGCGTCGGTCAGGCAAGCGGGCCGGAAGAATTGGCTGCCACGCCACAGGCCGCTCGTGGAACCAGGGAGCGGATGACCGGCGCGCCCCGCATCGACTTTGTTGCATTTAAGAAATATCGCGTGGATGCGGTGGACTGGAGCGCCGACCACCTGCCTGCCCGGGATGCCCGGCTCGAAGAAATACATTGCCTGCCGCTGCTCCAAAAGCTGCCACGCAGGCATGCGCGCGAGGGGGGACGATCTGGATCGACTGGACCGGCCAGCATAAGCCGGGGCCATGCTCGACACGGCAGCGACTTCATCACGTGCAAGATGGCGAAGGGACTCGATGCACGCGGCCTGACGACACCGGCGCTCCGGTTGCAAGCTGCGGTTCAGATCGAAAGACCGCTGCGGCACGTTTGCGGTGCCGCAGCGGTCATTGGCGGCGTCTGGGACGTATGACTCAGTTGGTGTAGATCAGACCGCGGCCGGCGCCACTGAAGTAGACGCGCCCGTAGGTGTTCCAGTCGCCCGCCATCGCGCCGATGCCGCCGTACTGGTGCGCATCATCGTTGAAGCGCGCCCAGGTCGCACCACCATCGTCGGAGTGGTACAAGCCCCATACGCCATTCATCGTACCCACGACGTAGATCGCGGCCGAGTACGGGCTGCCCGCCTGTGCCTTGCCCAGGGCGATCACGCTGGCGCCATGCAGTTGGCCCCGCGCGCCGTCGTCACCGACCGTCGCGAAGCCGTTCAGCCTGGTCCAGGTCGACCCCGAATTGGTCGAGTGGTATACGGCGTTGCCGTCGGCCAGCCAGAGGTCACCCTCGACGTTCGGGTTGACCACCATCGACGTGAGATCAAAGGCGTTGTGATACAGGTTCGCCGACACCGAGCCCTGGCTCAGCGTGAAGCTGTGGCCGCCATCGGTCGCGACGTAGACCTTGCCCGCCGGCCCCCAGAATGCGCCCCCCGAATCGTAGGCATAGACCTTTTTCGGATTCTTCCGGTCGACGACCAGGCGATAGCCGTTAGCCCAGCCGCCGGGGTTTGCCGGCGCCGGCAGGTTGGTCGCGGTCCAGCTCGCGCCATTGTTCGTGGTATAGGATGGCACCGAGCCGGACGGCGCCCAGATCACGTTGTTGCGCGACGTGGTCACGATACTCCCGTTGTCGGAATCGTTCGCTGCCGCGCCCGCAGGCAGGGTCGCGAAGTTCGACCACGAGTTGCCGGCGTCGCCGGACCAGAAGCCGAAGACGCTTTTTGGTTGAGTTGCGTTGTTGAGGCCGGCACCGACGATGTAATTCGGATCAGACCACAGCACGTCCGCGTAGTTGCCGTTGTTCCAATCAGCGAGAGGGCCCCTGGTCGGCGTCGTCGCGAGGTCGGTCTGGACCCATGTCCCGATGTCGCCTGCGCTGTTGACGAACTTGTACGGCGCGCCGGCCGGCGGCGTGACGACGGCCAGGGTGGCGGTCTCCTCGAGGTTGTTGTTCGGGAAATCCCAGCTCGGCGTGGCCGACGACGCGTTCCAGGTTTCCCAGACGCCGCCGCCGGTGACGTGCATGATGTGGTCGCGGTTGGCTGGATCGATCTCGATGTCGTCGATCCAGCCCCAGAACTGTCCGCCGTAATGCAGCATGCCGCCCGCGATTTCGCGCCAGGTGCTGCCGCCGTTGTCGGACAGCTGGACGACAGGACCGGCGGCGCTCCAGGTCCCGGTCACGGCCAGCGCGATACGGGCCGTCGAGCCGGTGCCGTACACGGACACACCGCCGTAGCCGCCGCCGGTCGTGATGCTGGAGAGCTGGTTCCAGGACTCATTGCCGGCCACGCCACCGAACTTGTAGAGGTAGCCGGGACCGCCGGCGCCCTCGCCGGCGTTCTGGTTGAATACCACATAGTACATGCCGTCGCTGGCACGCACCATGTGCGGGACGTAGTAACCGGACACGTTCGACGGGACCGACACCGGCGTCCACGAAAAGCCGCCGTTGACGGACTTGTACAGGGTCGAGGTCAGGCCCGCCACCTGGCCGTAGTCCGGCGCGACGGCGGCATACATGATCCAGGTCGTCTGGCCGCCACCCACGTTCGAGTTGTCGAACATGATCTGCTCGACGCCCTTCACGGCGCCGATCGCCTGGATCTGGGCGCCCGTGAGCACGGTGCTCGACAGAGCCGTCTGGGTCCACGTCTGACCCGAGTTCGTGCTTTTCCACAGGCCGGCCGTGCGCGAGGCGTAGAACATCGTCGACGGATTGGTGGGATCGAGCTTCAGCCGTTCGCCGATGGCCCGGCCGCCTTCATTGCCACCCACCGGGAAAGGCAGGTCGTAGTGCGTCCAGGTGAGGCCGCGGTTGCTAGAGGCATAGATACGGCCGTTGGTCGGGTTGCCGCCGCCGTCTTTCGTATACACGCCGGTCACCAGATAGACGAGCTGGTCGTTGGCCGGATCGAGGGCAATGCTTTCGACGCCGTGAAACTCGCTCTCGCCCCCGCTGAAACCGATACCGTCGGTGATGGGCGTCCACGACCCGTTTGAATCATTCCAGCGGTAGGCGCCGCCGATGTCGGTGCGTGCGTACATGAGGCCCGCGGTCGTCGGATGGTAGACGAGACCGGTGACGTAGCCGCCACCGGCCCACTTCACGCTCGTATAACTGGTGGCCGAGCCGGTGGTGGCGGCGAGGGCCGGTGCGGTGCCGGACGCGCCGGGGGTCGTGCTGCCCCCGCTGCAACCGGCAAGAAGCGCCGCGACCAGCGTCGGGACGATGAAATTATGCTTCCGAAACATATTGTCTCCTCAAACAGGATTGGCTTGACGTTTTCCGGTAGCGAACGTAGCTCCGCCGCGCTGGCCGGCGCCACAATCGTTGCGGAAGTCAGCTTCAAAAAACGCCCGGTTCAACGCACTTACTGGATAGACGTAACGCCGCTGTTCAGCGCCACGTCGGCCTTGCTGCAATCCCCGCTATCCAGGCCGGCCCGGGCGGCACTGAGCCTGAAGCTCAGGATCACGTCGTGCACGCTGCATCCCAGCTCCTGGCGAAACACGGCGTCGAGCGTAGAACGCGACACGCCCACGTATTGGGCCACCTGTTCGGTCCTGATGCCCTGGCACGCATACTGGCGGATGAAGTGGCGCGCGCGCATCACGTTCGGATGCTTGATCAGCTGGTACTGGCTGGACGCGTGCACGTTGATGCCGGCCGGCGGCACCACGATCGGCGTCTGCGGCGGGCACACCCCGTGCAGCATCTGCCCGATCAGACGGGCGGCCGCGCGCCCGATATCCTGCGCGCCCTGGATCACGGAACTGAGCGGTATGCGGGTGAGCCTGCGCACCAGCGGGTCGTTGTCGATGCCGATGATCGCCACCTGTTCCGGCACTTCGATGTTGGCGATAATGCAGGCCTGTATGAGCTGGCGTGCACGCGCGTCCGTGACGGCGATGATGCCAACCGGTTTGGGCAAGCGGCGCAACCAGTCAATCTGCCCCTGGACCGCCTCGTCCCACGAATGGACGCTGGTTTCGCAGCCGCGGAATATCTCCGCTTCAAGGCGGTCGCCCTGCATCAGGCTGCGGAAGGCATTCTCGCGCTCCTGCGCCCAGCGGCTTTCCGCGGTGGCGGGAACGCTGAACATGGCGAAACGCTGCAGGCCGACATCGATCAGATGCTGATGTGCCAGTTCGATCAGCTTGATATTGTCGGTCGCGACGTAGGGCACACCGGCCGGGTAATTGGACGGGTCGCCATAGGAACCGCCAATTGCGACCACCGGTACGCTACAGCGCGACAACGCTTCTGCCACGGCTGGATCGTCAAAGTTGGCGATAACGCCGTCGCCCTGCCAGTGCTCGATGCCCGCAAGGCGCAATCGGAAATCTTCTTCCAGGAAGATATCCCAGGCCGCCCCCGTACTTCCAAAATAGGCGGCAATGCCGGCAATGACTTCGTAATCGAATATCTTGTTCGCGTTGAATAACAGTGCGATCCGCTGTACTTTCGTCGTGTCCATTTTATTTGTGTGTTTGGAAAGCATTTCCGAAACCTCAGCGGGCCGATTCCCAGCACCGGCTGGGTGCCGGGTTCGGGCACCGTGGCGAACGGAAGACGGTCGCGGAATCGGGGCCGTGTGTGAAACATAGGCCGTTCCGCATGGGCACCGATATCGCTGTCAAGCGAATCTCTTGCAAACCGCAGAAATTGCAAGCGATGTCAGCCACAGTAGAAATCGGCCGTGGCGGCCGGCGACATGGAGACTGGCAGGGGTGGGATGACCGCGCCTCGCGGTCCAGGATGGCAGCGGTTCAGCCGCCATGTTCAGGCGCGTGGTTGCGACGGAGCGCTATCGGCGGGCTGTTCCTGCTACGGCTGCTGGGATCCAGCTGCCTCGACCAATTTTCACTGTGGTCAAGATTGCTTGCAATTTCTGCGGATTGCTAGAAATTCGATTGCCGCCGATATCGTTGTCCACGACGGATTGCCTATGCTTCAGGCCCAGGCCAGGTTCCGCTACCGCCCACGGCCCCGGACGCAAAATAGGCGGCCAATGCCCGACCTTGCAATTGCGGCGGTCACGGCAAGCGTGCTGGCCGCCCACACGAACGCAAACTTTCAAACATCCGCATAATGATAGGAATCAAGATGAACACCAAACGCACGGCGCAGCTCGTGTTAGGCGTCTTGCTGGGTGCCGCCGCCTACGGCACTAGCTGGGCTCAAAAGGCCGAGGGCCTGGCCAGCACCCCGCAAATGGGCTGGAACAGCTGGAACAAATTCGCCTGCGAAATCGACGAGCGCCTGATCCGCGAGACCGCCGACGCCATGGTCAAGCAGGGCTTGAAGGACGCCGGCTTCCAGTACGTGAACATCGACGATTGCTGGCAAGGCCAGCGTGACACCGACGGCAATATCCAGCCCGACCCCAAGCGCTTCCCATCCGGCATGAAGGCGCTGGCGGACTATGTACATGGCAAGGGACTCAAGCTGGGCATCTACTCGGACGCCGGCGCGACCACCTGCGGCGGCCGTCCCGGCAGCCGCGGCCACGAGTATCAGGATGCGCGGACCTATGCCAGCTGGGACATCGATTACGTCAAGTACGATTGGTGCAACACCCCGAGCATGAACGCTGAAGCGGCCTACACCACGATGCGCGACGCGATCGCCAAGGCGGGCCGTCCGATGCTCTTCAGCTTGTGCGAATGGGGCATGAGCAAGCCCTGGGAGTGGGCCGGCCAGGTCGGCCATTCGTGGCGCACCACACCCGATATCTATAATTGCTTCGACTGCGAATTCAGTCCCGGCCTCTCGACCGGTCTGGGCGTGCTGCGCATCCTCGACAAGCAAGCAGGCCTGCGCAAGTTCGCAGGGCCCGGCCACTGGAACGATATGGACATGCTCGAAGTGGGCAACGGCATGAGCGAGGATGAAGACCGCGCCCATCT